>JANMQZ010000011.1:0-10193 GCA_031370755.1 Actinomycetes bacterium
AACGGCGCCCGCCTCCGCACCGGCGACCTGATGGCCACGGGAACGATCTCCGGCGCCGAGCACGGGAGCGAAGGCTCACTCATCGAGCTGGCCGAGAACGGGGCCCGGCGCCTGCGCCTGGCGGACGGCTCGGAACGCAGCTTCCTCGAGGACGGCGACGAGGTCGTCCTGCGCGGGCGCGCGGGCGGCCTCGAGCTCGGCGAGGTCCGCGGCAGGGTCACGCCCGCCTAAGCCGTTTCGCTCATACGAAGATCACACCGAAGGGCAGCCGTGTTTCCGACGCTGCCGTCGCACGGTGCGCTTGTGGCAATGGCGAGCATCCTGATCTGCGAGGCGGACCCCGACGTCCGTCGCCTCCTCACCGTGTTGATGGAGCGCCTCGGGCACGAGGCGATAACACTCGATCGGCACGTCGAGGCTCCGCCTCGCGGTGACCTCCTGATCCTGGAGCCGCTGGCTCCGTGGTGCGTCGAGCAGGCACGGCTCGTCCGCCTGTTCTTCCCCGAGATTCCGATCGTCTGCATGGGCCAGATCCCCGGCGGCACGGGCTTCCTCGACAGCGGCGTGGTCGCGCTCCTCGAGAAGCCGTTCACCGTCGAGGCGCTGGAAGCCGCAGTCACGGCGCTCACGCCCTCACCCGTTTAGGCGGAAACGCGCGGGATCCGGGCGGCCGCAGGTACGACGGACTGCGGATGGGCCGGCCGGGAAGCGGGCCGATCCTTGGAACATGGCCCCTCGTCTCGTACTCATCGCCGACGACGACATCGACATCCTCTCGCTCGTCCGCGTGCGCCTCGAGCGCTCCGGGTACACGGTCATCTCGGCGCGGAACGGCGTCGAGGCCCTCCAGCTCGCGCGCGACCGGCATCCCGATCTCGCGATTCTCGACGTGGCGATGCCGGAGATGACCGGCCTCGAGGTCACGAAGCGCATGCGCGAGGAGAACCTCAACGTGCCGGTGATCCTCTTGACGGCACGTGCGCGCGACATCGACGTCACGGCCGGCGCCGACGCAGGCGCAGACGTCTACGTCACCAAGCCTTTCAGCCCGCAGGAGCTCGAATCCCGCGTCCGCGCGATCAGCCATGGCTGATCGCCTCGTCGCGGTCAGGGGCCGCACGCTTGCCGCGCAGCACGGGCTTCCGTACGTCGACCTCGCGCTCGTTACGCTCAATCCGAACGCCGTGCGCGCCGCGCCTCTCGAGGTGCTCGAGCGCCTGAACGCCGTTCCGTTCGACCTGGTCGAAGACATGCTGCACGTCGCGCTCATCGAGCCGTCGCTTGCCGGCGTGGCCGAGTTGGAGCGTGTCACCGGCCGCCCGGTCGTCGTGTCGCTCGCCGCGCACGAGGACGTGCGCGAGATCCTCGAGGAGCTTGTGCGCGGCGGCACGCTCGACGCCGAGCAGCTGCTGGTCGAAGGAGAGCTCGCGGACAACGCCCCTGCCGTGCGAGCGGTCAACGCGATCGTGGGCGCCGCCGTCGCCGTGCAGGCCAGCGATGTGCACGTGATCCCCGCCGAGCACATGTACTACATCCGGCTCCGCGTGAACGGCGTCGTCCAGGAGCACTCGACCATGACGCCGGAGGACGCCTCCGCCGCCGTCTCTCGCATCAAGGTGATGGCCGGGCTCGACGTTGCCGAGCGCCGCCGTCCGCAGGACGGACGGTTCGCGATCCGCACCACCGCCGGCCGCGCGATCGACATGCGCGTGGCGATTCTCCCGACCGTTCACGGCGAGGGCGTCGTGTTGCGCCTCCTCGGCAGGCTCCGCACGCCGCGATCGTTCACCGATCTCGGCCTCTCGAATGCGATGCAGATGGAGATCGAACGGCTGGTCGAACGGGCAGTCGGCGCGCTGCTCGTCACGGGGCCGACCGGCTCCGGCAAGTCGACGACGCTGAACACCGCGCTCGCTGATATCGCGCGGCCCGACCGCACCGTCATCACGGTGGAGGATCCCGTCGAGTACGAGCTCCCGGGGACGTACCAGATCCAGGTGAATCCCCTGTTCGGCGTCACCTTCCCGGCGGCGCTTCGCTCCGTGTTGCGCGGCGACCCCGACGTTCTGATGGTGGGGGAGATCCGCGACCACGAGACGGCGCAGCTCGCGCTCTCCGCCTCGCTCACCGGGCATTTCGTCCTCTCGACGCTGCACACGGGCGATGCGACGAGCGCGGTCACGCGTCTCGTCGAGATGGGCGTCGAGCACTACGTCGTGAGCGCCGCACTCGCCGGCGTGATCGCGCAACGGCTCGCGCGGCGGCTGTGTCTCTACTGCCGCGAGGCCTATGAGCCTGCCAACGATCTCCTCGAGTCGCTCGGGCTCCCACTCGAGGGCGGGCGCCGCACGTTCTTCCACGCAACCGGCTGCCGGCACTGCACGGGCGGCTACCGCGGGCGGATCGGCGTCTTCCAGTTCCTCATCATGGACGACGCCCTGCGCGCGCTCATCGCCTCCGGAGCCTCGCACGACGAGATCGAGCGCGCAGCAACGGCCGCCGGCATGGGCTCGCTCTGGACCGACGGCCTGGGCAAGGTCGAGGCGGGATCGATCTCCGTGGAGGAGCTCCACCGTGTCGTTCCTCGCTAGCGAGCGCGCGGCATGAGCTCCGCGCAACCGAAGGAACGCGTCCGCATGCTCGCCGAGCGCCTGCCGCTCGTCACGTACACGCTCCGGTTGGAGCCGTCGTTCCCACCGCTCTACGTGAGCCAGCAACTCGAGGTTCTCTTCGGTTTCCCGGCGGCCACCATCATGGCCGACGACGAGTTCTGGTTCTCGCGCATGGCGGAGGAGGACGTGGGCCGCTACCGGGCCGCTCTCGAGTGCATCCGGGCGACGCACGAGCCGATGTCGGTCGAGTACCGCGTCACGGCGGGCGATGGGCGCGAGGTGTGGGTGCGCGATGTCGCCGTCGTCGTCTGCGAAGACGATGGTCAGCTCTACATCCACGGGTATCTCAGCGACGTCACGCGCGAGAAGACATTCGAGCGCGAGCTCGCCGCGGAGCGCGCGCAGGCTGTTGCGTTCTTCCGCGACTCGCCGGTCGGTCTCGGCATCAGCGACGCGGCGGGGCGCTACACCCGTGTCAACGACGCATTGGCGCGCCTGAATGGAATAACCCCTGCCGACTTCGTCGGCCGCACGCTTGCCGAGGTCTCTCCTGTTGTGGCGGCGATGGTGGACCCGATCCTCGCCGAGGTTCAGCGCACGGGTGTTCCTGTCCGTGACCTGGAGCTCGAGGTGGTGCGCGACGGCGAGCGCCTGGTGACGCTCGCGTCGTTCTTTCCGATCGAAACGGAGTCGGAGATACAGTACGGACGTCTGGTCATGGACATCACTGCCCAGCGCCGCGCCGAAGCAGAGCGCGCAGCCGCGGAGCAGCAGTACCGCGGGCTGATCGAGCAGCTGCCGTTCGTCACGTACGTGACCGAGATCGAGCCCGCGTACCGGACGCTGTTCGTGAGCCCGCAGATCGAGGAGCTTTTCGGCTACGCCGTCGAAGAGTGGCTCGCCGACGTTCGGCTCTGGGAGCGAGTCGTGCATCCGGATGACCTCCCGATCGTGAAGCGCGCGGAGGCGGAGGCGCGCGAGCGCCACGCCCCGTTCGAGCTCGAGTACCGCGTCTTTCGTGCCGACGGAAGCGTCGGCTGGATTCTCGACCGCATGGAGACGATCTACGACGGCGACGAGGTCGCCCGGACCGAGCGGGGGTTCCTGATCGACGTCACCGAACGCCACCAGAGCGAGCAGATGTTCCGGGCCGTCTTCGACAACGCGTTCGAAGCGGTGCTGCTGCTCGACGACGACGGCTGCTTCGTCGATGCGAACCCGGCTGCGTCAGTGCTCTTCGGGCTCTCGCGAGACGAGCTCACCGGCCGGCTGATCGGCGAGTTCGTGGAGCCGGACAGCGACATTGCCGACCTCTGGCGCGGGATCCTCTCGAGCGGGGAGGCGACCGGCGCCTACGTGCTCGTCCGCGGCGACGGAGCGCGTCGAGACATCGAGTACTCGGCGAAGGCGCACGTCCTGCCGGGACGGCACCTCACGGTCCTTCGAGACGTCACCGAGCGCAGAGGGCTCGAGCGCGAGCTCTGGCGCGCACACAAGCTCGAGAGCGTCGGCCGCCTCGCCGGCGGTGTCGCGCACGACTTCAACAACATGCTCACGGCGATTCGCGGCTACGCGCAGTTGCTCGTAGCGCGCTCGGCGCCGGGCAGCCCCGAGCATCACGATGCGACGCAGATCGACATCGCCGCCGGGCGTGCCGCAGACCTGACGGCGCAGCTGCTCGCGCTCGGCCAGCGCCAGACGCTCCAGGCGCAGGTCGTCGACCTCAACCGGCTCGTCGAGGAGCTCGGAGAGATGGCGGAGAGGATCGTCGGCGACACGCTCGAGGTGACCTACGACCTCGACCCGGATGTCTGCCGCGTGCGAGTCGATCCGGCGCAGATCCAGCAGGTGCTGCTCAACTTGATGGCAAACGCCGCCGACGCGACGGGCGGTCACGGGTCGCTCGTCGTGCGCACGGCGAACGCGCGGTCACTGCCGGACGGCCACGAGGACGGCGCTTTCGCGGTCGTGTCGGTCGAGGACTTCGGTGCCGGCCTCGGCGACGGCGCCATCGAGAATCTCTTCGAGCCCTTCTTCACGACGAAGGACGTCGGCGCCGGCGTAGGGCTCGGTCTGGCGGCGTCGTACGGGATCGCGAAGCAGAGCGGCGGCACGATCGTCGTCGACAGCGAGGTCGGTCGCGGCTCGGTCTTCTCGGTCTATCTGCCCGAAGCGACCGGCAGTGCGTCGGAAAGGGTGACGAAAACACCCGATTAGGGGTACGCGGGCATCACGATTCGCCGTAGTGCGAAATGTGGTTTTAGGCGCTTTCGGTGGTAGTTCGCTGTGACGAGACTTCGACGTAGATGTCCACGTCGATGCACGAGGAAGAGCTCGAGCGGCTCGTCGCCGAGCGAACGCGCGACCTGATCGCGGCGAACGAGGCAGCCGAGAAGGCGCTCCGCGAGAGCGAGGCTCGCTTCCGTGCACTGATCGAGAACTCGCACGACATCACGGCCATCCTCGATGCCGAGGGCGTGATGCGCTACATCAGCCCGTCGGTCCAGCGGTTCTTCGGCTACGAGTCGCACGAGATGGTCGGCGCCACCTCGCTCGACTTCGTCCATCCCGACGATCAACAAGTGCTTGCGGACGTCTTCGTGCGCGCCGGCGCAGACCCCGGTGTGCCGCACACGTGCGAGTACCGTGCGCGCCACAAGGACGGCACCTGGCGCACGGTCGAGGCGTTCGCGCTGAACCTCCTCCACGATCCGGCCGTCGAAGGCATCGTCATCACCGGCAGCGACATCACGCAGCGTCGCGCGCTCGAGTCGCGCCTCGTGCAGGCGGAACGACTCGAGGCGATCGGCCAGCTTGCCGGCGGTGTTGCTCACGACTTCAACAACATCCTGCTCGTCATTCGCGGCTACAGCAGCGTGCTGCGCGGTTCGCTCGACGATCCGCAGCAGATCGACGACGTCGAGGAGATCATCAAGGCGGCCGACCGCGCGGCGGATCTGACGCGACAGCTGCTCGCATTCGGCCGGCGGCAGGTGCTCCAGCCACGGCTTCTGAGCCTCGTCGAGGTTGTCCGAGGCGTCGAGTCGCTCTTGCGCCGCTCGCTTCGCGAGGATCTCGACTTCGAGCTCGAGCTCGACGAGACGGCGTCGCCCGTGATCGCCGACTCGGGCCAGATGGAGCAGGTGCTCCTCAATCTCGTCATGAACGGGCGCGATGCGATCTCCGGTAACGGGGTCATCCGCGTGCTGATCGCCGAGACGGAGCTCAACGGCGGTGAGAGCGGCATCTCACCTCCCCTCCTGCCGGGCCGCTACGTCAGGGTCGCCGTCGAGGACACCGGTTCCGGTATCGACGAAGCAGTGCTGCCGCACGTCTTCGAGCCGTTCTTCACCACCAAGGAGGACGGCGTCGGGACGGGGCTGGGCCTGTCGACCGTGTACGGGATCGTCGCGCAGTCCGACGGCGGCATCGAGGTTGGCGCGCGTCCCGGCGGTGGAACATCGTTCGCGATCTACCTGCCGGTCGCATCGGGTGCGATCGACAGCGAGTCCTGGGGCGCCGTCGCGCAGTCGTCCTTGCCGATGGGCACGGAGACGATCCTGCTCGTCGAGGACGAGGAGCCCGTGCGCGAGCTCGTCCGCCGCGTCCTCGAGGGCGCGGGCTACGAAGTGCTCGCAGCCGGCCTGCCGAGCGAGGCGGAACGACTGCTCGCCGAGGCAGAGCACGTCGACCTGATGCTGAGCGACGTCGTCATGCCCGAGATGAGCGGCTACGACCTCGCTGCTCGCGTGCGCGAGTCGCATCCCGAGATTCGCCTGATGTTCATGTCGGGCTACGCACACAAGGTCCCGGGCGCGGAGCAGGGCGCGGGCCGGCTGTTGAAGAAGCCGTTCGCGCCGGAGCAGCTCGCACGCGCCGTCCGGTCCACGCTCGACGACGACCGCCTGGAGACTGCGTGATCTCCGAGCGAGTTCTCTGCGTCGACGATGACGCGGCCACGCGCAAGCTCCTGATACGGCTCGTCGCCGCCGCCGGCCACGAGTGCGTGGCGGCAAGCAGTGTCGACGAGGCGCGGCGGCTGCTCGCGGAGCAGTCCTTCTCGGTCGTGCTGTGCGACATCGGCCTTCCCGGCCGGTCGGGCCTCGAGCTGCTCGACGAGCTCGCGCGGACGCGGCCCGACGTTGCGACGGTGATGGTCACCGGCGAGCACGATCCGAGCGTCGCCAATACCGCACTTCAGCTCGGCGCGTACGGCTACATCACGAAGCCGTTCGGCGCGAACGAGCTGCTGATCGACCTGACGAACGCGTTGCACCGGCGTCGCCTCGACGCGGAGCGCCGCGCAGCCTCCGAGTCGGCGCTGCAACGCGCGTATGCGGAAACCCTCACGCGCCTCAGCCGCGCCGTCGAGTTTCACGACACCGCGACGGGATCCCATCTTGACCGCGTCGGTGTCTTCGCAGCCGCGATCGCAGAGACGCTGTCGCTCGCGCCCCACCGCGTCGAGCTCCTGCGGCTGGCGGCTCCGCTGCACGACATCGGCAAGGTCGTCATCCCCGATCACGTCCTGCGCAAGACGGGCAAGCTCACGCCCGAGGAGCGCCTCTCGATGCAACGTCATGCCGAGGTCGGCCACGAGCTGCTCGCAGGGTCGGGCAGCGAGCTGCTCGAGCTTGCGGCAACCCTGGCCTTGACCCACCACGAGCGCTGGGACGGCAGCGGGTACCCGCGCGGGCTGCGCGGCGCGGCGATCCCGCTCGAGGGCCGGATCGTCGCGGTCGCGGACGTGTTCGACGCGTTGACGAGCGTGCGCCCGTATCGGCCGCCGATGGCGCACGCAGACGCGCTCGCCTATCTCGCGTCCGAGCGCGGTAAGGCGTTCGATCGCGACGTCGTGGACGCGCTCGCAGCGTCTCGGGAGAGGGCGGCGGCGTGAGCATCACCTGCGTCATCGCCGACGATCATCCGCCCGTGCTGCAGTTCCTGTCGCGCTTCCTCAGCAACAACGGCATCACGATCACCGCGAGCACGACCGACGGGGAAGAGGCGCTGCGGAAGATCGAGCAGACACACCCCACCGTCGCGGTGCTCGACGCGCGCATGCCGCGTCTCAGCGGGCTCGACGTGCTGCGCGCGCTGACCGCTTCGGGCTCGACGACCCGCGTCATCCTCTACACCGGCTACGGCGACGACGCTCTGCTGAGCGACGCGCTCGACGCCGGGGTCGGCGGCGTGCTCGACAAGGACGCGCCGCTCGAGGACCTCGTCCGCGCGATCCGCATCGTCGCGGAAGGCGGCTCATACCTCGACCCGACCGCCGCGGCCGCGCTCATCGCGCAGAGGCGGCGCAATCGCACCCGCGAGCTGACGCAGCGCGAGCGGGACGTTCTGCGCCTGCTCGCCGAGGGGAACTCGAACGAGAAGATCGGCGGCATCCTGACGATCTCGCCGCAGACGGTGCGGACGCATGTGCAGAAGGCGATGGAGAAGCTCGGCGCAACGACGCGCGTCCAAGCTGTCGCCATCGCCCTCCGCGAGTCCTACATCTCTTAGGCACCACGGGAAAAGCCGTAGATGCCGACCTTGTGGCCGCCGAGGCCCAACGCGAGTGCGGCGACGGGCAGGGCGTAGCGGGTGAGGAGATAGGTCCAGCGCATATTCACCTCCCCTTAGAAGTGGAGGTCTTGCAGCGACTCCGCTGCACGTCGGAAGTAGTCGGCCGCAGCATCGGGGTCGCCGAGGCTGCGCACGAGATCGCCTCGTGCGATGAGCGCGGCGGCGCGGTGGCTCGTGGAGCCGAGTGCGTCGACCGCATGATCCGCGCGGTCGAGCCAGCTTGCAGCGCCGTCGGTGTCGCCCTCGGCTGCCAGCGAGCGCGCGACGACGATCTGGGCGTTCACGAGCTCGTCGAGGAAGTCCGTGCGCCCGGTGAGCAGCTCGGCCGCTCGCTCCGCGCGCACGCGCGCCTCAGCGGGGCGGTTGGTGCGGAGGTAGACCTGGGCGAGCGAGCTCACGGCCTGGGCGAGGTCAGGCTCGCTGCCGGCGGCGTCCGCCGCCTCGATCGCTGCGAGCAGGTGCGCCTCGGCCGAGCCGGCGTCGCCGAGCAGGAAGTCGATGCCGCCGAGGTTGTTGAGGATGCGCGAGACCGCAAGCGTGTTGTCCTGATTTCGAAAGAGCTCGAGCGCCTGCTCCGCATTCACGCGGGCGACCAGCCAGTCGCGCTTGCGCTCGGCGACGAGCGAGGCCTGGAAGAGCGCGCGGGCCTGTGCCGGCTCGTCGGCGATCCGCAGCGCGATCTCGAGCGCACGCTCGGCGTCGTTGCCGGCGGCGTCCCAGTCGCGGCGGAACTGATAGCAGCGGGAGCGCCACTCGTGTGCGTTCGCGGTGACGAGCGGCCGGGCCGACGACTGGGCGTTGAGCTCGATCGCGCCGGTGAGCTCGTTGATCGCTTCCGCCACGTTGCCGCGCTGGAAGTCGACGCAGCCGCGGCGGAAGAGCACGTCGGCGCGGTCGGACACGTCGAAGCGCGGCGAGCGGACGATGCCGTCTGCCTGCTCGAGCAACCCGGCGGCGTGCTCGAGATTGCCGAGCGTCATCTCCGACCACGAGAGCGCGAGGCGCTGGCGGAGCGCGAGCGCCTGGTCGCCGCGGACGTACAGCCCGAGCTCCTCGAGCTCCGCGTCGGCCTCGCGATGCCTGTTCGCGGCGACGAGCGCTTCGGCTTGGGCAAGCGCGTCGGCGACGTCGTCGCGGACGAGGGTGAGGGTTGTCACCGGGGGGAGACTGAGGAGTGGGGCCGCAGCGGACATCGAACACAGCATCGGCCGCATCGCCCGGTTGTCGATTCCCGTCTGCGGTCCACTTCGCTGCCCCGTTTGCGGGAGCGCCCCCGTTTTCCGAGCGGCGGCGCTTTTTGACGTAGGGGGATCGAGCACAAGAGCGACAGCAGCTGTCCCTGGTGGTGCGTGTCCCCGTTCGCCCGGCTCGGCGACATCAAGAGGGCGATGTTCAAGCGCCTTCTCGTCATCTCCGCTTTCGCTCTCGTGCTCGCGCCGGGCGCACTCGCTGCCGGCGGCAACTACACGTTCGACGGCGGCACGCGTGCCCAGCAGGCGCAGGTGCGCTCGGGTCTCAACGCGAGCAGCTTCGACTGGGGCGTCGTCCCAGGCCCGATCGTGATCCACATCGGCCGCGGCGACGGCCCGCACGCCGCCGCGGGCCAGATCTGGCTCGACGCGAGCCTGCTGGACTCAGGCCGCTTCTCCTGGGGCGTGATCCAGCACGAGTACGCGCACCAGGTCGACTTCTCGCTCCTCACCGATCCGATGCGCTCACGGCTCGAGGCGCTCCTCGGCGGCTCGTCCTGGTGGAGCGGACCCCACGACTCGCTCGCCGGCGAGCGGTTCGCGGATGCGCTCGCCTGGGCCTACTGGCCCTCTCCCGACAACGTTCTGCGCCCCGACCGGCCGGCAGGCGAGCAGTTCCGCGCTGTCCTTGCCCTGCTGCTGCCCGGGGTCTCCGGGAGGTCGACGGCCTCGGGTGCCCGGAAGCATCGCTCCCCACAAGGGTGATCGTCGGCGATGACGACGGTGATTCCAGAGCGGATTCCTTTGTCCATGC
>JANMQZ010000101.1:0-5673 GCA_031370755.1 Actinomycetes bacterium
TCGGTCTGCTGCCCCGACAACCCGCAGTAGGCGCCGCTGATCGTGATGTCGTGGGTCTGGATCACGAGGTCGCCGCTGGCGACGCTACCGCTGTTGAGGATCACATCACCCGACACAACACAGAACGCGACCGGGGCCGAGCCGATGGCGAGGTTGGTGCGATTGGCGATCGACTGAGCACCATAGGTCCCCGGCTGGACGGCAACAACGTCACCTGCAGCCGCCGCCTGATACGCGGCATTGAACGAGCCACACGCCTCCGCATCCACATACGCGCCCGCCGACGCCTGCCGCGTGCAGCTGCCGCCACTCGTGTCAACCCACAGATTCGCCGTCCCCGGCGTACCGCCACCCGAACACGCCGCCGTCGCTGCGCTCAGCGTGGCCGTCCCTGACACATTCCCGGCAGCGTCGACCGCGGCCACACCAAACGAATACGTCGTACCGCAGGCAAGACCGCTATAGAGATAGCTCGTCGCAAACCACGTCGCGACCTGCACACCACCCAAAAACACCTGATAACCGGTCACACCAACATTGTCCGTCGAGGCCGTCCACGACAACGTCAACGACGTCTGCCCAACACCACTCGCCGCCAACCCCGACGGCACCGAAGGCGGCGACGTATCAGGACACGCCGCCATCACCTGCGTCACAGACGCCTTCGCCGAACGATTACCCGCCGCATCCACCGCATCAACAGCAAGCGTGTACGACGTCCCACACGTCAAACCACTCAACAACGAACTCGTCCCAACCGGCGAAGCAACAAGAACACCATTCCGGTACACCCCATAACCGGTCACACCAACATTGTCCGTCGAGGCCGTCCACGACAACGTCAACGACGTCTGCCCAACACCACTCGCCGCCAACCCCGACGGCACCGAAGGCGGCGACGTATCAGGACACGCCGCCGTCGCCGCCGTCACAGATGCCTTCGAAGAGCGGTTACCCGCCGCGTCATACGCGTCGACATCGACCCCATAGGACGTCCCGCACACGAGACCACTGAGCGTAAAGCTCGTCCCCGCCGAAGTAGCAGCAAGAACGCCATTCTTGTACACCCCATAGCCAGTGACACCAACATTGTCAGTGGAAGCAGTCCACGAGAGCGCGATCGTCGTCTGACCCGACGACGACACAACAAGCCCAACCGGCGTCGACGGCGCCGACGTATCTCCGGGCGGTGGCGGAGGACACGAAGCCGTGGCCATCGTCGCGGAATCCTGCGAGGAGGTGTTACCGGCGGCGTCGCGCGCGTCAACGACGATCTGATGCAATGTCCCGCACGTCAACCCATTGATGGTGTAGGAAGCGGTCGAGCTCGTTCCGGCGAGTGTTCCGTCGACGAAGACTCGATAACCCGTCACGCCGACGTTGTCGGTGGCGGCCGTCCAGGTCGCGGAAATGCTCGACGTGCTCGAGGCACTCTCAACCAGGTTGCTCGGAGCACTCGGCGGGCTCGTATCCGGACACGCGCTTGTGGTGACGATCAGCGATGAGATAGGCGACTTGTGACCGGAAGTATCGTATGCATCGACGCCGAGCGTGTAGCTCGTATTGCAGATCAGCCCCGAATACGTGTAGCTCGCGAGCGAAGTCGTGCCCACGCCGACACCCTCGAAGTAGACGTCATACCCTGCGACGGCAGCCGACGCCGTCCACGACAACGCGACAGCTGTTTGAGTGACGGAGCTCGCCGCGAGACCGCCAGGCGCCGGCGGTGCTGTCAAAGGGGCCACCAGCGGCGGGGTTGTCCCGCCACCACCTCGCTGGCAGTAGAGCGTGGCCGCCTGAATCGTCGTGCGCGGCGAGTGGTTTCCTGCCGCGTCGAGTGCCTCGACACCAACCGTGAACGTCGTCCCGCAACCGAGATTCGGAATGACGACAGTCCCAGCCGCCGTCTTGCCAACCGACGTTCCGTTCAGGAAGTACTCATACCCCGTGACACCGACATCGTCGGTCGAAGCGCCCCAACCCACCGTCACGGAATCGAGCGCGTTGGCGAGCAGTACGAGACCGGTCGGCGCGGTGGGCGGCGTCACGTCCGGCGCAGGGGCAGCAGCGGGTTGCTTCACCGTGGTTGTCGCCGTCTTGAGCATCTTGAGATAGGCCGCAAGAGCGGGGTCTGACGTGCCTCCTGCGGCCGACACCGCGAGGTCAGCATCCCCACCACTCGCGACCGTCACCGCCGCAGCCCAGGTGTCGCCCACGGCCGCGCTGGTCGGAAGTTTGACGATGCCGATGAAGCGCGTCTTCTTGGTCGATGCGATACGAAGCTTCGTGAACGCGCGTGGGTTTGCCACGCGCAGGACGACGTAGCGGACGGTTCCCCGACGAATCCACCCGCGTGCGGCGGCAGCGCTCCGCACCCGGACGGCACAGGGATCCGCTCCAGCGCGCGCTGCTCCGCATGACGTACGAAGCGCATTGGTGAAGCCATGCACACCGGCGGGCGTCCGCGGTAGGACTCGCGGCTCGATCAGGCGGAATCCAGCTCCTCGAGCGAGCGTCACGAGCTTGTGGTGTCGAGCGGCTGTCCAGCCTCCGCGCGCCGTGACAAGCGCGTTGGCCCCGTTCCTGGCGAAGCCTCTGAAGACCGACAAGGTGAGAGGCGCTGCCGTCTTGCCGTCGAGCTCGATTGCCCAGAGCTTCGGTGTCCCGCGATCAGCGGTCTCGACGGGGAGTGCGCGCCCAAGCGCGTTCGAAGTGGGAACGAGCGCGGCGACGGCGGCCACGAGAATGGCGGCACCATAGAGGCGCGTTCTGGGTGCGGCTCCCAGCACGGTGGGTCTCTCCTTCAGCGTTGCGTTGCGGCTGTCAGTTGCCTTACGGCTGTCAAGTCTCGAAATCGGAGGTAACGGTGGGGAAGCGAATCCCCCATCCGAGCGGTTGGCCCTGAGGGAGGCGCCGGGCCCCATCTAACCCAAATGGGGGGCGTGGCCCGGTGATGACCTGACCGAATTGGGGGCCCACGACTGGCTCGGTTCGTCAGGCATGGACGACGAACGTGGTCGAAACGACCGCCGCGGCCCGACGGGTGCCCGTTCCCGGAGCGATCGGCCACACGTACCAACGGTAGGTTCCCGCCGACAATGTGAACGTCTTGCCCCCTCGGTTCCAACGCGCGGGAACGCGGATCTGGGAAGTAGCCGTTCTGATGGAGAAGATGACTGCGCCGCCCCGGCGAAGCTGGACGTCGTACTTCGAAACGCCCGCGACAGGAGCCCACGAAAACACACGGGCGGACTGAGCGATTGCCGCGCCGTCGGCTCCATGCCGGGCGGAAGCCGCACGAGTCGTCGGTCGGCCGGCCCCGACGACGCCGGCTCGATCGATCCAGTACCACCCTGCACCCGCAACCGAGATCAGGGTCGCGAGAAGTGCGACCAGCCGCACCGGGAACGATCGCCCCCCGGAACCCGAGCCCGCATGTCCTGCCGTCTCCGCGATCTCCTCGGATGGCTGCACCAGCTCCGTTCCGCCTGCCGGCTCGCTGTGTACGAGGCGCTGCCGCAAGGTGGAGTCGATGAGCGCAAGTTCTGGGCTGACCGGATCAACCACGGGGTTGCCCGTCGAAGAGATGGTCATGGCTTCCAGTTCGCGCGCGGCGGCAAACGCCCTGCTCGGAAAGTCAGGGCCGCTGCGGCGCAGGCGCCGGGATGAACGCATCACGCACGACGCGCAGCACGCGCTCGCGCTTCCCCTCGACGACCGGCACGAGCCCGCCGAGCTCGAGGCGCAGGAGCTCGACGCGGCCTCGCGTGCGGAGCGTGACGAAGCCGAAGTCGGCCAGGAAGTCGCGCGGGAAGAACGTCTTGTGCGTGTTGAAGCGCTCGAGCGCCGACACCTCGTCGGCGTCGTCGTAGTCGTAGGCGAACGCCTCGAGCGCGCGTGCGCCCTTGTCGCGCGACTCGCCGATCGCCGCGAGGAAGAGCGACTGCATCACCCACGGCTTCGACGGGTCGACGAGATACGCGCAGGTGACGAGCACCGAGTCCTCGCTCGGCGGCCCGGCGGGAAGCTCCGCGGCGCGCGGGAAGAGATCGGACGGGCCGTACTGCATCGACCCGAGCAGCCGCCTGTCGTCGTCGTAGTAGACCGTGCCCCACGCCCCCCACTCATCCTCGGTGCCGCGGATCCAGCGTCGCTTGTCCACCGAGCGGCCCGTCCGCGACTGCCAGAAGATGCACTCGTGGCAGACCGCCGGCGCGGTCTCGAGCGTTGCGCCGGTCAGGCCCGCGATCCTCGTCATTACGCGGGACCGACCTCGTCGACGACGACGTCGACGCTCGCCGGGACGAGATCGGCCATGCGGCTGAGATACTCGTGCACCCGCGCCTGCACCGTCCGCCCCACCTCGGGCATCGAGGCGCCCCACTCGACGACGAGGTGCAGCTCGACCCGCACCGCGCCGCCTTCGTCCTCGATCTTGACCCCGCGCCGGCGGGCGAGCCCGCGGACGCCCTCGACCTCGCCCGCGGCGTCCGCCGCGTAGCGCGCGAGGATCCCGGCGGAAATGGAGGCCTGGCCCTCTGTCATCGGCTCGGGGGCGAACGTAGCACCAGCTCCGTCGCCTCGGGCCGCGCCCCGAACCGGAACGGCACGAACGTCGTGCCGAGCCCCGGCGACACGTGCATGACGCCGGAGCGCGAGCGGTAGACGCCCGTCGCATAGCGCGCCGTCGGATGCGCGAGCCGCACCTTGCCGCCCGGGTACGGGATCGTGATCTGCCCGTCGTGCATGTGACCCGCGAGCACGAGCTCGAAGCTGCCGGGCTCGAGGCGGTCGAGGACGCGCGGGAAGTGGGAGAGCAGGATGCGGAAGTCGGCGTCGTGCGAGAGCGCGTTCGGATCAGTCTTCTCCTTGCGGCGGAAGACCGCGCGCGGATCGGTGCCGGCGATCCACACCTGCCTGCCGCGAAGCTCGATCAGCTCGCCCTCGTCCTTCAACAGCCGCGCGGGCCGCAGCTCCTGCACGTCCGACTTCCGCGCCATCGGGTCGCGCGCGATCGCGAGGTCGTGGTTGCCGAGCACCGCGAATGTCGGCTCCGGCAGTCGCTCGACGAGCGCGCGCAGCCGCCGCTCGCCGCGCGGGTGCGTCAGCAGATCGCCGGTGATCGCGACGAGATCCGGCTTCCGCTCCGCCGCCCACGCGACACCGCGCTCGACCGCGAAGACGCCGGGCGACGGCACGCCCAGATGGAAGTCCGAGAGGTGCGCGATGCGCAGCCCGTCGAGCTCCGGCGGCAGTCCCGGCACCGCGAGCTCGAGCTCGCGGAGACGCGGCCAGCCGGCTTCAACGAGGCCCCAGCTCGCTGCGGCCCCCAGCGCGCCGGCCGCGAGTGCTGCGAAACGCGACGCAGAGAACTGCGAACCCTGCGAGCCCTGCGACGGCGATCTCATACCCCAACTGTCGCTGCTGCCAATGCGCTTCGATCCGAGCTGACGACGAACCACCGCAGCGGGTGCCTCGATGCGCGCAATACCACTCCGAAATCTGCGCCCGGTTTGCCCGTGCCTGCTTGTCCCGGTGGTCGGCGATCGCGGCGAACCCGATCAGGGCCGCCATGACCAAGCAGGCAACCGAGAGCGCGTGCCGCCGCTGGTAGCCCAGCATCGCCTACCGATAGTAATGCTCCGGCGCGGCGCCCGAAGGCGACCGCGCCGG
>JANMQZ010000171.1:0-1776 GCA_031370755.1 Actinomycetes bacterium
ACGTGGCCGTCGACGGCGCTTCGCCCAAGCGCGTCGAGCACGTGCGGCAGGAGCACCTCCTGCTTCGGCGGCGTCGTGCCGTAGCGCGACGACGCGCCTGCTGCGAGGACGACGGCGTAGACCATGACGTGATTCTCGCAACCTGCTCTCAAGCAGGTTGCAGTCGTCTGCCTCGTACGATCGACACGACGACTGCAACCAGGCTGAAGCCTGGTTGCTGCTTAATTGCAGCCCGCGAGAGCGGACCAGCGCTGCTGGACGTTCGCGACGTACGAGAGCGACTCGCTGTTCGGCGCGCGGCCGAGCTGCTCGACGACGGTGGGCCCTGCGTTGTACGCGGCGAGCGCGAGATCGGTGCGCGGGAAGCGGTCGAGCATCTGCCTGAGGTACCGCGCTCCGGCGAGCACGTTCTTGGCAGGCTTGCCGACGTCGAGCTTCAGCTCGGCCGCAGTTGTCGGCACGATCTGCATGAGGCCGCGCGCGTCCGCAGACGAGACCGCGTCGGGCTTGAACTCCGACTCGACCTGCGCGACCGCGACGAGCATCGAAAGCTGGAGACCGCTGTCGTGTGCGGCGCGCAGGAACGCACGCCGGAATTGGGCCGGAATCGGGCAGAGGCCGGTCGTCGACTCGCTCTTCTCGGGCAGCGCGGGGATGCGCGCGACGGTCGCGCCGGCGGCCTGTTTTCCGTGCGCCGCCGAGGACGCAGCCGCGAAGCAAGAGACCCCCGTGAGAACGAGGAGAGCGAGGAGCCGCAGACCCATGAGGCCGGGATTCTAGGGCGGTTAGAGCGCGGCTGCGGCGCGGGCCACGAGCGCCTTCGCGACCGTGACCTTCCAGGCGGTCCGCGGCAGCGGGGTTGCCGCGTCGAGGCCGTCCGGCCCGAGGAGCCAGGGGATGGGCGCCACACCGGCGAGGGCGATTCGCACCTCGCCGCCGACCCGCGCCGCCGCCACGCCGACCTGCGGGAACGACCAGCGCTTGCGGTCCATCGCCTTCAGGTAGGTGCTCGCCTCCACCTCGGGCAGCTCGAGCTCGAGGATCAGCTCGCCCGGCTCGAGCGTCACGACGTCCCGGTTTCCCTCGTCCGGAAGCCGGTACAGCTCCTCGAGCGCGAGCTCTCGCGTCGTCGTCCGGACGCGGGCGCCCACCGCGAGGAGCGCCGCCGCGATGTCGGACGGATGCGCCGACGCGCAGAAGTCGTTCGAGAAGATCGCGTGCTCGCGGTGCTCACCCTCGCGCGCGTGGCAGCGGTCGCCGCCGTGGAGGCGGCATGGGTAGTCGAGCCGCCAGTACCAGCAGCGCGTCGACTGGAGGAGGTTGCCGCCGAGCGAGCTCATGTTCCGGAGCTGCGGCGACGCGGCGAGCGTGCAGGCCTCGCGGAGCGCATCCGGGATCGCGGTGCTCGCCTCGAGCTCGGCGAGCGTCGTCCCCGCGCCGATCACGTTGCCGTTGATGCCGCGCGGCACGACGCCGCGGATGTCGACGAGCCGCTCGGCCTGGAGGAGGCCGTCGCGCAGGAGCGGCACCACCTCGGTCCCGCCGGCAAGTAACAGTCTGTTACTTGCCGGGATCTCGGCGAGGCTAGACGGCCGCAGGAGCTCCACGCTTCTCCTTCGTCTTCGCCGCGTCGAGCGCGCGCAGCATCTCCTCGCGCGAGATCGGCAGCTCGTGGATCTCGGCACCGGTCGCGTCGCGGATCGCGTTCGCGATGGCGGCCGAGACCGGGACGATCGGCGGCTCGCCGAGCCCTTTCGAGCCGAGGTTCGTCAGGTG
>JANMQZ010000113.1:0-22261 GCA_031370755.1 Actinomycetes bacterium
GCCGGC
The DNA here is from genome assembly GCA_031370755.1 of Actinomycetes bacterium. Classification (GTDB taxonomy): domain Bacteria; phylum Actinomycetota; class Thermoleophilia; order Gaiellales; family Gaiellaceae; genus Palsa-739. The sequence continues at coordinate 7 of JANMQZ010000113.1, forward strand.
TTCACCGGCTCGGGTGGCTTCACGAGCGGCAAGATCGGCGGCGCGACCGCCGGCGGTGCCGCGGTCGAGCTCGGCCCCGGCCGGTGCCAGGCGACGAAGACCGTGAAGGAGCGGAGCGAGGCACACGGCCTGATCACCGCCGTCTCGTCGACGTCGATCACGGTCGCAGGGCTCACCTGCGCCGTGCCCGCCGACATGCAGTCGAAGGTCAGCGGCCTGACGACCGGCAAGGTCGCCGAGATCAAGTGCTCGCTCCTCAGCGGCGTGAACACACTCACCCGCATCGAGGCGAAGCGCTCCTAAAGCGCGACGCTCACGGAGGGCGCCCGCGCGGGCGCCCTCCGGGCGTCATCATCGAGCGATGCTCCTCACCTTCGCAGCCGCACTCCTGGTCGCCGCGAGCGGCGTCCACGGCAAGGTGCTGATCGACCCGGCTCGCCCGGTCTGCGCGATCGACCAGCCGTGCTCGGCGCCCGACGCGCACGAGCAGCTCCTGTTCTGGCGTGGAACGACACGCGCTGCCACGACCACAACGGCGTCCGACGGCACGTTCCGCGTCGCGCTTGCGCCCGGCGTCTACCGCGTAACGCTGCCGCACCGGCGGCCCATGCGTGCGACGGTCGCACCGCTGGAGATCCGCATCCCGAAGGGGCGCGACATTCGCGTCGTCTTCCGGGTCGACATCGGCATCCGCTGAGGAGGCTCGCCGCCGGGCGGCGGCGGAGTTCGACCTCTTCTTAGCGCGCTCTCACCTCGACGGGCACACTGTCTGGTGATGCTTGTACTCGTGGCAGACGATGACCGTGCGGTCCGGGAGGCGCTCGAACGGGCGCTCCAGCTCGCGGGCTACGACGTGGAGCTCGCCTCCGACGGCGACGCTGCGCTCGCGGCGATCGCGAAGCGCACGCCCGACGCGGTCGTTCTCGACGTGATGATGCCGGGCTACGACGGCCTCGACGTCACGCGCCGCCTGCGACGCGAGGGCAACCGGGTGCCGGTGCTGCTGCTCACCGCGCGCGACGCGGTCGGCGACCGGGTGGACGGTCTCGACGCCGGTGCAGACGACTACCTGCCGAAGCCGTTCGTGCTCGAAGAGCTGCTCGCGCGCCTGCGCGCACTACTCCGGCGCACGGTCGATGCCACGCCGGCAGATCTGCTGCGCTTCGCCGACCTCACCTTCGATCTCGGCTCGATGGAGGCGCGGCGCGACGGCCGCCGCTTCGAGCTGACGACGACCGAGGCCCATCTGCTCGAGCTCTTCATGCGGAACCCGCGACAGGTACTGCCGCGCGCGCTCATCTACGAGCGCGTCTGGGGCTACGACTTCAGCCACTCCTCGAACGCGCTCGACGTGTACGTCGGGTACCTGCGCCGGAAGACGGAAGCCGAGGAGGAGCCGCGGCTGATCCACACGGTCCGCGGCACCGGGTACGTTTTGCGCGAGCCATGACGTTCCGGCTGCGATTGGCGCTTGCTGCAGCGGTCGCTGTCGCGGTCACCGTCGCGATCGCGTCCGCGATCATCTACGTCGTCATGCGCGATCAGTTGCGGACGAACGTCGACCAGCAGCTGCAGCAGCAAGCGTCGCAGACCTTGCGTGGGCCGTCGCTGGGACACGCCTTCAACGACGGGAACGGAGGGTTCTCGACTCCCGCGCACGGGCCCAGCGCGACGGGCATCTACCTGCAGGCGGTGTTCGACAACGGCGCCAGCCGCCTCGCTGCAAACGAGTCGGAGAAGGTGCCGGTCACGAAGGACACGCTCAAGGTCGCGAACCGGAAGAAGCACGCCTTCCTCACCGACGGAACGGTCGGCGGAAAGCACTCCCGGATCTACACCGTCTTCGCCGGTGTGTCGCTCGACGGCCACGGCGTCGCGATGCAGTTCGTGCACCCCCTCGACGACGTCGAGCACACACTCGATCGGCTTCGCCTGATCCTTCTCCTTGTCGTGGGCGGCGGGATCGCGGCGGGCGCTGCAGGTGGCGCGCTCGTGTCGCGCTCCGCGCTCGTGCCGGTGCGGCGGCTGACCGGCGCAGCGGAGCGGATCGCGCAAACGGGCGACCCCAGCGAGCGCGTCGAAGGCGCCGACGGCTCCGACGAGCTCGGTCGGCTCGGCACCGCGTTCAACACCATGCTCGCGGCGCTCGAAGAGTCGCTCGAGACGCAGCGGCGCTTCGTCGCCGACGCCTCGCATGAGCTGAGGACGCCGCTCACGAGCCTGCAGACGAACATCGACGTCCTGAAGCAGCAGGAGCGGCTCGACCCCGAGCAGCGCGTGCGCCTCTTCGCCGATCTGGAGCGAGAGGCACACGAGATGCGCGACCTGATCACCGGCCTCCTGGAGCTCGCGCGCGGCGACGCGAACCTCGACCGAACGAGCGTCTCCGTCGATGAGCTCGTCGAGAGCGCCGTTGACCGGGCGCGAGCCCGGTTCCCGAACGTGCACTTCAATGCGCACATCGAGCCGACGACGACGGAGGGCGTTCCGGAGCGGCTCGAGCGTGCCGTCTGGAACCTGCTCGAGAACGCCGGGAAGTGGACGACGGCCGGCTCGAGCGTCGACGTGACCCTCTCGAACGGTGAGCTGCGGGTGCGCGACCACGGCCCCGGGATCGCGGTCGAGGACCGCGAGCACGTCTTCGACCGCTTCTACCGCTCCGCGGCCGCACGCGCGCTGCCTGGGTCCGGGCTCGGCCTCGCGATCGTCCGCGAGGTCGCCGAGGCGCACGGCGGCAGCGTCACGGCCGAGGACGCTCCGGGCGGCGGCGCCCTGCTCCGCCTCCGCTTCGCGCGTTCTTAAGCCGAGCTCATCTGCGGCTGATTCCATGGGAGGGCTTCATCGAACCCTCCCAACTGGTGGTTCCTCCGTAGCCCGGCGCCTCTCTCCCCTGGGGAGGCGTCGGGCTCACCACCACTCGCGGAGCACGTCGAGCGCCTCGTCGATCGAGCCGACGATGCGGCCCGCGTCGTCGATCACGCCCTGGACGAAGAGGTTGACGCCGATGCTCTCGCCACGATCTGCGCGCATGTCGGTGAGCAGGCCGACGATTCCCTTCTTCGTCGGATCGGACTGCATAAGCGCGTGAAACATGCCGATCTCGCACGCGGTGCCGTCGTCGACCATCGGGCCATCGAGAATCGCGAGCACGGCGTTCGCCTCTTCGATGCCGACTCTGTCCTTCGCGAAGATCTCCGCGGCGCTCACGTCGGAGCCGAGGGCGAGCTCGTGCTCGTGCGGGACAAAGACCTCGATGCCCGCGGCGCGGAGGCGAACGGTGCACTCGTCGATGAAGCCGCGCTCGTACGGAGTGAAGAGCGGGCCGGCGAAGTAGATCTTCAAGCTAGCGGCGGCGGCGGCGGAAGATGCTGCCACGCTCGGCGAGCTCGACGTCTTCCGGCTCGTCATCCTCGACCGCGGCGTGCTCCCAGGGATCCGCTGCGGACGGCGTTCTGTCGTCGGCCGGCGCCTCGATCATCGTCAGCGCGTCGGGCTCGGTGTCCTCGGCCGGCTCGAGCGCGGGCGCACCCCACGGCGGCGCGGGCGCCTCGACGTACGGCGCGGGCTCGCGCGCGTCGTCGAACGGCGGCTGGAACGCGACCGACGGCGGGATGAAGCGGGCGCGGGCGGCGAACCACTCCGAGACGGCGACGACCGCGAACGCGAGCGCCATCAGCAGGACGATCACCCAGCCGCGGAACTGCGCCACGCCGGCGACCACCGCGACCGTGACGAGAAGCGCGGTCTCGGCAGCGAGCCGCACGACGACGCTCGGAATCTCGGGTGTTGCGCGCTCGTACGACTTCGTCGCCCAGGCGGGCTCGCTCTGTACGCCGCCGCCCAGTCCAAGCGCGCGCAGAGCGCGCAGGTCGTTGCGGAGCGCGTCGGCGTCGCGGCGGAAGACCTCGACCGCCTCCAGCGCCCGGAGCGACGCATCGAGCTGCGCTGCATGGCGATAGAAGGAATCGAACGCGAGCCGCACCGCCTCCTGGTCGTAGCCCTGCTCGACGATCGGCAGATCTTCGATCCGCGGCAGCGCGGCGGGCGGCGAGTCGGGAGAGGGCCAGGCGTCTGAGCTCATGTCGACAGTATGGGGATTCAGCGTTGAAACGACACTTCCTGGGGGAATTCCGGCAGGAGGTCGTTCTCGCCGCCCGCGTGCTCGTGCGGCCGGAGCGGGACGACCACGCGGATGCGGCCGCCGCGGACGAAGCCGACATGGTCGGGCCCGAGGTCGAGCGGCTCGTACGAGCCGAAGAACGCCTCCGGGTGCTCGGCCCGCAGGCGCAGGACGCGGCGGATCAGATGGAACTTCTTCGTCTCGCGCGTCGGCGACGTCTCTGTCCGGGCTCGGTAGTGCCTGCTCCAGTCGACCGGGCGCCGGTTGTCCGGGTCGACGAGGTTGAGCGACCAGAACGCGTCGCCCTGGTAGATGTCCGGCAGGCCCGGTGACGTGAGCCGCAGCAGCAACGCACCGAGCGATGCATGCTCGCCTGCGATCATCACCGACTGCACGAACGGCTCGAAGTCGTCGAGGAACGCCTGGTTCTCGTACAGCGAGCGGATGAACGAGCGGACGCGCGCCTCGTGCCGCTCGTCGGGGTCGAGCCAGTTCGTGTTGCGCTTCGACTCACGCAACGCCTTCATCAGGTACTGCTCGAGCCGCGACGGCACGATCGGCCACGCGCCAACGAGCGTCTGCCAGACGAGGTACTCCTCGTTCGCATCGTCCATCCCGCCCGTGAGCTCGCGCCAGCGGCGAACGCGGGCGGCCCACTCGTCGTGCATGCCGGCAAGCGCGCCGATGCGCGCGCGCACGTCGCCTGCGCGTTTCGTGTCGTGCGTCTGCGACGCGAGCAGCTGCAGCGGGAACCGGTCGTGGCGTTCCTGCGCCGCGGCGTGGAGCTCGTCGGGGCCGATCGAGAAGCGGCCAGGGTCGCCGCCGACCTCGTTCAGTGCGACGAGCCGGAAGTACCGGTAGAACGCGGTGTCCTCGACGCCCTTCGCCATCACGGGGCCGGTCGTCTGCTGCCAGCGTGTGACGAACTCGTCGAGCGCCGGCGACCGCTCGCCTTCGAGCAGCACGACGCGGCGCAGGTCGTCCGGCAGCGGCGCCGATGCAACACGGTCGGCGTCCTCGACGCGATCCGACGCCGGCTCGACGTACGTGCGATACACGCGCAGCGATGCTGCGGCTTCTTCCAGGCCGCCGTGCGGGAAGAATGCGCGCAGCCGTTCGAACTCCTGCACGAACGTCGTGCGTGCGATCTCGAGCTTCGCCTCGTCTGCGATCTCCGCGAACGCGCGCCGCTCGCCGGCCAGCTCTGCATACAGCTCGGTGAGCGGCTGCTCGCCTGCGGGATCGACGAACAGTGCCGTCGAGTCGTTTGCAAACTCGTAGCCGGTCGTGCCTTCGACGGGCCAATCTCGGAGCTGCTCGCCCTGCTCGAGGATCTTCTCGATCCAGACACGCGACACGCCACGGTCGCGGAGCCGCTCGAGGTACGCGCGCGGGTTCGCAAGACCGTCGGGATGGTCGATGCGCAGACCGTCGACGAGACCGTCGTCGACGAGCTCGAGAACCTTCGCGTGCGTCTCGTCGAAGACGTCGGGATCTTCGACGCGCACGCCGCCGAGCTCGTTGACGTCGAAGAAGCGGCGGTACCACCCCGACTCGCGATCCCAGTCGAAGGTGGCGGCGCGGCGATCGAGGTCGGCCCAGAACGGGTTCTCCTCCTCAGAGGTGGCCATGTGATTCGGGACGATGTCGAGGATCACGCCGAGGTCGGCGTCGTGCGCCGCGTCGCACAGCGCGCGGAACTCCGCCTCGCCGCCGAGCTCGTCGGAGATGCGGGTTGGGTCGACGACGTCGTACCCGTGCGTCGAGCCCGTCTGCGCCTGCAGCGACGGCGAGAGATAAAGATGCGAGACGCCGAGCTCACGCACATAGGGAACGACCACCTCGCGCGCACGCCGAAAGCCGAGCCCCGACGAGAGCTGCAGCCGATACGTACAGCGGAACTCAGGCATGCCCGGGCGAACGCGCGCTACGCACGTCGCAAGAGGACGAGTGCGCGGCCGTCGACGGTTATCTCCGCGCGGGCGGGGACAACGCCGGTAGAGACACCGTTGCCCGTCGAGATCTCGACCTGCCATCGTGCCCCGAAGCGGCGCGTCGGAAGCGTGAACGTGATCGGCTCGCCGTATGCGTTGAAGAGAAGGAGGAACGAGTCATCCACAATCTCCTTGCCAAGCGGCGTCTTGTTCGGGATCTCCTCGCCGTTCAGGAAGACGCCGAGCGTGTGCGCGTCCTCGCGCTGCCAGTCCTTCTGCGTCATGCGCCGGCCGTCGGGACGGAACCACCAGACGTCGGGCAGCCCGGAGCTGCGCACCTCGCGGCCGGTGAGGAACGCCTCGCGACGGAAGACCGGATGCTCCTGCCGCAGCCGGATCAGCCGCTTCACGAACTCGATCAGCTCCGTGTCGGCGCTCTCCCAGTCGAACCACGAGATCTCGTTGTCCTGGCACCACGCGTTGTTGTTGCCGTGTTGCGTGCGTCCGAACTCGTCGCCGCCGAGTAGCATCGGCGCGCCCTGCGAGAGCAGCAGCGTCGTCAGGAAGTTCCGCTGCTGCCGCGCCCGCACCGCGTTGATCTCGGGGTCGTCGGTCTCGCCCTCCGCGCCGTAGTTCCACGAGCGGTTGTCGTCCGTGCCGTCCTTGTTGTCCTCGCCGTTCGCCTCGTTGTGCTTCTCGTTGTACGAGACGAGGTCGCGTAGCGTGAACCCGTCGTGCGCAGTGATGAAGTTGATCGACGCCGAAGGCGCCCGCCCGTCACCCTGGTAGAGATCGCTCGAGCCCGTGAAGCGCGACGCGAACTGCGCCGTGTTCGCCTCGGTGCGCCAGAAGTCGCGCATCACGTCGCGGTAGAGCCCGTTCCACTCCGCCCAGAGCACCGGGAAGTTGCCGACCTGGTAGCCGCCGGGCCCGACGTCCCACGGCTCCGCGATCAGCTTCACCTGCGAGAGCACCGGATCCTGGTGGATCGTGTCGAAGAACGCCGAAAGGCGGTCGACCTCGTAGAACTCGCGCGCGAGCGCCGACGCGAGGTCGAAGCGGAAGCCGTCGACGTGACAGTCGATCACGAAGTACCGCAGCGAGTCCATGATCAGCCGCAGTACCGACGGATGCACCGGGGTGAGCGAGTTCCCCGTGCCGGTGATGTCCAAGTAGAGCCGCGGAACGTCCGGCAACAGCCGGTAGTATCTCTGATTGTCTACGCCCTTGAACGAGAGCATCGGCCCCAGGTGGTTGCCCTCGGCGGTGTGGTTGTAGACGACGTCGAGGATCACCTCGATGCCGGCCGTGTGCAGCGCCTTCACCATTCCCTTGAACTCCCGCACCTGCTCGCCGTTCCGGCCCGTCGCCGCGTAGAGCGCGTGCGGCGCGAGGTAGCCGATCGACGAGTAGCCCCAGTAGTTCGTCAGCCCGCGCTCGTGCAGGAACCCTTCGTCGGCGATGTGATGCACCGGCAGGAGCTCGACCGCGTTGACGCCGAGACTCTGGAAGTACTCGAGCGCCGGCTCGGACGCGAGCCCCGCGTACGTGCCGCGCAGATCCTCGCGCACCTCAGGATGCCGCTTCGTGAAGCCCTTCACATGCACCTCGTAGATGACCATCTCCGGCCACGGATGATTCGGCGGGAGGTCGTCCTCCCAGTCGAAGCTCGGATCGATCACGATCGACTTCGGGATCGCGGCCGCACTGTCGCTGTCGTCCGCCTCGAGGTCGGCGTCGGCCTCCCCGCTCGGCACGTACGGGAGCGTGTTGGCCGCGTCCCAGTCGATCGGCCCTTCAACGGCCTTCGCGTACGGGTCGATCAGCAGCTTCTGCGGGTTGAAGCGCCGCCCGGTCGCCGGATCGTACGAGCCGTAGACGCGGTAGCCGTACCGCTGGCCGGGCGCGACACCCGGGACGTAGCAATGCCAGTTGAACGTCGTGCGCTGCTCAAGGGCGAGACGCGTCTCGCGATCCTCCGCGTCGAAGAGGCAGAGCTCGACGCGCTCGGCGTTCTCCGAGAAGATCGCGAAGTTCGTGCCGCTGCCGTCCCACGTCGGGCCGAGCGGAAACGGATGGCCAGGCCAGACGTCCATCAGCGGCGCACCTCGACGGTGTGCGCGCGGAAGTCCGCGACGAGCTCGATGCCGCCGCGCCGCAGGTGCAACCGCTTCGCCTCCTCGTTCGCCTCGACGACCTCGAGCGTGCGCGGCAGCGTCCTGCGCAGGTCGAGCAGCTCGCGGTAGAGCGGATCCGGCTCGCGGTCGACGACCTTCGAGCGCAGGAACGTCTCGACGTCCTGCGGGTCGGGAATGTCGTCGCCGCCGAACGACGTGAACCCCGCGAACTCCTGCTTGCGTCCCTCGCGCGTCGCGGCTGCGATCGCGGCGTCGATGTGGTCGGTGAAGAACTGGAACGGATGCTCCTCGAGATGCTCCTCGCCCATGAAAAGGAGCGGCGTACACGGCGAGAAGAGCGTCAGCGCAGCAGCGACCCGCAACGCGTCGGGCGGCAAGCGGTCGCCGGAGGCGCGATTGCCGACCTGGTCGTGGTTCTGCGCGCAGCCGACGACCCGGCGCGGATCGTGCCCCGCCCCCTGGAGATCGCCGGCGAGCGCGGCGACCGAGCCGTAACCCTCGTAGTACCCGTCCTGCTCGCCGGTCAGCAGCGCGTGGAGCTCGTGGTGCGCCGCGTCGCGCCACTGCGCGTCGTGGCCCCAATCGTCGATCGGCCGCCAGTCGCCCACCTCGATCTCCGAGATGACGAGCGCGCGCGGGCTCACCGCGTGCACGCGCTCGGCCAGCTCCGCGCAGATGTGCTGCGGCGTGTCGTCGACGATCGTCCCCGCGGCGTCGAGTCGCAGGCCGTCGATGTGGTAGTCACGCACCCACTGTTCGGCGTTCTCGATCGCCCAGTCGCGCACGCCGCGCTCGCTGTAGTCGATCGCGTCGCCCCACGCGGTGCGGTGCTCCGATGAGAGGTACGGCGCGAGCGCCGTGAGCGCCTCGCTGCCCGGGCCGAGGTGGTTGTAGACGACGTCGAGGATCACGGCGAGCCCTGCCGCGTGCGCAGCGTCGACGAGTCGCGCGAGCCCGGCCGGGCCGCCGTACGCGGGATGGGGCGCGAACGTGTACAGCCCGTCGTAGCCCCAGCCGCGCTCGCCCGGGAACGTCGCGACCGGCATCAGCTCGATCGCCGTCACGCCGAGCTCACGCAGCGCGTGGAATCGCGGAACGGCGCCGTCGAACGTCCCGTCGTCGGAGAACGTGCCGACGTGAAGCTCGTAGAGCACGAGGTCGTCGAGCGCGACGCCGTTCCATGCACCATCCGTCCACTCGAAGGCGTCGACATCCACTACCGCCGAGGGCCCGCGCACGCCGTACGGCTGGTGTTGGGACACCGGGTCGGGATACGTCTCGGCGCCGTTCACCGCAAGCAGATACTCGTCGCCGGCACCGCCCGGGAAGCTGCCCCGGTACACGCCGTCCCCCCCGCGCTCGAGCGCGTGCGCGCCGTTCGCCGTGTGCACGTCGAGCGACTCGACGCTCGGCGCCCAGACGCGCACCTCGACCGAGCCGTCGTCCTGCGGGACCGCGCCGAGACGCGCTGCAGGCTGCTCCATGCCCTCTTCCACCACGGCGAGCCGGGTACCCCTAGCGGCCGACGGCGTAACCGTGCATCCCGCGCGGGCTCGCGCCGGCCTTCAACTGGCCGTCCTCGTCGCGGCCGACCGCACTGACGCGGCCGAGCGACCATGGTGCGGAGACCTCGACCTCGTGCCCGCGCGCTCGCAGCCCGTCGGCCATCTCCGCGCCGGCGCGCTCCTCGATGCTCAAATGCCGCTCGCGCGTCGCCCGCGGATAGAACGAGCTCGGGAACGCCTCCGTGTGGTGACCGGGAGCGTCGATCGCAGCCTGGAGATCCAACCCGAAGTGCACGTGCGCGAGGAACGTGTGCAGCGTCCACTGGTCCTGCTGGTCGCCGCCCGGGGTGCCGAGCGCGAGATACGGATCGCCGCCGCGCGCGACGAGCGTCGGCGACAGCGTCGTGCGCGGCCGCTTGCCCGGCTCGAGCGAGTTCGGGAGGCCTTCCTCGAGCCAGAACATCTGTGCGCGCGTGCCGAGGCAGAAGCCGAGCTCGGGAATCACCGGCGCACCCCAGAACCAGCCGCCGCTTGGCGTCGCGGCGACCATGTTCCCCCAGCGGTCGACGACGTCGAGGTGCACGGTGTCGCCGCGCGTCGGCTCACCGACTCCGGGCGCGACGGGTGCGCCGCCGACCGGCGTCGCGAGTCGCGGCTCCCGGCCGTCCGGCGCGCCGGGGCGAAGCTCGGACGCGGCCATGTCACCGACGAGCCCGCGCCGCTCGTCCGCATACGCGCGCGAGAGCAGCGCCTCCATCGGCACGTCGTAGAACTTGGGGTCGCCGTACCACGCTTCGCGATCGGCGAACGCGAGCTTCGCGCACTCCGTCACGACGTGCACGTACTCCGCGCTCCCGAGGCCGAGCGACGGCAGGTCGATGCCTTCGAGCAGCCGCAGCTGCTGCAGGAACACCGGCGCCTGGCTCCACGGCCCCGCCTTCATGACCGACAGGCCCGCGTAGTCGACCTCGAGCGGCTGCTCGATCGTCGGTGCCCAGTCGCGGAGATCGGCTTCGGCGAGCAGGCCCGTGTGGCGCTCGCCGGAGCTGTCCATGAACGGGCGCTCCTGAAAGCCGAGGAACGCGTCGGCGACGAAACCGCGATACCAGCAGTCGAGTGCGGCGCCTGGGTCGCTCTTCGACTCGTCGAGGATCCGCTCGTACGTCGCTGCGAGCTGTGGGTTGCGGTGAAGAGCGCCCGGCGCCGAGAGAATCGGCAGGTATACGTCAGCCGACGCCGTCCACTCGTCGCGGAAGAGCGCCTCGACGTTGCGGATCTGGTTGCCGATCTGCGGCAGCACCGGATAGCCGTCGCGTGCGTAGCCGATTGCGAAGCGCAGCACCTCGTGCAGCGGCATCGTCCCGTAGTCGCGGAGCATCGTCACCCAGCCGCCGAACGCCCCGGGCACGACGGCAGCGAGCGGGCCCGTTCCCGGCACGAGCTCGAGCCCGAGCTCGTCGCGGTAGCGCTCGATCGTCGCCGCGCGCGGCGCGGGTCCCTGCGCGCAGAGGACGACGGGCTCGCCGCCCGCAGGCCAGAGGAGCGCGGGCAGGTCGCCGCCCGGCCCGTTGAGGTGCGGCTCGACGACCTGGAGCGTGAAGCCCGCCGCGGCGGCGGCGTCGAAGGCGTTGCCGCCCTGCTCGAGCACCGCCATTCCCGCCGCGGAGGCGAGCCAGTGCGTCGACGCGACCATGCCGAAGGTGCCGCGCAGCTCGGGACGGGTCGTGAACGTCACCGCGTCGAGGATTTGACCTCGGGGACGAGCCAGACCGCTGCGAGCGGCGGCAGCGTCAGGAGTGCGGAGAACGGCTGGTCGTGCCAGGGCGTCGCCTCGGCCACGACGCCGCCGAGGTTGCCGACCCCGGAGCCGCCGTAGTACGTGGAGTCCGTGTTCAGGGCCTCGCGCCAGCGGCCGGACGCGGGCATCCCGACGCGGTACTCGTAGCGCGGCACGGGCGAGAGGTTCAGCACGCAGACGACCGACCGCTCACCCGTCGCGTCGAGCCGCGCGAACGCGACGACGTTGTTGGCAGCATCGTTCGCCTCGAGCCAGCGGAAGCCCGACGGGTCGTCGTCGATCTCCCACAGCGCCGGCTCGGCGCGGTACACCAGGTTGAGATCGCGCACGAGCGACTGCACACCCTGGTGCTCGGCGTACTCGAGGAGGTTCCAGTGCAGCGAGCCGTCGTAGTTCCACTCCTCCCACTCGGCGAGCTCGCCGCCCATGAAGAGGAGCTTCTTGCCGGGGTGCGCCCACATGTATGCGTACAGCGAGCGCAGGTTCGCGAACTTCTGCCAGCGGTCGCCCGGCATCTTGTCGAGCAGTGACCGTTTTCCGTGCACGACCTCGTCGTGCGAGAGCGGCAGGACGAAGTTCTCGCTGAACGCGTACATCAGCGAGAACGTCAGCGTGTGATGGTGAAAACTGCGGTGGACCGGATCCTTCTGGAAGTACGTCAGCGTGTCGTGCATCCAGCCCATGTTCCACTTGAAGCCGAAGCCGAGGCCGCCGAGATACGTCGGTCGCGAGACGCCGGGCCACGCCGTCGACTCCTCCGCCGCGGAGATGATCCCCGGCTCGCGCGCGTAGATCACCTCGTTGACCTCTTTCAGGAACTCGACCGCCTCGAGGTTCTCGCGTCCGCCGTGCTCGTTCGGCAGCCACTCGCCGTCCTCGCGCGAGTAGTCGAGGTAGAGCATGGACGCGACCGCGTCCACGCGCAGCCCGTCGGTGTGATGCTCCTTGAGCCAGTAGAGCGCGTTCGAGAGCAGGAGGTTCTTCACCTCGCTGCGACGGAGGTTGAAGATGAGCGTGCCCCAGTCCGGATGCGCGCCGATGCGCGGATCCTCGTGCTCGTACAGCGCCGTGCCGTCGAACTGCGCGAGCGCCCAGTCGTCGCGCGGGAAGTGCGCCGGCACCCAGTCGAGGATGACGCCGATGCCTTTCGCGTGCAGGCGGTCGACGAAGGCGCGGAATTCGTCGGGCGTGCCGAAGCGCGACGTGGGCGCGTAGTAGCCGGTCACCTGATAGCCCCACGAGCCGGCGAACGGGTGCTCCATGATCGGCATCAGCTCGACGTGCGTGAAGCCGAGATCCTTCACGTAGTCGCCGAGCTCGTCGGCGAGCTCGAGGTAGGTCAGCGAGCGGTTGCCGTCGAGCGTTTTGCGGCGCCACGAGCCGAGATGCACCTCGTAGATCGAGATCGGCGAACGCAGCTGGTCGACCATCGCCCGCGACGCGAGCCACTCGTCGTCGGTCCACTCGTGCGTCGAGCGGTAGACGACGGAGGAGTTCGCCGGCGGCACCTCGGCCGCGAAGGCGACGGGGTCGGCCTTGAGTCGGAGCCGTCCGTCCTGGGCGTGCACCTCGAACTTGTACGTCGCGCCTTCCTGCACACCGGGGATGAACAGCTCCCAGATCCCGCTCGAGCCGAGCGAGCGCATCGGGTGCAGGCGACCGTCCCAGCTGTTGAAGTCGCCGACGACCGAGACGGAGCGCGCATTCGGCGCCCAGACCGCGAACGCCGTGCCGGTGACGCCACCCAGCTCGCGCACATGCGCGCCGAGCCGCTCGTACAGCTCCTCGTGGCGTCCCTCGCCGACGAGATGCAGGTCGAGCTCGCCGAGCGTCGGCAGGAACGCGTACGGGTCGCGCAGCGTGAACGTGTCGCCGTTCGCGTATTCGATCTCGAGCTCGTAGTCGAGCGGCAGCGTCGCCTTCGGCAGCAGCGCTTCCCAGAGCCCGCTCGGATCGGTCAGCTCGGCCTCGACGCCGGCCGGCTGGACACGGACCGACTGCGCCTCCGGACGGTACGCGCGCACGACGACGCCGCCGTCGTCGGCCTCGTGCGCGCCGAGCACGCTGTGCGGGTCGGCACCGAGCTCGATCACTGGAGCGCGGCCGCCCGCTCGATCAGGCGCTGGATCCCGGCGACCGGGATGCCGACCCAGTCGGGCCTGTTGTCGAGCTCGTAGCGGAGCTCGTAGACCGCCTTCTCGAGCTCGTACACCGCGAGTAGGCGGTCGATCGCCGCCTGACCGGCCGGAAGCAGCGAGGGCTCGACCGTCGAGAGGTAGCCCTCGAGGAACTGCTCGCGTGCCTGCTCCTCCCAGCCTTCGGGTGCGGGCGTGCCGCGGAGCAGCTCCGCTGCCGTCGCGGCGTACGCGAACGAGCGCAACATGCCGGCGACGTCGCGAAGCGGCGAGCGCTTGCGGCGCCGGTCGGTGAGCGAGCGGGCCGGCTCGCCCTCGAAGTCGATGATCACCCAGTCCCCCTCTTCCCGGCCAGGCGCCGGCGGCTTTGCCGACGGCGCTTCCAGCCTTGAGCCGGCCCACAGGGTCTGCCCGAGGTGGTAGTCGCCGTGGGTGCGGATGGCCATCCCCGCGCTACCGGCGTGCGTGAGCATGCGCAGCTGCTCGCGCACCTCCTCGCCGCGGCCGGCGATCGCCTCGAGCCGCTCGTCGTCCTCCGGGATCTCGACGAAGACACGTTCGATCTCCTCGTCGACCGTCGCGGTGAGAAGGCCGAGCGCCTCGACCGACGGTGTCTCCGGCGCGAACGCCGGATCGTTCGGGTCGGACGCGAGCACACTGTGCATATCGCCCGTCACCTCGCCGAGCCGCCGCAGGCGCGCGAGGAAAACGTCGGAATGGTCGCCGATCTCGTCGAGCGCGAGCTCCCAGCCGTCGATCCCGCCCTGCACGTACTGCTGAAGGATCCCGAGCGTCGCCCCGAGCGGGCCGCCCGAGTACGCGTACCAGCCGCCGAGCGGCGCAATGTTCGCAAAGCCGTGCTCGGTGAGGAAGCGCAGCAGCTCGAGCTCCGGGTTGATCCCCGGCTCGAGCCGGCGGAAGACCTTGAGGATCAGCTCTTCGTCGAACACGACCGACGTGTTCGACTGCTCGGTGCCGACCGGTCGCACGTCGAGCAGCTCGCGCCCGAGGCCGGCGAAGCCCTCGATCGGCGCGAACTCGGCGATGCCCTCGGCGCCCTGCAGCGTCAACCCCGAGCGCATCGCGCTCACGAGCTCGCGCGCGAGCTGCGGCTCCTCGAGGCCGTCGATCTGCAGCTCGTCGCCGCGCAGCGCATACAGAAGCTGATAGATGTCGTGCGCGCCGGTGTCGTAGCGCATCTCGACGAGCGCGAGCGCGAATTGCGGATCCGTGGTGCGCAGGACGACGGAGTCGAGCACCTGCGAGTGCGCAACGGCACGCGACTTCGCGCCGTACCAGCGCTGCTGCGTGACGTACTCGATCAGTTCCCGCTCGTCGAAGCTCACGAGCCGTCGTCCTTGAGCTGGAACCAGAAGAAACCGCGCGGCGCAAGCGTCAACAGATACGACAGCTCCCCGATCGCCGGGAAGCGGGTCCGTCCGAGCATCTCCTCGGGCACCATACCCGCGAACTCCTTCAGGTCGAGCTCGACAGCCTGCGCGGAGCGGGCGAGATTGTGCACACACAGCACGATGTCGTCCTCCCAACGACGGACATGGGCGAAGATCTTCGGGTTTTCCGGCCGCAGCGGCTCGTACGTTCCGAGCCCAAAGACAGGATGCTCCTTCCGGAGCGCGATGAAACGGTGCATCCAGCGCAGGAACGACGTCGGCGTGCGCAGCTGCGCCTCGACGTTCACGGCCTGATAGCCGTAGACCGGATCCATCAGCGGCTGCAGATAAAGCTGCGCCCAGTCGGCGCGCGAGAAGCCGGCGTTGCGGTCGCCCGTCCACTGCATCGGCGTGCGCACGCCGTCGCGGTCGCCGAGGTAGACGTTGTCGCCCATCGCGATCTCGTCGCCGTAGTAGAGGACCGGCGAGCCAGGGAGCGAGAAGAGGATTGCGTGCATCAGCTCGATCTCGTCGCGCCCGTTGTCGAGCAGCGGCGCGAGCCGGCGGCGGATCCCGAGGTTGATCTTCATGCGCGGATCCTTCGCGTACTCCGCGTACATGTAGTCACGCTCCTCGTCGGTGACCATCTCGAGCGTCAGCTCGTCGTGGTTGCGGAGGACGAGCCCCCACTGCGCGTTGTCCGGGATGCCGGGCGTGCGGTCGAGAATCTCGTAAAGCGGCGTCGCGTCTTCGCGGCGCACCGACATGAACATGCGCGGCATCACGGGGAAGTGGAACGCCATGTGACACTCGTCGCCGTCGCCGAAGTACTCGACGACGTCCTCAGGCCACTGATTCGCCTCCGCGAGCAGCACCGTGTCCGGGTACCGCGCGTCGATCTCCGCCCGCACGCGCTTCAGGTACTCGTGCGACTCAGGCAGGTTCTCGCCGTTCGTCCCGTCGCGCTCGTAGAGATACGGCACCGCGTCGAGGCGGAAGCCGTCGATGCCGAGATCGAGCCAGAAGCGAAGGACGTTCAGCATCGCCTCCTGCACTTCCGGGTTGTCGTAGTTCAGGTCGGGCTGGTGATGGAAGAAGCGATGCCAGTAGTACTGCCCGCGCACCGGGTCGAACGTCCAGTTCGACGGCTCGCTGTCGAGGAAGATGATGCGCGCCTCCGTCCAGCGGTCGTCGGTGTCGGACCAGACGTACCAGTCGCCGCGCGGGCCGGTCGGGTCCGTGCGCGACTCCTGGAACCACGGGTGGTCGGACGACGTGTGGTTCATGACGAGGTCGGCGATCACGCGCATGCCGCGCTGGTGCGCCTGCTCGACGAACTCGCGGAAGTCGTCGACGGTGCCGTAGTCGGGATGGATCGCGAAGAAGTCCGCGATGTCGTAGCCGCCGTCCTTCAGCGGCGACTGGTACATCGGCAGCAGCCAGACGCAGTCGACGCCGAGCCACTGCAGGTAGTCGAGCTTCTCGATCAGCCCGCGAAAGTCACCGGAGCCGTCGTCGTTGCCGTCGAAGAAGCCGCGGATGTGGATCTCGTAGAAGACGGCGTGCTTGAACCAGAGCGGGTCGCGCTCGAACCATTGCTCGCTCATGTCAGCCGCCGACCTTCAGCAGGTGCGCCTGCCCCGGCTCGAGGCGGACGAAGTTGCGCCCGATGTGCCACGTCCAGTCGTCGGTGCCGAGCAGATCGCGCACGCGGTACGCCGGCGGCAGGCCGGTCGAGACCGGCAGCAGGCAGACGCCCTCCTGCGCCGCGAACGGGTCGAGGTTCACCACCGTGATGAGGGCGTTGTCGTCTGTGCGCTTCATGAAGGCGAACAACCGCTCGTTCTCGGTCTCGAGAAACGTCACGTTGTCGAGATACTGCAACGCGGGGTTGTCCCGCCGCGCCCGGTTCAGCAGCGAGACGAGCGGCAGGAGCGGCCCGTCGAGCGTGCGCCGTTTCGCCTCGTACTTCTCGGAGTCGAGGTATTCCTCGCTTCCCTCGCGCACCGGCACGTTCTCGAACTGCTCGAACCCGGAGTAGATGCCGTACGAAGGCGAGAGCGTCGCCGCGAGCACGAGCCGCGTCCGGAACGCGGGCGGGCCGCCGGCCTGGAGGTACTCGTGGAGGATGTCCGGCGTATTGGCGAAGCAGTTCGGCCGGTACGTCTCTTTCCACTCGAGGAGCTGCCCCATGAACTCGAGCAGCTCCCAGCGCGTGTTCTTCCACGTGAAGTACGTGTAGCTCTGCGCGAAGCCGACCTTGCCGAGCGTCGTCATCATCGCCGGCCGCGTGAACGCCTCCGCCAGGAAGATCGCCTCGGGGTACTCCGCGCGCACCTCGTCGATCAGCCACTCCCAGAACGGCACCGGCTTCGTGTGCGGGTTGTCGACGCGGAACACCGTCACGCCGTGCGCGGCCCAGAAGAGGACGATGTCGCGCAGCGCCGCCCAGAGGCCCTTCCAGTCCTCGGACTCGAAGTTGACGTTGTAGATGTCCTGGTAGCGCTTCGGCGGGTTCTCGGCGTACTTCAGCGTTCCGTCCGGGCGGCGGTTGAACCACTCGGGATGCTGCTTCAGCCACGGATGGTCGGGCGAGCACTGGATCGCGAAGTCGATTGCGATCTCCAGCTTGAGCTTCTTCGCGTCGGCGACAAGGCGCTCGAACTCCGCGAGCGTGCCGAGCTCCGGGTTGATCGCGTCGTGGCCGCCGTCCTCCGAGCCGATCGCCCACGGGCTGCCGGGATCCTTCACTCCCGCGGTGAGCGCGTTGTTGCGGCCTTTGCGGTTCGAGCGGCCGATCGGGTGGATCGGCGGCAGGTAGACGACGTCGAAGCCGAGCTCGGCGAGCTGCGGGAGGAGCTTGCGCACGCCTTCGAAGCCGCCCCACGAGCGCGGGAAGAGCTCGTACCAGGCGCCGAAGCGCGCAAGCGGCCGGTCGACGTCGACCTCGTGGGTCGCGGACCACGTCTTGCCGAAGCGGTCGCCGGCCGGCACAGCGAGCGCCGCGGCCACGGTGAGCTCTGTGACGCCGAGGAGCACCGCGCCGTCGGCGAGCTCGCTCGCGAGATCCTTCTGGCCCGCGTCGACCTTCCGGCGCAGCTCCTCCTGGAACGACGCGGTCCGGTCCACCCACGCCTCGATGCGGTAGCACCACGTGCCGCAGCGGTCGACGCGAAACGACCCGGCCCACTGGTCGTTGCCGAGCGCCTCGAGCGGCGCCTCCTGCCAGCGGGTCGCGCCGGCGGGCTTGTAGCGAATCGACGCCCCGAGCTGCTCGTGCCCGTCGCGGAAGACCGTGGCGGTCACGTCGACGCGGTCGCCCTCGGTCCGCTTCACGGGATACCGGCCGCAGTCGACCTGCGGCGTCACGCGCTGGATCTGGATCCGCGCAGGTGGTTCGTTCGGCTTGGGAAGAGGCACGATGCTTTGGAGTTTCAACGATCTGCGAGAGTCAAACGCGTGCACCTGCAACGGTCGTCCGGCATCTTCCTGCATCCGACCTCCCTTCCGGGCGGTGTCCTCGACGACGACGCGTTCCGCTTCGTCGACTGGCTCGAGGCGGCGGGGCAGTCCTGGTGGCAGGTGCTGCCGCTCGGGCCGCCCGACGAGTTCCGCTCGCCGTACCGCGCGGCCTCCGCCTTCGCGGCCTCGACGCACCTGCTCGCCGACCCGGAAGCGCCGGTCACGGCAGCCGAGCTCGAGGATTTCGTCGCGCGCCATTCGTACTGGATCGGCGAGTGGGCGCGCTTCGCCGGAGCCGACGCGATCGCCGGCCAGGTTCGCTTCGAGCGCGAGTGGAACGCACTGCGCGCGTACGCGCGCGATCGCGGCATCCGGCTCATCGGCGACGTCCCCATCTACGTGTCCGACGACGGCGCCGACGTCGAGGCATGGCCCGAGCTCTTCGAGCACGGCGAGGTCGCAGGCGCACCACCCGATCCGCTGAATGCGAACGGCCAGCACTGGGGCAACCCGCTCTACGAGTGGCCCGCGCACCGCGCGACCGGCTACCGCTGGTGGGTCGAGCGCTTCCGGCGCGTCGAGGAGCTCGTCGATCTGTCGCGCATCGACCACTTCCGCGGCTTCGTCGCGTACTGGGCCGTCCCCGAGAAGCACAAGACCGCCCGGCTCGGCCACTGGCGGCGCGGCCCCGGCCTCGAGCTCTTCCGCGCCGTCGAGCACGGGCTCGGCACGCTCGAGGTGATCGCGGAGGATCTCGGCGTGATCACGCCCGCCGTCATCGCGCTCCGTGACGAGCTCGGCCTGCCCGGCATGGCCGTCCTCCACTGGGCGTGGGGCAGAGCACGCGCGAACCCGCACGCACCGGCGAACCATCGCGTCAACCAGGTCGTCTACACGAGCACGCACGACACGGACACGACCGTCGGCTGGTTCGCGTCGCTGACGCGAAGGGAGAAGGCGCGCACCGGCCTCGATCCGGCCGAGCCGCACTGGGGCCTGATCGAGATCGCACTCCAGTCGCCTGCCTCGCTTGCGATCGTGCCGGCGCAGGACGTGCTCGGCCTCGGCAGCGAGGCGCGCATGAACCGGCCGGGCACGGTCGAGGGCAACTGGGGCTGGCGGCTCGAGCGCGGCGAGCTCACGAGCGCGCACGCGGCGCGGCTGCTCGAGGCGACCGAGCGCGGCCAGCGGTAGCGCTCGCTACTGCAGCGCGAAGTAGATCGCGCACGCAGCGCCGGCGGCGGCGCAGTACACCGCGAACGGCACGAGCGTGCGCGTCTCGAAGAAGCGCATGAGGAAGCGAATGGCGAGATACGCGGTGACGGCGGAGCAGAGCGCGCCGACGAGCGCAGGCCCGCGAACGCCGCGACCGTCGGGGCCTGCGAGCTCCGGCAGCTTGAGCATCGCCGCCGCGCCGATGATCGGCGTCGCGAGCAGGAACGCGAAGCGCGCCGCGTCCTTGTGCGAGAGCCCCACCAGCAGGCCGCCCCCCATCGTCACGCCCGAGCGCGAGATGCCGGGAATCAGTGCAAGCGCCTGGGCCGTGCCGACGAGTGCGGCGTCACGCCACTTCACGGTGCGGGCGATGCGCGTGTCGTCGTCGACGGCGACCTCCGGCGCGCGACGGCGCAGCAGCTCCGCGCCGTAGAGCAGGAAGCCGTTCACGAAGAGGAAGATCGAAGCGGACTGCGCCGAGGCGAAGGCGCTCCGCAGCTTGTGCTCGAGCAGGAGCCCAAGCAGGCCCGCCGGGATCGTGCCGACGACGAGCAGCCACCCGAGCTTCGCGTCGGTGTCGTCGGGTGCGATTCCGCGGTCGCGCAGCGAGCGGCCGAGCCCCTTGAGGATCCGCATCCAGTCCCGGCGGAAGAAGAAGAACAGCACGATCGCAGTCGCGAGATGCGTCGCGACGAGAAAGGTGATGAAGAACTTGTCGTTCTGGTGGATGTTCCAGCCGACGAGCCTCGGGAGGATGACGCTGTGACCCAGGCTCGAGACGGGAAAGAGCTCGGATACGCCCTGGAGCAGCCCGAGGATCGCGGCCTGGAAGTAGCTGATCGGGTGCACTACGGCGCGGTGGTGCCGCGGGTGCGCGGCCCGCCGGTGTTGAACCAGGCGAAGACGAAGCACGCGAGACCGACGAGGAACGCGGCAATACCGTGCTTCACGTGGTGATGGCTCGAGCCCGCCTGGTGACCGGGAAAGAAGGACGGGAGCGACTTCGCCGGCTCGGCCCAGTACACAACGGCGATCACGACGAGGATGAGGCCGAGGACCGCCGCGGCGACGGCGAGCAGCCGTTTCTGCTGAGGAGTCATCGGTCGCATTCTACGAAGCGCTGGGATGCGAGGCGTCGGTGAACTCTCGGAACTCGGCGGTGAGCAGGTACGCCGTCTGCTCGCCGATATCGACCGCGCGGTCGCCGATCCGCTCGATCGTGCGCGCGACGACGACCATCCGCAGGCCCCACTCGCGGAGCTCCGGCTCGGCCATGACGTCGACGAGGCGCTCGACGAAGCGCCTGTTGGCGCGGTCGATCAGCTCGTCGAGCTCGACGAGGCTCTCGGCGCCGGCGAGGTCGCGCTTCGAGAACGAGTCGAGCGCAACGTGCAGCATCTCCTCGGCGCGCTCGCCCATCTCCGTCAGCACCTCGACGAGCGCGGGATCGGGATGCGCATCGGCCACGAGCTTCGAGAGCTTCGCAACCGTGACGCAGCCGTCGGCGCTCCGCTCGAGCAGCAGGTTGATGTGCAGCATCGCGAGCAGGAGGCGGAGGTCGCGCGCGACCGGGCCCTGAAGTGCAAGGAGCGACTGAATCGATCCCTGGACGGCGAGAAAGAGCTCGTCGATCTCGTCGTCGAAGGCGACGACCTCGTCCGCGAGCTCGACGTCCCGCTCCTGCAGTGCCCGCACGGCGCCGCGGATGGCCGAAAGGACGCGCTGGCCTTCCTCCTGGAGCTGCGCCTCGACCCGGTCCAGGGCTTCGTCCATCGCCATGCCGCACACGGTACACCCGCGTTCGGTGGGCTTTTCAGGGGTGGTCACCACTTCGTCACCACCTCGCCACAGCCCCGTATCCCACCCCCCGGCGGGCGCGCCGTATCTTCACCTCGAACCCAGACGGAGGAGACAAACGCATGCCGAAGACCGGCACTTTCATCCGCACACTCGCACTCTTCGCGCTCGCCGCGGTTCTCGCGGTGGTCGCGGTGGGAACCGCCGGCGCGACGCCGGCCAAGAAGTCCGGCACGACTCTGAGCGGCGCAGGCAGCTCGTTCGTCGCCCCCCTCGTCGCGCAGTGGGCGGCCCCGCTCGGCGCCGCCTACGGCTACGAGCTCCAGTACAACCCGATCGGCTCGAGCGGCGGCATCAACGCCATCACCGGCCGGACGGTCGACTTCGGCGCAAGTGACGCGCCGCTCTCGCCCGATCAGTTCAACGCCTGCAACGGCTGCGTTCAGATCCCGTGGGCGCTTGCAGCGACGTCGGTCATGTACAACCTCCCCGGCGTGAAGAACCTCCTGCACATGGATGGTCCGACGCTGGCGAAGATCTTCCTCGGTCAGATCACGACGTGGGATGACCCGGCCATCAAGAAGCTCAACAAGGGCGTCAATCTCCCAAGCACGAAGATCACGATCGCCCACCGTTCGGACGGCTCGGGCACGACCTTCAACTTCACCGATTACCTCGGTGCGGTCAGCCCAGCCTGGAAGTCACAGGTCGGTACCGGCACGAGCGTCAACTGGCCCGTCGGCGTCGGCGGCAAGGGAAG
>JANMQZ010000197.1:0-3180 GCA_031370755.1 Actinomycetes bacterium
TGCTTGATCTGCTCGCGCATCGGGGAGAGGTTAGCCCGCGAGCACCCCGTCGACGAGGGCCCGCATCTTGGCGGCGTATGCCGCCGGCGTCACGACCCACGCCTCGCCGGTCTGGCGGGCATTCGCGCCCAGCCGCTCGGCGGCCGCGCGGTCGGAGAGGATCCGCACGAGCGCATCGGCGAGCTCGACCGCGTCGTCAGGGTTCACGAGCAGGCCGTTCTCGCCGTGCTGTACGACGTCGGGGATGCCGGCGCGGTTGCCGCCCACGATCGCCCTGCCGCGGCACGCGGCCTCGAGTGCCACGCGTGGCAGCCCCTCGGAGCGCGACGGCAACGCCACGAGCCACGAGGCGTCCATGGCCACGGAGACCTCCTCGGCGGTGAGCCGGGCCGACCACTCGGTCCGCCCCGGTAGATCGGCGACGAGGCGCTCAGCGCGGTCGCGCATCGTCCCGTCGCCGACGAGCTTGAGCGTCGCATCCGGCACGCGCGGTGCGGCCAGTCGCCACGCCTCGACGAGCGTGTCGAAGGCCTTGTACCGCTCGAGCACGCCGACGAAGACGGCGCGCGGCCGCTCCGGCAGCGGCGCGGGCGGTTGCTCGAGAAACGCCTCCGCGTCGACGTACGACGGAAACGTCGCCGCCGGCTCGACGCCGAGTGCCTGCACGAGCCCCGTCGTCTGCGCCGAGACGGTGCGGACGGCGTCCGCCCCGCGCACCGCGAACGGCGCGAACGCGTCGTTGACCGGGTTGAGCAGCCGGCGGAGCGGCGACCCGTACAGGCGCGTGGCCTCGTGCCAGTCACCCTGCACGTCGAGGATCGCCTTCGTGTCCACACGCGCGAGTGAGCGCGCCGCGAGAAACGCGACGAGCTCGTGAACGCCCTGCACGAGCGCGGCCTGCGGACGGAAGTCGCGCAGCTCGCGCGCGATGCGAAACGGCAGCAGGAGATAGAAGAGCGCTCCGTCGAGGAAGCGCGGGTGCGCGGGCGCGACGAGGCGGAAGTGCTCGTCGCGTGTCGGCCCGCCTTCGCGTGCTGCGGCGAGCACGCGGTGGTCGACGACAGCGGCAACTGCGTCCCATTTGCGCTTCTGCGCGCCGTCGAGCGGCAGCCGGAAACGCTCGCGTGAGACGAAGAGGACGCGCGGCTTCATGCGCCTGCCTCTTCGAGCACGCGCTCGGCCCAGTGCTCCACCGAATGCTCCGCCTGGACACGCACGCGCAGCTCGCGTCCGGCGCCGCCGGCATAGCCGCGGATCCGCTCGGCCAGCGAGCTCGGGTAGTCCCCATGGAAGCGAAGCCCGTCGGGCAGCAGAGTGTCGAACACCGGCGAGGCGGCGAAGACGGGCAGGCACGCTGCAGCCGCTTCGTACACGACCTTGTCGGCGGCGTTCCCGTGTGTCGCGTTGACCACGGCATCCGCGAGACCGAAGAGGTCGGGAACGCCGGCATACGGGACTTCGCCGCCGAACGTGACGCGGTCGGTCAAGCCGAGCTCGACGGCGAGCGTCTCGAGCCGCGGCAGCTCTGCCCGGTCGGCAGCGGTCAGGAGCGGGCCGTGCAGGCTGAGTGTCGCGTCCGGCAGCTCGGGCAGCGCACGCAACACCGTCTCCCAGCCCTTCACGGGCGCGTAGCGGCCGAGACCGAGCAACCGGCGCAGCGGCGGCCGCCGTTCCCCGACGCACGGTAGCGCGGCGACGTCGATGCCGTGGCCGATCGCCCGCACCTTCGACGAGTGCAGCGGCACCGAGCGCTCGTCGACCGTGAGCACGCGGTCGACGACGCGCACCGCTGCCTGCAGCGACGGCCCGGCGGCCTGCTGCGTGAACCAGAGCAGCAGCGGCACGCGCAGCGGCTTCGCGAGCGGCGCAGCGAGGAGCGCGAAGATCGGCGACATGTGCGCGATGACGGCGACGGGCTTGTCGAAGAGCTCGGGTGCGAGCGCCGCGACGTAGCGCGCACCGCGCGCAGCCTGCGTCGGCGCGGCGAAGCTGCGCACGGTGCAGTTCTCGGGCAAGCCGTCGCGCTCGACCGTGTCGGCGATCACGACGACCTCTTCCGCACGAGCAGCGAGCGCTCGGATCTTCGGGAGGGTCGCGCCGAGCACCGGATGGCTCGGATCCGCCGCCTGAGTGACGAAGACGATTCTCATACAACGAGCTCCCGCATCCGCCTCGCGTACTCCTCGGGTGTCTGGAGCCAGGCGGCCGCTGCCGCCGAGGCCCCGGCGCCGAGCCGTTCCGCGAGCAGGCGGTCGGAGAGCACGCGCGCGATCGCGTCCGCAAGCGCGCCCGTGTCGCCGGGCGGGACGAGGATTCCCGACACCCCGTCCTCGACGAGATCCGGGATCGAGCCGGCACGCGTTCCGACGACGCCGCGGCCCCTGCAGAACGCCTCGACGAGCACGCGCCCCATCCCCTCGGAGCGCGACGGCAGCACGAGAAGCCAGGCGTCGTCCATCGCTCCGGCAATCTCCGCCGACGTGAGCTCGCGGTCCCAGCGGGCGCCCATCCCCTCGAGGGACTCGGCGACGTCCGTGCGGCTGCCTTTGCCGACGACGTGCAGAAGGGCGCGGGGAACGCGCTCAGCGGCGAGCCGCCACGCCTCGGCGAGCCCGTCGATGTTCTTGTACGCCTCGAGCACGCCGACGAAGAGCACCGTCGGTGTGTCCGGCAGCGGCACGGCCGCGACGACGAACGGGTCGAGGTCCATGTACGCGGGGAAGTTCGAGGCAGGCTCGACGCCGAGAGCCCGTACGAGCTGCGCCGTGAAAGGAGAGACGGTGCGCACGGCGTCGGCCCTGCGTAGCGCGTAGGCGGCAACCGCGTCGGCAAGCCGCGACAGCACGCGCCGTGCCGGCGACCCGTAGAGCCTCGTCGACGTGCGCCAGTCGCCGTGCACCTCGACGACGATGCGCGTAGGCACGCGCGCGATGCGGCGCGCGACGAGCGCCGCGGCCGCCTCGTAGGCCGTCTGGCAGACGATCGCCTCGGGCCGGAACTCGCGCAGGAGCCCGGCGATCCGCGATGGGAGGGCAAGCCAGAACGCCGCGCCGTCCACGACGCCTGGCAGTGCGGGCACGAGCGTGAAGGTGCCGTCCGTCGTCGCCGAGCCGGTGGCCGCCGAGGCGAGCACGCGCAGCTCGAGCTCTACGCCAAGCGCCTCGAACTTTTGCGCGAGGC
>JANMQZ010000226.1:0-12389 GCA_031370755.1 Actinomycetes bacterium
ATAGTGGCTGTGCCGCAGGGCCGCGCTGGACGCCGCGCTGCCGCGTCCTCGGTCGCCCCGATAGCACCACTATCGGGGCTCCCTGCGTCCTTGCATCGCGACGCCCATCGCACCCCTGCGACGAGCACCATCGCGCCGAACCCTCTAGGGCACGACCTTGAACTTCTTCTTGGGCGCCGCGGTGACGATCTTGAACTTCGGCTGAGCGACCACGAGCCGCTCGGGATCGGACCAGGTCATCTGCTGCACGCCCGTCGGCAGGTTGAAGTCGATGCCGCGCACGCGGTACCACCACGTCCCCGTCTTGAGCGGCAGAACGTCCGAGGTCGAGAAGGTCATGAAGCCCTTCACGCTCGAGCGCGGATCGACTTCCGCCTTGAACGGGTAGCGCGTCTTCGAGTACTGCACCTCGTAGATGTCGGCGTTGAACGCCGGCGTCCACGCGATCAGCGGCGCGCCGTAGAAGGCGGACGTGCGTGCGGCGGACGTCAGGCGGCCGCTCGACGAGAGGCCCGTCGCGAACGGCGCCTGGGCGCTCGTCAGCGACGGCTCGCTCGAGATGCCGAGCCGCTGCACGCGGTTGATCGGGGCGGCGCAGACGTCCTCGGGCAGCTCGGTGTCGACGTAGGAGATCGACCCGCCGGCCCGGACGACCGGCTCGCCGGCGAAGTGCGCGAAGTTCGTCGGGCCTGAGAGCGTGATCGAGCCGGAGCCCACGCTGATGATGGTGCCGCTGTCGACGCCCGGCGCGATGCCGATCGAGACGGCGTCGCCCACGCGGAGGCCCGTCGTGCTCAGCACGGGAATCACCGTCGTGCCCTTCGGCGCGCCCGGAGCCGTTGTGATGGTGCCGCCCGAGGCGCCGGCCGCAACGACGGGGATGACCGTCCAGTAGTAGCCGGAGCTCGGCCAGTCGACGTCCCAGAGCGAGACGGGCGGGCCGAGGTTGCCGCTGACGGAGATCGTGGTCGAGCCGCCGCCGCTGCCGGACGACGAGCCGCCGGAGCTCGGGTTGGCCGCCTGGTCGGGCGGCGTCGTGCCGGGGAACGCCGGGACGTCGCCGGGAACGGCGACCGTCGGCGAGGCCTGCGCCTTCTGCTCCGCCGGGTCGAGCTTGTCGCCGTCGTACGTGTAGCTCGACGACTCCTTGCCGTCGCCGAGGTAGCCGCTGCGCGCAGCGGTCAGCGTTGCGTTGTCGGTCGGGAGCGACAGCGGCCCGTTAAGCCGGGGCGCCCACGCGGGGCCGCCGACGACTGCGCTCGTGTAGACGCGGTTCAGGCACTGCCTGTCGGTGAAGATCTCGACGCGGTAGAGCTCGGTGGCGTCGCCAGCGGCGGTCTGGTTCCCGCTCCAGAGGAACGCGGGCATCATCTCGTGGGCGGGCGAGCTCGCGCTGCCGTTCGAGAAGACATCCGACACGGTGCCGACGAGCTGAAGCTTGCCGGTGCTCATGATCGGATTCGTCGAGCTGTATACAGGGCTCCACGCACCGTGTTGCGCCACGGGAAGCCCGTTCACGCGCTGGTTGAACTGATCGCCGCGGAGTGCGCGGATCCGCCACCGCACGGTGCCGGTCCACTGTTGCGACTGATGGAAGGTGTAGAAGTCGCGCTCGTCGAGGACGTTGGTGCGGACGTACTCGACCTTGCCTGTGTCTACGAGCCACACCTCGTACGCGTCGGCGCCGGGAATCGGCGTCCAGCGCAGCAGGCCGGGATAGCTCGGCAGCGGCGACGGCGGTGCGGGCGGCGTCACGTCGAAGCCGAACGGGGTGCTCCACGGCGACGTGGTCGAGTCGGTCACCCCGCGAACGCGCGCGTACAGCGCGTGCGGCGAGCCCGTGATCCAGGGCAGCGTCAGCGACGGCGCTGCGACGGGCGTCGTCAGCGACGAGTTGTTGTAGAGGATGCCGTTGTCCCGGAACGTGCTGCTCGTCGAGAGCTGGAACTGGTACGTCCGTGCGCCCGCCACCGGGTTCCAGGCGAACGACGGAGTCCGGTGGAACGCCGACGTCAGAGGCTCGTCGGCGCGGAGCAGGAACCCGTGCAGGCCGCTCGGCTGCGCGATGCCGGCCGCCGACGTCGTCGCGGTTGCGGCGAAGGCGATGAGGGCAAGCAGAAGTGAGCTCCGGAAAATACGCACGGTCATCCCTCTAATTCGGCATACGGAGCGTCGCGGCTGTCCCTCGAATGAGGGATGCGTGAGGCAGCGGCGCGAGGCTATTTGCGGCGGGCGGGCTTCTTCGGCGCTGCGACGCTGACCTTGCGGACGAGCGGCGCGCCGGACGCGGAGCCGTCACTCGACAGGGGCGTGAGGGTCAGCACGTTCGAGGCCGAGGCGGAGCGGCGAAGCGACTTGAGCACGTTCTTCGGCAGGGTGAAGCGGACGTCGTTCGAGCCGCCGCGGATCGCCACCTTGCCGAGGTCGACGGAGCCGAGCTTGCCACGCACCGAGCCGGGGCCGTTCGACGAGACGATCAGCCGGAGCTGGGTCTGCGTGGCCGAGAGCTTGAGGATCTCCGGGCCGAAGAGCTCGAGGGTCGGTGCGACGTCGGCTGCGCCCACCGGGACGACGGGTGTGTTGACCGAGACCGGATTCGGCGGAGGCGTCGGGGTGGTCAGCTTCGTCGTGTCGACCGCGAGCGTCGCGGTGACCGTGAAGTCTGCGGCGTCGACGATCGAGTTCACCGTCGAGGACGCGTTGGAGAGCGCGAGATAGCCACCGTTCGACGGGTAGGTGCACGTGTCCCACGGAATCGCGGCGGTCGCGGTGTTGCCGCTGACCGAGAGCGCCGTCGGCAAGCTCCCCTTCGCGTCCCAGTAGAACACCGGCTTCGAATACGTGCCTGCGGGCATGGCCACGCTCAGGTTCAGCGTCGCGGCGTAGCAGAGGTGCGACGCGTCGTTGTCGCCGCGCGTGAACTTGACGTAGCGCGTCGAAAGGTGGTTGACGGCGACCTTCGGCACCGTGAGCGGGCCGGAGACGAGCCCCGTCTCGACGGTCGCATACGCGGCCGGCTTGAGCGACTGCAGCGCAGTGACGCTGTAGCCGGCGGTCATATCCGCCGTGATCCAGGCGTTGTACGTGTCCTCGAGCGTCGTCCCCTTCGCGGCGAGCGCGGCGGCGATCGCCGACATCGAGGTCGCAGCCGGGGCGCCCGCTGCGGCCTGCGTGAAGATGTCGCGGATGAACGACGTCCCGTACTTCTCGACGAGGTACTCGAAGAACGGCCAGCGCGAGTAACCGTTGTTCTTGTAGTCGTCGGTGAGGTCGCACATGTTGTTGCCGAGCGGGTCGCGGCAGTCGAGCGACAGGTCGGATGGGCCGAGGTCGATGCCGAACGACGGGTCGTAATGGTCGACGCGGAAGCCCATCCACTCGGCGCTGCCTTCGAGCAGCCAGTAGTCGGGGAGGTGCGCCGGGAAGGGGAGCGGCTGCCAGATGCTGAGCTGGATCACGTGGAAGAGCTCATGCGCGATCGTGTGCTGGTGCATCGCGATCTCCTGGCTGCCGTCGAGCTCGATGTAGGAGGTCGTCGGCGACGCCGCGAGGTTGTCCGGGACCGTGAGGGCCAGGGCGCCCGGGTTGTCCACGTAGACGTCGATGCGACCGTCGCCGCCGAGCACGCCGTCCGAGGGCGGTGCCGGGAAGCCGTCTGCGATCTCCGCCGTGTAGGCGCGTTCTGCGAGCGCTGCCACGTCACCGGCCTGCGTCTGCGTGATCGCGAACTGGGCGTTGTTGACGAGGTCGCTCTGGTAGTGGACGACGAAGTGCGGCGTCTGAATCGTGGACGGCAGGAGGAGCGCACCCGGGCGGGCGCCGAAGGCGGGGCCGGCGAGCACGGCAGAGCCGGCTGCGACGGCGCAGAGCAGGGCAAATCGGCGAAAGGACCGCATCCACCGCAGAATCGGCTGCGGCGGCTGGAACCTTTAGTCGAATTGGAGGTAGAGGAGCCCGACGACGAAGGTTCCGGCGAAGAGGAGCCAGAAGACGCCGAACAGGAGCCAGCCGAGGCGGAGGTTCTTGCGGGCGAGGTCGGGATCCATCAGGCAACCACCGTATCGAGGGCGAGGGCGACGAAGAGCAGGGCGAGGTAGAGGAGCGAGTAGTGGAAGAGGATCGCTGCGCGCCGCGGCACCAGGTCGCGCCGCAGGCGCTCCGCGAGCCAGAGGAAGACGGCGCCGAGGGCGAGCGCGGAGGCGAGGTAGAGGAGCCCGGCCGAGCCCCACGCGAAGGGCAGCAGCGTCACGCCGACGAGCGCCACGGAGTAGATGACGATCTGCCGCGCCGTCTCGCGGTCGCCGCGCACGACCGGGAGCATCGGCACGCGCGCGTTCGCGTAGTTGTCCTTGATCAGGAGCGCGAGCGCCCAGAAGTGCGGCGGCGTCCAGACGAAGACGATCACGAAGAGCAGGAGCGCGGGAATGGTCACGTCGCCGGTCGCGGCAGCCCAGCCGACGAGCGGCGGCACGGCGCCCGCGGCGCCGCCGATGACGATGTTCTGCGACGTGGTGCGCTTCAGCCAGCGCGTGTAGACGAGCACGTAGAAGAGGTTGCCGACGAGCGCAAGCACCGCGGTCAGCACGTTGACCGTGCTGGCGAGGAGGACGAACGAGAGCGCCGAAAGGGCGAGCCCGAACTCGAGCGCGCGGCTCGGCGACACGCGGCCTGACGCAACCGGGCGGCGCTTCGTGCGCTCGCCCATCAACGGGTCGATGTCGCGGTCGAGCACGTGGTTCAGGGCACTGGCACCGCCGCACGCGAGGGCGAGGCCGACCGTTGCCGCGACAGCGATCGTCGTCCCGGGCCAGCCGCGGGCGCCGGCGATCATCCCGCAGAAGCCGGTGATCAAGAGGAGCGACATGATGCGCGGCTTCGTCAGCGCGATGTAGTCCCGCCACGTGCCCCACGGCACGCGCTCGCCGCGGAAGGTCTGCACCGTGACGACAAGGAGCGCCGCAAGGGCGAATGCCGCGAGCACTGCGTGCGCACCGGCGCCGCGAACTGCGGCCGCCGCGGTGAAGAGCGCCGCTGCGGCGAGAATGCCCGGCACGTGCGGCCGGTGCGCGAGCCACGCTGCGACGAGCAACGCCGCGAGCGGCGGAGCGACGAGCGCGGCGAGCAGCTGGTGCGTCGTCCCGAGGTGCGCGGCGCCGGACACGACGGCGACGAGCGTCCCCGCCGCTGCGAGGAGAGCGCACAGGCGCAGCCAGGGGCCGGGGGCGAGGCTCGTCACGTTTCCTCCGCGAGCCGACGGCGCACGTCACGCAAGGGCCGTGCGCTCGTGACGTACGGGACGGAGTCGAAGTTGTGCGGCGGCGGCGGCGACGTCGTGTACCACTCGAGCGTGTCGGCGACCCAGGGGTCGTTGCCGGCGCGGCGGCCCTGCCGGGCGATGTTCGTGCGCCAGATGTTGACGAGGAAGATCAGCATGCCGATCCCCATGATCCCCGATCCGATCGAGGAGATCATGTTGTAGGCCTCCCAGAGGCCGCCGTGGTGGTACGTCCAGATTCTGCGGGGCATGCCGAGGAGCCCAAGCATGTGCTGCGGGAGGAACGTCATGTTGAAGCCTACGAACATCAGCCAGAAGTGCCACTTCCCGAGGCGCTCGTCGAGCAGCCGGCCGAACATCTTCGGCCACCAGTAGTAGATGCCGCCGAAGACGGCGAACATCGAGCCGCCGAAGAGGACGTAGTGGAAGTGAGCCACGACGTAGTACGTGTCGTGCACCTGCCAATCGATCGGGAACGCGGCGAGGAAGATGCCGGACAGCCCACCCATCGTGAAGAGACCGATGAACCCGAGCACGAACAGCATCGGCGTGTCGAACCGCAGGTTGCCGCGCCAGGTCGTCGCGATCCAGTTGAAGATCTTGATGCCCGTCGGGACGGCGATGATCATCGATGTCACCATGAAGAAGCCGTCGAGCGAGGTCGGCATGCCGACCGTGAACATGTGGTGTGCCCAGACGAGCATCGAGAAGAAGCCGATGAAGAGCGTCGAGAGGACGATCGCCGTGTACCCGAAGATCGGCTTACGGGAGAACACCGGCAGGATCTCGGACACCATGCCCATCGCGGGCAGCACCATGATGTAGACCTCGGGGTGCCCGAAGAACCAGAACACGTGCTGGAACAGCACCGCGTTGCCGCCCTGTGCAGGCAGGAAGAAATGCGTGTAGCCCCTCCGGTCGAGCAGCAGCATCGTCAACCCGGCCGAGAGCGCGGGCAGGACCGCGATGAGAAGGATCGAGTAGACCTCGATCGTCCAGACGAAGATCGGCATGCGCATCCACGACATCCCGCGTGCGCGCATGTTGTGGATCGTCACGATGAAGTTGATCGCGCTTGCGAGCGACGCGAGCGAGAGGAGGTGGAGCGCGAGGATCCAGTAGTCGGTGCCGTTGCCGGGGCTGAAGAACCGCTCCGAGAGCGGCGGGTACATCGTCCAGCCCGCGTGTGCCGGGCCGCTCTTCGCAAGCCAGCTCAGCATCAGGACGACGCCGCCGAGCGCATAGAGCCAGTACGACAGCGCGTTCAGCCGCGGGAAGGCCATGTCGCGCGCGCCGATCATGAGCGGCACGAGGTAGTTGCCGAAGCCGGCGAAGATCGGGACGATGACGAGGAACACCATGACGGTGCCGTGCATCGTCATCACCTGGTCGTAGCGGTCCTTCGTCAGGACGCCTTCGTTCGGCGTCGCGAGCTGCGCACGCATCAAGAGCGCCATGATCCCGCCCGCGAAGAGGAAGAAGATCGCGGTGACGATGTACATGATCCCGATGCGCTTGTGGTCGACCGTAACGAGCCAGCTCGCGAGGCGACCGTTCTTCCATGTCACCGGGTAGACGGCCTCGGACCTAACCGCCACTTGCGCTCGCCCCCTTGAAGACGCTCGTCTTCAGGTATGTCTCGAGCGCGCGCATCTGCGCGTCGCTCCAGTTGTTGCCGACGGCGGGCATGAGAATGCCGCCGTTGCGCAGGAGCTCCTCGAGGGTTGCCTTCTGCGTCAGGATCGGGTTCGCCGCGATCGCGGGGCCGTAGTCGCCCTGGCCCTGCATCCCGTGACACTTCGCGCACGCGCCCACCCATTCCGCCTTGCCGAGCTCCTTCGCGGCGCCGGCGCTCACGAACGACTGGTAGTCGGCCTCGCTCGTGACGACGACGCGCCCGAGCATGCGCTCGTGGAAGAGCCCGCAGAACTCGGCGCATTGCCCGTAGAACGTCCCCGTCTTGTCGGGCTGGTACCAGGTGTGGTTCGTGCGGCCAGGGATCGCGTCCGTCTTGCCGCCGAGCTGCGGGATCCACCAGCTGTGGTTGACGTCCTCCGCCACAATCGTCAGCTCGGCGACCTTGCCGACCGGCAGGTGGAGTTCGTCGATCGACGTGGCGCCGTTCGGGTAGGTGAACTGCCAGTAGAACGTGTGCGCGTCGACCGTGACCGCGATGTTCTCTCCCGACGCTGCGCTCGCCTTCGGCGCGGTCGAGATGCCGGGCAGCTTGTAGAAGACGAAGACGAAGATGATCGTGATGATCACGATCGGGATCGCCGTCCAGACGGTCTCCAGGCGCGAGTGGCCGTGCACCTGCGACCCCTCGACCGTGCGAGCCCGGCCGCGCGCGCGGTACTTGACGATGAAGGTGACGAGCAAGCCCTCGACGAGAATGAAGATCGCGACCGTGAAGCCCATGACGAGCCAGTAGGCGTCGTTGATGCGCTGGGCGTTCGGCGAGTGCGCGTGCTGAGGCGAGAAGCCGCCGTTCGCGGCTGCGGCGATTCCCGCTGTCGCGAGCACGGCGACACCGACTAGTGCCAGGGCGAGGAGCTTCCGGCGCACGAGACGTGCATTCTATGAAGGTGGCCGAGCGCTCGCGGATTGACCTGCCGGACTACGTGCCCGACGACTTCGAGGTGTTCGTCGGCGGCGTGCGCCAGGCTCGTGGCTCGGATTACGAGGTCGAGGGCCGCTCGGTCGTCTTCCCGCGCCCGATCGCCCAGGAGGGGCGCCTCGGCTTCTGGCGGTGGCTGTGGATGTGGCTCGGCGTGGTCGGCAGCTACCGCAAGCACGAGACCGTCGACCTCGTCTACGAGCTCGGCGGGCGCCGGCAGGTCGAGACGGGGCTTACGCCGAGATCGACCGAGTAGCGAGCCGGCCGCGCGCGACGCGCAGGAGCGCGAGCACGGCATCGAGGTGCGGGTCGTCGAGCCCGAATCCGAGCCCGTAGGAGGTGCGGAAGTCGACCGCGCCGTTCACCTCCGCGACGACGTAGGCCGCCGCCGTCGGCAGCAGGTCGACCCCCACGAGGTCGCCGCGCACCGCTTTCGCAGCCTCGAGTGCCAGCCGGCGCGCAAGCGGCGGCGGTGCGGCTGGCTCGCTGCGGCCGCCGAGCGCAACGTTCGTACGCCACTCGCCGTCTGCGGCGACACGCCGCGCTGCGCCGACGACGCGGCCGCCTGCGACGACGACGCGGAGGTCCCAGCCGAGGGGCTCGACGAGCTCCTGCGCGAGCACGCCGTGCTCCCGGAACCACGGTCGCAGCGAGAGCGTCGCAAGCGCCGAGGCGAGCTCGTCCGCGGTGGTGCAGCGGACGACGTCGCGGCCCCAGCTGCCGAAGCGCGGCTTGAGGACGAGCGGCAGCTCGGGCGCCGGCGCCGGCACGCCGCCGGCGATGAGCCACGTCCGCGGATGCGGCACACCGGCGCGCCGCAGGACGCGCGCGGTGAGCAGCTTGTCGTGTGCGGCGGCCAGCGCCGCCGCGGGATTCAGGAGCTCGACGCGGGCGTCGGCGAGACGCTCGAGATGGGTCTCCCCGTCCTCCATCCCATCGAGCGTCTCGCGGACGTCGAGCCGCCCCAGCGCGACGTCGCCCTGCTGGAGGGTGCAGAGCGCGTCGCGCGGAGTCAGCACGGATGCCGGCAGCCCGAGCGATGCTGCGGCGCCGGCGAGCGCGTCGTTCGTCTCGCTGCGGCGGTGCGCGACGACGGCGAACTTCATGCTCGGATCGTGCGGCCTGCGCGCGCGCCCGTGGGCGTCGGTCCGGTGAACGGGTGGTTAGGCCTTGGGGACGGCTTCGAGCTTGTAGCCGACGCCGTAGCGCGTCTGGATGAACGTGTGCCGGGACGCGGGCTTGTCGATCTTCTCGCGCAGACGGCGCACGAAGACGTCGACCGTGCGGTCGCGATGCGACTCGCGCCGGCCCCACAGCTTCTGGAGCAGCTCGTCCCGCGTCGAGACGCGGCCCCCTTCGAGCGCGAGCTGATAGAGCAGACGGAACTCGGTCGGCGTCAGCTCCGCGCTCGCGCCGTCGACGTACGCCTGCACCTCGCGCGGGTCGATGCGGAGCTCCTCGACTTCGATCGGCTCGCCGCGCGGCGTCTCCTCGCGCCGGATGCCGCGCCGGGCCGCGGCCCGGACGCGCGCGACGAGCTCCTTCATCGAGAACGGCTTCACGAGGTAGTCGTCGGCGCCGATCTCGAGGGCGTGCACGCGGTCGTGCTCGGTGCCGCGCGCCGAGACGACGACGATCGGCGTGCCGATCCCCTCGGCGCGAACGGTCTCGATCAGCTTCCAGCCGTCGAGGCCCGGCAGCATCAGGTCGAGGACGCACGCATCGGGCTTCTCGTAGCGAAGCCGCGCCAGCCCCTGGTCGCCGTTCGCCACCCAGGTTGCGTCGAAGCCGGCTGCGCCCAGGTGGCGGGCCATCCCCTGGGCGATCACCTCGTCGTCCTCGACGATCAGGACCTTCGGCATCTGGTGTCATTATCGAGCTCAGGCCGGTTCTGCCGGGTCGATGAGCGGTGAATGGGTGGTGAAGGGGTGGTAAACGACACGGATCGCGTGCGGGCGCTCGTCGAGTCGCTCGTCGAGGCGGTGCTCGTGCTCGACAGCGAGCGGCGGCTTGTCGCGGCGAGCCCGGCGGCGGCCGCCGCGCTTGCGGATCCGGCGCCGGGCCGGCGGATCGGCGAGGACGTGGGCGTGGCGCTCGTCCTCTTCGTCGGCGCGCTGCCCGAGCTGTCGGCCTATCAGGAGCTCCGGGCCGGTTTCACCGCGGCGGTCTCGCACGAGCTGCGGACGCCGCTCGCCCGGATGCTCGCGCTCCTCGAGAGCGCAACGCTTCCAGGCGCGGACGTCGACGCGCTCGTCGATCAGGCCCAGCAGGAGGTGCATCAGGCGCGCGAGCTGATCGACGACGTGCTCTTCCTCGGCGAGCTCGAGACCGGGCGGGAGGTCGTCTCGCTCGGTCGCACCCGTGCGCTACCGGTCGTGCAGGAGATCGTCGCGGCGTTCGCCGACCGCGCCGCGCACTCGGAGGTCGCGCTCGAAGTGTCGGGCGGCGAGAGTGTCGAGGTGCCGCTCCGCCCGCGCATGCTGCGGGTCGTCGTGGAGAACCTCGTCGCGAACGCGATCCGGTACGGCGGCCCGGGCAGCACCTGCCGCGTCACGGTCGCGCACGACGGCGACGGGCCGACGCTGACCGTGGCCGACGACGGCGCGGGCGTCGACCCCGACGACATGGCCCGGTTGTTCGAGCGCTTCTACCGTGCGGACACGGCCCGCTCGTCCCGCGGGACGGGGCTCGGGCTCGCGATCGTGAAGCACATCGTCACGTCGGCGGGCGGGTCGGTCGAGGCACACGGCGCGCGCGGCGTCGGCCTCGAGATCGTCTGCCGCTTCCCCGCCTAACGTCAAATCGTCATACTTCGATTTGACATGGGCGGGCTGCCTGCACCCCTTGCCTCGCCGTCGCTCTCCGAGCGAGACGCGGTGGCGACGGCCGCGCTCTTCCGCGTGCTCGCCGACCCGGCGCGCGTGCGCATCGTCAACCTGTTGGCGACGAGCGGCGAGCCGGCGTGCATCTGCCACCTCGTCGACGCGCTCGGGCTCTCGCAGGCGACGGTGTCGCATCACGTGCGGAAGCTGGTCGACGTCGGGCTCGTCGCGCGCGAGGAGCGCGGCAAGTGGACGTATCTCTCGATCGACGCGGAGTCCTGCCGCCGTCTCGGCGCGCTCGTCGACTTCGGCAACTGCTGCTGATGCGCGCGCTACTCGCCGAGGCGATCGGGACGTTCGCGCTCGTCTTCGCGGGTGCCGGCGCCATCATGGTCGACGCGAAGACGCACGCGCTCGGCCACGTCGGTGTCGCAATCGTCTTCGGGCTCGTGATCATGGCGATGATCTACGCGGTCGGCCACGTGTCCGGCGCGCACTTCAATCCCGCAGTGTCTTTTGCGTTCGCGCTCACGCGGCACTTCCCGTGGCCGCGCATGGTCGCGTACTGGGCCGCGCAGCTCACGGGGGCGCTCGTCGCTGCGGCACTGCTGCGTGCGTCGCTCGGCAATCACGCCGACGTCGGCGCGACGCTTCCCGCCGGCTCGAACGCTCAAGCGCTTCTCTGGGAAGTCGTTCTCACGTTCTTCCTGATGTTCGTGATCATGAGCGTTGCGACGGATGCACGCGCGGTCGGCGAGGCCGCGGCGATCGCGATCGGCGGCACGGTTGGGCTCGACGCGATGTTCGGCGGCCCGATCACCGGTGCCTCGATGAACCCGGCGCGCTCGCTCGGCCCGGCGCTCGTCTCGGGGCAGCTGCACGCGTTCTGGATCTACATTGTCGCGCCGCTCGCAGGCGCGGCGCTCGGCGGCCTCGCGTATCAGCTCGTCCGCGGGGAGACGCTGGCATGAGCAATGTCCTCTTCGTCTGTGTCGCGAACAGCGGCCGCTCCGTGATGGCGGAGCGGCTCTTCCGGCGTGCCGCGGGCGAGAAGCATGCAGCCCGTTCCGCGGGCAGCGCCCCGGGGGCGTACGCGCATCCGCAGGTGCTCGCGGCGCTGGACGAGGTCGGGATCGACGCATCGGACCACGTGCCGCACCTGCTGGACGCCGATGACGTGCAGTGGGCCGACGTTGTCGTGGCGACGTGCGACGACGCGTGCCCGGTCGTTCCCGGCAAGCGCTACGTCAACTGGCAGCTGCCCGATCCCAAAGGGCGGCCGCTTGCCGAAGTGCGAGCGATCCGAGACGACATCGGTCGTCGCGTTGACGAGCTCCTCGTCGAGCTCGCGGCCCAGGCGCGCGACTAAGACGTCGCGTAGCGCGACTTAGGCGCGCGCGAAGTGAGCGTGGCGGGGACGCCGAAGGCGCCAACGCCCGCGCGGGGCGGGCAAACCGTCGACGGACGTTCTTTGAGCGCCGCCAACCCGCGCGCGGAGGCCAGACCGCGCTCTGGCCGGGAGCGCACGAGCGCTCACGTCATTCGACGGTCGAAGGAGGGGGCTCGTGGGGGGACCAAGGGTTCCCCCACGCTTCTAGCCGAATATTCCGGTGACGTAATCCTCGGTGCGGTTGTCGGACGGAGCGGTGGACATCATCTGCGTCGCGTCGTACTC
>JANMQZ010000128.1:0-41051 GCA_031370755.1 Actinomycetes bacterium
GCGCGTCGGCGATGTTCTCCTCGTGAGACAGCTCGACCGACGAGCGCATCCAGCCGACGTCGGCGCCGGCAGAGAGGCTCTTGCCGTCGCCGGCGAGCACCACCGCGCGGGCGCGTCCGACGTCGACGAACGCCTCCGCGAGCTCGCCGATCAGCGCCGCATCGAACGCGTTGTGGCGGTCGGGGCGCGCCAGCGTGACTCGCAGGAGATCGCCGTCACGCTCGACCCGGAGGTTCGCCATCGCCGGAGAGCATAGATTTCGCCTCGATGCTGCGTGGAACCTTCGCCGCCGCCCTCACGCCGCTCATCGGCGGCGGGGCGACAATCGACGCAGAGGCGTTCGGCCCGTACGGCGACTTTCTCGCGTCGCACGAGCTCGACGGCATCCTCGTCTGTGGCACGACCGGGGAGGGCGTGCTCTTCGACGTCGCGGAGCGCAAGCGCATCGCCGAGCTCATCTTCTCGAGCCGGGGCTCACTCCAGGTCGCGGTCCACTGCGGCGCGCAGAATACGGCCGACACCGTCGAGCTCGCGGAGCATGCCGCGGCCGGCGGCGCGGATGCCGTCGCCGTGATCGCGCCGCCGTACTACGCCTTCGACGCGGACGAGCTCCTCGCGCACTTCACGGAAGCGGCGCGCGCGTGCGACCCGACGCCGTTCTACGTCTACGAGTTCGCGGCGCGCAGCGGCTACGCCGTTCCGCTGCAGACGATCGCCGCGCTGCGCGACGAGGCGTCCAACTTCGCCGGCCTGAAGGTGTCGGACACGCCTTGGGAGCGGTTCTCCGCGTACCTCGTTGACGGCCTCGACATCTTCGTCGGGCCCGAGGCGCTCATCCCGCAGGGGCTCGCGCACGGGGCGACCGGGGTCGTTTCAGGGCTTGCTGCCAGTTTCCCCGACGCGGTCGTCGCGCTCGTGCGCGACCCGACGCCGGAGAACGGCGCCCGCGTCGGCGCATTGCGCGCCTCGCTGCAGGCGCTCCCGTTCCACGCTGCGTCGAAGATGGTGCTCGGCCTCCGCGGTGTCCCGGTGCGCGGCGGCGTCCGCCCGCCGCTCCGCGACCTGAACGAGACCGAGCGCGACGACGTCGAGCGGATCGTGCGCGAATGGCACGGATAGTCGTCGCGGGCTCCGGCGCGGTCGGCGCGAGCGTCGCGTACCACCTTGCGCTCTTCGGCGCAGACGACGTCGTCGTCGCCGAGCGCGGCGAGCTCGTCAGCGGGTCGACGTCGCGCGCGATGGGCGGCGTGCGCCAGCAGTTCTCGACAGCGGAAGAAGTCGTCCTCGCGCGTGAGAGCATCGACTTCCTCGCGCGGCTCGGGCCGTCGCTCTTTCGCCAGGTCGGGTACGTGTTTCTCGCGACGACCGACGAGGGGCTCGCAGCGCTCGAGGAGCGGCGCGCGCTCCAGAACGAGCTCGGCGTGCCGGTCGAGCGCGTCGACCCGTCGGTCGTGCGCGGGCTCGCAGTCGACGACGTGGTCGGTGCGACGTGCTGCTGGAGCGACGGCGTCGCCGATCCGGGCGGAGTCGCGCGCGAGGTGCTCCGGCTCGCGCAAGCGCGCGGCGTCGTCGTGCGTCCGAACACGCGTGCAGAGGACGTCGAGCGTGACGTGCTCGTGATCGCGTGCGGGCCGTGGTCACCCGAGCTCGCTGCGACGGTGGGCGTCGAGCTGCCGATCCGGCCGCTCTGCCGCCAGCTGCTCGAGACCTCGCCGGTCGAGGGGCTCCCGGACGAGCTGCCGATGGTGATCGAGGCAGAGACGGGTTTCCATTTCCGCCGGCGCGGCGAGCGGCTCGTGCTCGCGATGACGGATCCGGAGCCGCGCTGGACGTTCGAGACGACCGTCGACGAGTCGGTCTTCGCCGACCGGCTCGAGCGGCTGGCATTGCGCTATCCGCCTGCGGCCGACGCGACGATCGCGAACGCGTGGGCCGGGCTGTACGACATGACGCCCGACGCGCATCCGATCGTCGGCCGCATCGCGGACGGCGTGTATGCGGCCTGCGGCTTTAGCGGCCACGGATTCATGCAGTCGCCCGCGGTCGGGCGTGCGGTCGCGGAGCTCGTCCTCCGCGGCGAGTCGTCACTCGACCTGAGCCCGTACGCGCTCGAGCGCTTCGACGCGGGAGCGATGTTCCCCGAGGACGTCGTGCTCTGACCACGACCGGGCGAGCACGACGACGAGCGCGACGACGGCGAGGTTGCGCGCGAGCAGCTCCCACGACTGTGTGACGGCGAAGGAGTTGGCGAGCGGCCAGTACCGCTCGGGGAACCAGAGCTGCGTGAGCACGAGTGCGGTGAAGAAGAGCACCGCCGCCCAGATGCCGCGCCGCCCGCGCACGAGCGGGACCAGCGGGAAGAGCCAGATGAGGAATTGCGGCGAGAAGACCTTCCCGAACGCGAGCGTGACCGCCACCGCCGCAGCGGCGTAGCGGAGGAGATCGCCGGCCTCGGACGTGTCGCGCGCAAAGGCGACGTAGAGCATCGCGAGCGCGAGCAGGCCGGCCACGGAGGTGGCGACCGCCATGGTGTGCGTGCCGGGCCCGCTGAGGTTCTGGGAGCCGAAGGACGACTCGACGGAGAGCCTCGTACCCACGGCGTGGTGCAAGGCGATGAGCAAGGACGCGCCGAGGCTCTCGAGCTGCAAGGGCCGAGCGAACTGCTCGTGGAAGCTGTGAGCGACGCCGCCCGGTGAGAGAACCATGAACGGGAGGAACCAGGCGGCCGCCGTCCCCGCGGCGACCGCGAGCCAGCGCGCGGCGGCGCGGCCGCCTTCGCTGCGCGCGATCCAGATCGCGACGAGCGGGACGAGCACCGCGGGCCAGAGCTTCGCTGCGAAGGCGGTGCCGAGCAGGACGGCCGAGAGTGCCCCGTGCTTGCGCAATGCCGCCGCGAGCGCGAGGACCGTGAGCGCCGCCGGCCACAGGTCGAAGCGCGAGAGGACGACCGAGCCGAGTGCAAGCGGCGCGACCGCGGTCAGGACGGCGGCTCTCATGCCGGCGATCAGGTACGCCCCGACCGCGGCGACCGCGAGACAGCCGGCCATCAGCAGCTGGAATACCTTGCGGTAGTCGAAGCGCTCGACGAGCGCGGGCGCGATGAACACCGGTAGCGCAGCCGGCGGGTACTCGAGCTGGAAGTCGCGGTACGGCACGGCGTGCTCGTGTACGACCTTGTCCCCGTACTCCTGGTAGACGCCGTAGTCGATGATCTGCCCGTGCTCGTACCAGCCGACGTGGAGGACGCCCCACACGGCTGCGACGAGCACAAGGGCGGCGAGCGCCCCGAGGCGGGCAATCAGAAAGGGCCTCGCGCGTCGTAGCTGCCGCGACGGGCGCCGATCCCGACGAAGGTCATCCCGTCCGGGCCGGCGATCGGCATGCGCGTCGTGTCGGGGTCGAAGCGGAGGAACGTCCCACGCCTGACCTCGACCTCCTCGCCTTCGATGCGCCAGCGGCCCGAGCCCGCGATTACGACGTTCACCTCTTCCTGCCGCGA
Organism: Actinomycetes bacterium; assembly: GCA_031370755.1. Classification (GTDB taxonomy): domain Bacteria; phylum Actinomycetota; class Thermoleophilia; order Gaiellales; family Gaiellaceae; genus Palsa-739. The sequence continues at coordinate 3,500 of JANMQZ010000128.1, forward strand.
ATCCGACTCGTCGTGCTCGTGGCCTTCGGCGTTAGGGGGCAGCTCGAACCAGTTGACGCCGAACGCATCGACGCCGAGCTCACGTCGCACGAACTTCACGCCTCCGCCCGGCCCCGCGCCCTCGATCTCGTCGACGTGGACGATGCTGTAGCTCATGCGTCTCCTCTCACATCCGGAAGATGCCGAAGGTCGTCTCGGGAATCGGGGCGTTCAGCGCCGCGGCCAGTCCGAGGGCGAGCACGCGGCGCGTGTCGAGCGGGTCGATGATCCCGTCGTCCCAGAGACGTGCCGTCGAGTAGTAGGGATTGCCTTCGCGTTCGTACTTGTCGCGGATCTCCTGCTCGTCGACGTCGCCGACCATGGCGAGGACGGTCGCCGCCTGCTCGCCGCCCATCACGGAGATGCGCGCGTTCGGCCACATCCAGAGCTGTCTCGGCTCGTACGCGCGGCCGCACATCGCGTAGTTGCCCGCGCCGAATGAGCCGCCGGTGACGACGGTGAACTTCGGCACCTGCGCGTTCGCGACGGCCATCACGAGCTTCGCGCCATCGCGCGCGATCCCGCCGGCCTCGTACTCCTTGCCGACCATGAAGCCGGTGATGTTCTGGAGGAAGACGAGCGGGATGCGCCGCTTGCAGCAGAGCTCGACGAAGTGCGCGCCCTTCTGCGCAGACTCGGCGAAGAGCACGCCGTTGTTCGCGAGGACCCCGACCGGGAAGCCTTCGATGCGCGCGAAGCCGGCGACGAGCGTCTCGCCGTAAAGCGCCTTGAACTCCTGGAAGCGCGAGCCGTCGACGATGCGCGCGATCAGCTCGCGCGCGTCCGTTTGCTGGCGGAAGTCTTCCGGGATCAACCCGTAGAGCTCGTGCGGGTCGAGTGCCGGCGGCTCGGGCGGGGCGACGTCCCAAGGCGGCTCCGGCTTGCGGGTGTGCAGGTTGCGGACGATCCCGCGTGCCAGCGCGAGCGCGTGCTCGTCGGAGGTCGCGTAGTGGTCGGCGACACCCGAGCGTCGCGTGTGGACGTCGGCGCCGCCGAGCTCCTCCGCGGTGACGTCCTGCCCCGTCGCCGCTTTCACGAGCGGCGGCCCGCCGATGAAGATCGTGCCGGTGCCGCGCACGATGATCGTCTCGTCGCTCATCGCCGGCACGTACGCGCCGCCCGCGGTGCACGAGCCCATCACGACCGCGATCTGCGCGATCCCCTGCGCGGACATCTGCGCCTGGTTGAAGAAGATGCGGCCGAAGTGGTCCCGGTCGGGGAACACGTCCGCCTGGAGCGGCAGGAACGCGCCACCGGAGTCGACGAGGTAGATGCACGGCAGCCGATTCTGCGCCGCGACTTCCTGCGCCCGCAGGTGCTTCTTCACGGTGAGCGGGAAGTACGAGCCGCCCTTCACCGTGGCGTCGTTCGCGACGATCACGCACTCGCGCCCCTCGACGATGCCGATGCCCGTGACGATTCCGGCGCCGGGGGCCTCGCCGTCGTAGAGCTCCCAAGCCGCGAGCGCGTTCAGCTCGAGGAAGGCGGTGTCGGGGTCGACGAGGCGGTCGACCCGCTCGCGGGCCGGCAGCTTGCCGCGCGAGCGGTGGCGTTCCATCGAGGCCTCGCCGCCGCCGAGGGCGATCTGGGCGGTGCGGGCGCGGAGCTCGGCGACGAGCGCCGCCATCCGGTCGTGACGGCTCACGAACTCATCTGAGCCCCGCTCGGCCTGCGACGAGAGGACGGCCACGCTCGGAAGCCTATCCCGCCCGGTGCCTCCTCTAGCCTGAAGCGGTGATCGTCGCGCACATGGATCTCGACGCCTTCTATGCCGCGGTCGAGGAGCTCGAGAATCCCGAGCTGCGCTCGCAGCCGCTGATCGTCGGCGGCGACCCGCGCGGGCGTGGTGTCGTGGCGACCGCGAACTACGTCGCGCGCGGGTTCGGGATCCACTCGGCGATGAGCGCGGCGGAGGCGATCCGCCGCTGCCCGCACGCCGTCTTCGTACGGCCTCGCCACTCGCTCTATCGCGAGTACTCGCGTTCCGTGTGGTCGACGGTGCGCGGGATCGTGCCGACCGTCGAGCAGACCGGGCTCGACGAGGGCTATCTCGATCTCGGCGAGGTCGCCGGCGACTTCCTCGAGGCGCGCGTCGTGGCGGAGGCGGTGCAGACGGCCGTGCGCGCGGCGACGAGCCTGACGTGCTCGCTCGGCGTCGCGCCGTGCAAGGTCGTCGCGAAGATCGGCAGTGACGCGCGCAAGCCCGGCGGCCTGCTCGTCGTCGTGCCGGGCCAGGAGGCGGCGTTCCTCGCAGGGCTCGACGTGCGTCGTCTTCCCGGTGTCGGGCCGAAGGCGGAGGCTCGGTTGCGCGCCGGTGGCGTCGAGACGGTTGGTGCGCTCGCCGCACTGAGCGACGACGACCTGCGCCCCCTGCTGCCCGGCAGCGTCGGCAAGGTGCTGCGCGACCGCGCGAACGGGATCGACCCGCGTGGCCTCGAGCTCGACGGTGAGCGCATTTCGATCAGCGTCGAGAACACGTTCGAGCGCGACCTCGTCGAGCGCGAGCGGCTCCACGACGAGCTCCGCACGATGGCGACCGAGGTCGCCGAGCACCTGCAGAAGAAGGGACAGGTTGCGCGCACCGTCACGACGAAGCTGCGCTACGCCGACTTCTCGATCCGCAGCCGGTCGGCCTCGCTCGACGTCGGCATCGACGACGCGGCGCAGATCGCCGAGCTCGCGTGCCGCCTGCTCGATCGCGGGCTTCGCGACCGTCCCGGCGCGCTCCGCCTCGTCGGCGTCGGCGTCTCCGGGCTCGGCGCCTACCGCCAGCTGGCGCTGGATTCCTTGCCCTCATAGGCAACGCACAGCTAGGCTCCCGGGCCTGCGGTGGAAGCACACGACGACCCCACGAATCTCGACAGCTGGCTGATCGGGCAGCTGCGGGACCAACCGCCGCCGTCACGGCTCGGCGAGCTCCTGCTCGACGAGAGCGCGGCGGCCGCGCGCATCGAGGAGCTCGAGGCGCTCGTCCTCGAGCTGCGCGCGCAGATCCCGCCACAGCTCAAGCCCGTGCCGTCGGGGCACGTGCTCTTCGCGCCGACGGCGCACGGCTACGCGGTCGTCGAGGTCGACGGCCCGCCGCCGTCGCCCGAAGCGCCGGTGCTGCTCGACGGACGGCGCTACCGCGTGGAGCGCACCGGCCGGTCACCGTTACCGGGCGACCGGCGGCAGTGCCTGTATCTCGCGGCCGAATAGCGCGACCGCTCGGCACGTCAAGGAGCCCAGTCGACGGTCAGCACCGACCAGGTGGCGCGGTTGAACGGCAGGCGCGTCTGCCTCCCCCCATCGGCGTCCATCGCCCACAACTCGTCCCCGTCCCCGCGCGTCGCCTCGGCTCCTCGCAGGAAGAGAATCTTGCTTCCGTCGGGAAACCAGGCGACCGGCCAGTCACGTCGACCCGATGTCAGTTCGTGCGGGCTCTGCCCTTCCGCCCCGATGACGTTCACGCTGGTGATCAAGCCGTCCGCAGACTCCGTCGTGAACAGGATCGACCGGCTATCGGGTGACCAGAGCAAAGCCGTCTCGGTCGCAGCTGGGGTCAACCGGCGAAGACCCTGCCCATTCGCACCGACGACGAAGACCTGGGCTGGATGCTTGCACTCGAACTCTCCAGCGCAGCCCGGCTCTCGCACGAAGGCGATCGTGCGTCCGTCGGGCGACCATCGCGGTTCTGTATCGCGGCTCTCGTGGGTCAGCGGCACGATGCTTCTGCCTGCGCGGGTCATGCTCACGATCCCGTGTGCGGTTGCAGCCACGACGTATAGACCGTCCGGGGACCACTCCGCGCCTGAAACCTGGACGTCGGCGGAGCGCCAGATCCGAGCAGGTCGCCCGCCTTCGAGCGGCATCGTCCAGAGCTCGTCGCCGTTGTACGTCGTCAGCAGTGCGCGCCAGTCGGATGACCAGGCCACGCTGATGACGTCGGCCGGCATCTTCAGCGTATGCAGGAGGCGGCCATCCGACGAGATGCGCGCGAGCTGCCGATACGGATCCCCGTACCACACCCCGAGCATGAGAGCGATCTGCTTCCCATCGGGCGACCAACGGGCAGCCGCCGTCCCGTATGCGTGGCCGTCCTTCAGCTGTTCAGGCCAAGCTTTCAATCGGCGCAGTCCCGTTCCGTCCGCGCGGACGACGAACAGGTCTCCCGTCGCGGTGGTCGATACGTGTCTCTTCTCGGCCCAGACGAGAGCGAGAGAGGGGTAGGCGCGCAGCTCCCCGGACGTGATGTGGGCTTCCTCGCGCGAAGCCGTCCACCAGATCGCGACGCCGACGCCGGCCACCACGAGCGCCAGTGCGGCGGCAGCGATCGTATACCCGCGCCCGCTCAGCCTCCTGTCGCGCAGAGATCGCACTGCGGCCGGGAGCATAGAGGTCGATCGCCGACACGTGGACCCAGCAGGGGCGGAGGGACTCGAACCCCCGGCCTACGGTTTTGGAGACCGCCGCTCTACCAACTGAGCTACGCCCCTGGGCTTCGACGGATTGTAGCCCCGGGAATCGGGCGCTCCCGCAGCCGCCGCATTACGCTTCCGCGCGTGCAACGGCGCGCGCTCGGAGCTCTCTTCCTCGGCATCGCAGCGGCGCTCCTGCTCGTCGCGGTCGCGGCATTTACAGGCTCCGGCGGCGGGGCGGGCCGTCTTGTCGTCGCCGTCGCGGCCCTCGCGCTGGCCCTCTGGCTCGGCTCGATGGCATTTTCGGCGTTCCGTCGCTGAGGAAAAGGCCGGGGCGCACCGTATTCTCTACTCGTGAGCCGGGCAGACGAGACCCAGACCCTTTGGCTGCAGTTCCGTAAGACCGGCGACCAGGCACTTCGCGACCGGCTGATCCTGACGTACGCGCCGCTCGTGAAGTACGTCGCCGGTCGCCTGGGCAGCGGCCTGCCTGCGCACGTCGACGAGGGCGACCTCGTCTCGTACGGCCTGCTCGGGCTGATCGGCGCGATCGAGCGCTACGAGCCGGATCGCGACGTGAAGTTCGAGACCTACGCGATCGCCCGTATCAAGGGCGCGATCATCGACGAACTGCGTGCGATGGACTGGGTGCCGCGCTCGGTGCGCTCTCGCGCGCGGGAGATCGAGCGCGCGATCGCGGCGCTCGAGTCGAAGCTCGGTCACGCTCCGACCGACGAGGAGATCGCGAAGAAGGTCGGCATCACGGTCGCGGAGCTCGAGGACAGCCTGACCGACATCGCGCGCTCGTCGATCGCTGCGCTTGACGAGCTCTGGACCGTCTCGGACGGCGGCGACACCGTGGCGCTGATCGACACGGTCGAGGACTCGGACGCGCCCGACCCCCAGGGGCAGCTCACGCAGACCGAGACGAAGGAGGCGATCGCCGACGCGATCGCCCGGCTGCCCGAGCGGGAGAAGCTCGTCGTGACGCTCTATTACTACGAGGAGCTGACCCTCCGCGAGATCGGCGAGGTGCTCGGCGTGACCGAGTCCCGCGTCTCACAGCTCCACACAAAGGCGATCCTCCGCCTGAAGGCCCGGCTCTCCGGGTCGCCTGCCCGGGCGGGGCTCGCCGAATAAGCCGGTAGGGCTGCAACCAGGTTGCACTGCAACCTGGTTGCAATGGATCAGCAATAGAATCGCCCTACCGAGACCGAATCCAGGGAGGGCGAGCCGTCGTGCCAGCTGTCACCGAGCCGGGGAAGATTCGCAACATCGCCGTCGTCGGCCATCGCGGGGTGGGGAAGACCTCGCTCACGGAGGCGCTGCTCTTCCAGGCGGGAAAGACCAACCGGCTCGGATCGATCGAGGCGGGAACCACGGCCGGCGACTGGGACGACGGCGAGCACAAGCGCCAGATGTCGCTCTCGGGCTCGCTGCTCCACGTCGACTGGCAGGAGCGCAAGATCAACCTCGCCGACACCCCGGGTGATGCCGGCTTTCAAGCCGACACCTTCGCGTCCCTGCGGGTCGTCGAAGGCGCTCTCGTCGTCATCAGCGCGGTCATGGGCGTCGAGGTCAACACGGCGCGCGTGTGGAAGCGCGCCGACGAGTACGAGCTTTCGCGCGTCGTCTTCGTGAACATGCTCGACCGCGAGCGTGCGGATTTCTTCCGCGTGCTCGAGGCCGTGCGCGCACAGCTCTCCGACCGCTGCATCGCGATTCAGCTACCGATCGGCTCCGAGCACGAGGTGTCGGGCGTCGTCGACCTGCTGCACATGTGCGCCTACACCGACCCGAGCGGGGGCAAGGAAGGCGGGCCGCAGCCGATTCCCGAGTCCATGGCCGCGCAGGTGCAGGAGTACCGCGAGAAGCTGCTGGACGCGGTCGTCGAGACGAACGAGGACCTGATGGCGCGCTACCTCGAAGGGGAGGAGCTGTCCGCGGCCGACGTCGCGGATGCGCTCAAGGATGCGGTGACGCGCGACGAGCTCTATCCCGTCGCGTGCGGCGTCGCGACGAAGAACCTCGGCACGACCGCGCTGCTCGACCTGCTCGTCGAGGGCGTGCCGTCGCCGTCGAAGAAGGGAACGACGATCGAGTTCGGCGACGCGAAGCAGGCCGTGTTCGTGTTCAAGACGATCGCCGACCCGTTCGCGGGCCGCATCAGCTGCTTCCGTGTGCTCGCAGGGCCGATCACGGGCGACACGACGCTCGTCGATCCGCGCACGCACGCGAAGGAGCGGCTCGGCCAGATCCTGCTCCTGAACGGCAAGGACAACGAGCCGGTCGACTCGCTCTGCGTCGGCGACCTCGGCGCCGTCGCGAAGCTGAAGGACGTCGTCACGGGCGACGTGCTCGTCGACCACGAGGTGCCGGTCGAGCCGCCGCACATCGACTTCCCCGAGCCGGTGATGAGCTTCGCGATCACGCCGAAGGCGAAAGGCGACGAGGAGAAGATGGGGCAGGGGCTGCGACGCCTCTCCGAGGAGGATCCGACCCTGATGCTGCGCCGCGACCCGCAGACCGGCGAGCAGCTCCTTTCCGGCCTCACGCAGATGCAGGTCGAGGTGGCAGTCGACCGCCTGAAGACGCGCTTCCACGTCGACGTCGAGCTGCACCAGCCGCGCGTGCCGTACAAGGAGACGATCCGCAAGGAGGCGCGCGCGCGGCACCGGTACAAGAAGCAGACGGGCGGTCGCGGGCAGTTCGGCGACTGCGAGATCGTGATCCAGCCGATGGACAACGGCGAAGGAGAGGCGGAGTACGAGTTCGTCGACAAGATCGTCGGCGGTGTCATCTCACAGGGCTTCCGGCCCGCGGTCGACAAGGGAGTGCGTGAGGCGATGGAGCACGGAGAGCTTGCGGGCGCGCCCGTGTACGGCATCCGCGTGACGCTCATCGACGGGATGATGCACGCCGTCGACTCGTCGGAGATGGCGTTCAAGATCGCCGGCTCGATGGCGTTCAAGGAGGCCTACGCGAAGGCCGATCCGGTGCTCCTCGAGCCGATCATGGAGCTCGAGGTCACCGTGCCGGACGACTCCGTCGGCGCGATCAACGGCGACCTCAACTCGCGGCGCGGACGCCTGCACGGCATGGAGCCTGCCGCCGGGATGACGACGATCAAGGCCGAGGTGCCGCTCGCCGAGATCCTCACGTACCTCCAGGCGCTGACGTCGATGACGGGCGGTCGCGGCGACTACACCATGCACTTCCTCCGCTACGAGGAAGTGCCGACGCACGTCGCGCAGAAGATCATCGAGCAGACGAAGAAAGAGCGCGAAGAGGCGAAGGCGTAACGACCGCAACCTGGTTTAAACCAGGTTGCGGTCTGAACTCGTTCACGTCTGCTCCTGTGTCTGCGCGTCGCGGTCGCGCAGGTGCTCGATCACGTCGGAGACGTCGGCGAGCTCCTGCTCGAGGTCGCGGCGATAGTTCTCGAGCCGCTCGAGCAGGTCGAGCCGAGTCGGAAACGGGCCGCGGAAATGGATCCGGCCGTGCCCGTGCCCGTGCCCGTGCCCGTGATGGCCGTAGCGGAAATTGCCGTGGTGCATGTTCACCTCCCCTCTTCGTAGCGTTCGAGGAAACGTCCGGTGCGGTCCTGCGAATGGCGCAGCGCGCCGACCCACTGCTCGAGGAGCAGCCGTCCCTGCGCGGTGATCGCGTAGCGGCGCTTTGCCGGGCCGGGCGAGGTCTCGTCCCACTCGGAGACGACGAGGCCCTCCTCCTCGAGGGCGCGCAGCAGGCGGTAGAGGTTGCCCATCTCGACCCGCTGCTCGCCCGTCAGCTCCGGCAGCCGCTCGAGCAGGTCGTAGCCGTGCGCGGGGCGCTCGCGGAGGAGGAGCAGGAGCGCCGGCTCGGTGAAGCGCTCGACGCGTGCGAAGACGCGCCAGTGGCCGCCGTGGTGCCGCCGGGAGCGCGGGCCGTGTCTCATCGCGCTAGGTGTAAAACACACATGTAAGAGGACACTAGCTCGGGCGGAGGGGGCTACGCAAGGGCGGGGGCTATAGTCGCCGGACGATGCGCGTCACAAAAGTCGGCTCGATGCGGATGTGCGGAATCTGCGAGCGCACGCTCCTGATGGGCGAGCGGGCCGTCCGCTTCGCGCCCGAGGAGGGCGCCGAGCTGGTGGACGTCTGCCCGCTCTGCCAGGAGATCGCGCTCGAGCACGGCTGGCTCAAGGAGGGCACGCCGACGACGCCGCTCGTCACGGACGACCGGCGCCGCCGCAAGCGCGGCCTGCCCGAGCGGCTCGGCTTCCGCCGCCCGGTCGGCAGCGAGCCAGTCACCCCGTCCGAGCCGATCCTGCGGCGCCTCTCCGACGTCGAGGCGACGCTGCTCGAGGCGGCCGACCTCTTCAACGGCAGCACGTACCGGCGCACGGTCGGCGGCATCGCCAAGAGCCTCGGCGACGCGAAGGCGAGCATCGTGCCGCTCTCCGGCGACGCGGGCGCGATCGCGGTCACGGTCGCCTGGGACCTCTCGTGGTACCAGTACCGCGTGAGCCCCGACTCCGCGCAGCCGGTGCGCCTCGAGCGCCGCGGTCACGAGCTCGACGAGCTCGAGGAGACGTTCAAGGCGTGGAACGCGCACGTCGAGAGCGAGGGCCGGCTCGTCCCCGAGATCGCCCGTCTCTAGCCGCGCCCACTAGCGCGCGCCGATCTCCTCACTACACTTCGAAGGCCATGATCTACTGCGTGATCCCGCGGGAGCTCGCCGACGAGCTCTACGACAAGATGGTCGAGTACTACAGCGACAACCCGAACGTGACGGTGATCATCGACCGTCGCGACGGGCCCGACCCGCGCGCTCGAGGCGGCAAGGCCGAGCCGGAGTTCATCGAGAAGCGCGAGACTCGCGACCGGCGCCGGCCCCGTGTGCCGGGCACGTTCCCGGAGACGGACGCCCCGAAGTAACCGAGGCCCCGTTTCCGGGGCCTCGATCGCACTTCAGGGATCCTCGCGCGTCAGCTGGGCAGGCTGCCGCCGCGGGCCGCGACGGTGGATCGAAGCCAGCCGAGCGCGGTTGCGGTGTCGACGCGGTACGAGTAGGTGTTGCCCGAGCAGATTGCGTTGGCGACGAACGAGTTGACGGCGAGCACTGTGTGCGTGCCGCCGAGCAGGTTCGGGCCACCCGAATCGCCGAAGCAGGTTCCACCCTTGTTCGAGTGCAGCTTGATGAACTCGTCACTGATGCTGTTGTTGCTCTGGATGAGCGTCGTCGGCGCGAAGAACCTCGTGAACGCGTCGCCGGGCTGCATCTTGCACGGCCCACCGCACGGGCCGCCGCCGTTCAGGAAGTTCTGGACGCCGAACCCGACCAGGTCGACCGGCGTGTTCATCGCGAGTCTGTCGACGAGGTTGAGTGCCGGCAACGCTCCGTACTGGCCCAGCGACGCCGACGCGGGCACCGGGCCGCAGCTTCCCGGCCGGCCGGCGGGAACCCTGCAACCGGCGGCGGTGAGGATCACGACCGCCTCGTCATGCGTGTCGAATCCCGGCAAGCCTCCTCCCGCGCCGATCTGGAAGCCCGGGTCGAAGTAGTAGCTGCCGTAGAACCAGTTGCGCTGTGCGTTGGTGTCGTTGATCAGATTCGGGTCGAACGAGACGCGCACGATCGGCGCACCCGTGATGGTGTTCGTCCCCAACGCGGACGTGCTGGTGCTGAAGCAGTGCGCCGCCGTCACGATGACGGTCGGCGACAGGATCGTCCCCGAACAGGCGAAGACGCCGTTGTCCAGGTACGCGACGAACGGGTGGCCGTTGCCGTCGTATTGACCGTTCGTGACTGCCCCCGCCGAGCTGGCGAACAGCACCGGCAGCGCGACCGCCGCCGTGACAACGAGAAGCACGAAGCGACTACGCATTCTTCCTTCTCCTCTCCCCAGTGGAACACAGCCCCCTGCGTCCGGAATGGTCGCACATCGCACGGTGACCGACCGCCCAATAAGTAGGCTCGGGTTGTGGCAAGCCTCGATAGCTTCAGCCCCGCGACAGGCGACGTCCTCGGCACGGTTCCCGAGGCGGATGCCGCCGCCGTCGATGCGGCAGTCGAGAAGGCGCGCGCCGCCTACGAGGACTGGCGCCTCGTCCCGGCGCCGAGGCGCGGCGAGATCCTCTTCCGCTTCGCCCAGGTGCTCGAGCGCGAAAAAGCGGCGCTCACCGACCTGATGACGCACGAGATGGGGAAGGTGAAGGCCGAAGCCGGCGGCGACGTCCAGGAAGCGATCGACATGACGTACTACATGGCCGGCGAAGGCCGCCGGCTCTGGGGCCAGACGACGCCGTCCGAGCTCCAGAGCAAGTTCAACATGTCGGTGCGCGTGCCCGTCGGCGTCGTCGGCGCGATCACGCCGTGGAACTTCCCCATCGCGATTCCGTCGTGGAAGCTCGCGCCTGCACTCGTGTGCGGCAACACCGTCGTGCTGAAGCCGGCGGAGGACACGCCCCTCCTCGCGCAGCGGTTCGTCGAGCTCCTCGACGAGGCCGGGGTGCCGGACGGCGTCGTCAACATCGTGCACGGCTACGGCGAGACGGCGGGCGCCGCGCTCGTCCGGAACCCGCACGTGCCCGTGATCACCTTCACCGGCTCGCGCGAGACGGGCGTCGCGGTGACGAAGGCCGCGGCGGACAACCTCAAGCACGTGCACCTCGAGCTCGGCGGCAAGAACGCGATCATCGTCCTCGACGACGCCGATCTCGACCTCGCGGTCGAGGGCATCGTCTGGTCGGCGTTCGGCACGTCGGGCCAGCGCTGCACCGCGGCGTCGCGCGTCATCGCGCACGAGAAGGTGTACGACGCGCTGCAGTCGCGGCTCGTCGAGCGCGCCGAGAAGATGCGCCTCGGACCGGGGTGGGAGGACGACACCGACATCGGGCCGGTGATCAACCGCGCCGCGATCGACAAGATCCACTCGTACACGAAGATCGGCCAGGACGAAGGCGCGCGCCTGCTGACCGGCGGCGAGATCGCGACCGAGGGTGATCTCGGCAAGGGCTTCTTCTACCGGCCGACGATCTTCGGCGACGTCGACGCGCAGATGCGCATCGCGCAGGAGGAGATCTTCGGGCCGACGACCGCGCTCATCAAGGTGCGCGACTTCGACGAGGCCCTGCGCGTCGCGAACGGGATCAAATACGGGCTCTCGTCGTCGATCTTCACCCGTGATGTCAATCGCGCGTTCCGCGCGATGCGCGACCTGCAGACGGGGATCACGTACGTCAACGCCGGCACGACGGGCGCCGAGGTGCACCTGCCGTTCGGCGGCACGAAGGACACGGGCAACGGCCACCGCGAGGCGGGCCAGGCTGCGCTCGACGTGTTCACGGAGTGGAAGTCGCTCTACGTCGACTACTCGGGCCGGCTCCAGCGGGCCCAGATCGACAACACGCAGTAGCGCGTGGCCGAACCGACCCATTACAAGCTCGTCTGGTTCGTGCCGCGCGAGGCGCTCGAGACGACGCGCGACGCGGTGTTCGCCGCGGGCGGCGGCCGCATCGGCGTCTACACGCGCTGCTCGTGGTACACGGCAGGCACGGGGACGTTCCTCGCGGGCGAAGGCGCGGATCCGTCGATCGGCCGCGTCGGGAGGGAGGAGCGTGTCTCCGAGCTGCGCGTCGAGACGGTCGTGCCGGTTGCGCAGGCGGCAGAGATCGTGCGCGCCCTGCGTGGCGCGCATCCCTACGAGGAGGCCGCGTTCGAGCTGTATCCGCTCGTGGATCTCGGCGCGTGAAGGCGCGCCTCTCGACCGACGGCGGCGCGCGCGGCAATCCCGGGCCTGCCGCATATGGCTACGTGCTCGAGGCCGAGGACGGTACCGTGCTCGCGGCGCACGGCGAGAAGATCGGCGTCGCAACGAACAACGTCGCCGAGTACAGCGCCCTGATCGCCGGGCTCTCGAAGGCGCTCGAGCTCGCCGTCGACGAGGTCGAGGTGATCTCCGACTCGGAGCTGCTCGTGAAGCAGATGACGGGCGAGTACCGCGTCAAGAACGAGGCGCTCCGCGAGCTCTCCGTGGAGGCGGGCCGGCTCGCTCGTCAGATCGGCCACGTCAGCTACCGCGCGGTGCGCCGGGAGCACAACGAGCTCGCCGATCGCCTGGTGAACGAGGCCCTCGACCGCGCTTAGGGGGCGGCTATACTGGCGACCGCTCGCGGATGTAGCTCAGTTGGCTAGAGCGTCTGCTTGCCATGCAGAAGGTCGTGGGTTCGAGTCCCATCATCCGCTTGGAGAGAAAGCCCCGCGCGAGGCGGGGCTTTTTTGATCGAGCGAAGCGACGGGAGCTCTCGCTCCCGCCGCTCTCACACGAAGACTGCTCTCTAGTTCACGGAGCCGAGCTTGACCGCCGTGATGATGAAGTTGGTCGCGTTCACGCCGCTGTCTTGGTTGCCGCCCGTCTCTGAGCGACAGTTCAGCGAGATGGGACCGGCAGCGGTCTGCGTCACGATCGTCTGCACGGCCATTGCGCTCGAGGCAGGGCCTGGGACGTACATGTCGGTGGTCGGGTTGCCGAGTCCTCCGAGCCAGCCGAAGCCGCACCTGATCTGGCGCGAGTTGTCCCCCACGATGTTGCCGTTCCCGTTGACGAACGTGACGTTCGCGAGCACGAGGTACGTGCCGACCGGCAGTGTGAGCGTGCCGATCGAGACCGGGGACCCACCGTTGTTCGGCTGAACGTCGACGCCGAAGCGATCCGTCGGCCCGACCGAGAACACCGCGGTCGATCCCGAGCCGGAAGGGCCTTGGATGCCCTGCGGGCCCTGTGGCCCCGGAGGACCTTGCTGGCCCTGCGCGCCCGGGGCTCCGTTCGTCCCGTTCGTGCCCGGCGCACCGTTGATGCCGGGATCGCCCTTCGGTCCCTGTGCGCCGTCCTGTCCGTTGGTGCCGTTGGCTCCGTCGTGGCCTGCGGGGCCGGTTGCACCTGTGGCACCCGTGTCTCCCTTGTCGCCCTTGTCACCCTTCGGCCCCTGCGGTCCCATCGGCCCAACAGCTCCGGTGGCGCCGGTCGCTCCGGTGGCTCCCGTCGGTCCCTTCTGGTTCCACTCGATCGCCGTCTCGTTGCTCCGGCAATCCCCCGAGGCGTCGACGATGCGAAGCTGGCCTTGGTTGTCGCCGCCGGCGGTCCGGAAGCAGCCGTGGATCGTGTTGTCGGCGCTCGGGATCGTCGCCCAGGCGACGCCTCCCGCACCCAACGCTGCGGCTGCAACGGCGAGCACGAGACGCGTACGCGTCACGCGAAACTTGAGCTCCACAGTGATCCTCCCCCTGATGTGAGGCGAGCCCTCTGGCTCGCCCGCAAGCAACAAGCGTTACAGGCTGGAGCAGGCCTTGCAATAGGACCATTGGGCAGCGACCGACTTCGCGACGTACGTCACCGTCACTCCATGCCCAGGAGCGGCCTCGAGTTTCGCGCAACGACTGCGCGGATAGAACGGATGACTACGCACTTTGACCGAATCCGCGACCGGGGTTCGAGTCCACTACCCGCCTTTTCGAGAAGCCCCGGCAACGGGGCTTCTCACTGACGCGCCCCCCTCGAGATGGGGGTTGGACCTCCGGTCCTATTGAAACTTCGCGTCGAGGCTGCCACATTCAAGCCACGGTCTGGCGGCTTGGGGACCGTGGGGGCAGGGCGAAGGGGGCGAGTACAACTGACATACGCCGCACTTGCGGTTGCTGAACCGGTCAGCCTCATCGGGCTACGGCGCCGACGCTTCGCAGTGCCCATCATCGCTGCTGCGCTCTTCAGTCTGACCGCTGCCTACACGGCGCCGATCGTCGCAGCGCTTCGTCAGCCGGTGTTTCACGAGCTGCCGGCACTCAACCTTCCGGTCGTCGATTTCCCGGCGGTCCCGGTGCCGAAGTTGCGGCCCGTCAAGTCGCAGCCTGCCGCACGAACGTTCACTGCCCTGCGTGCGCAGCCGGTCCCGCGTGCAATGCCCGTCCCCGTGTACCGCCCGACGTCGCAGCAGGCGACGCGTGTTCGCGTGAAGGTGCAGACGAACAAGTACGCGACGACGCAGACGGCGACGACGAAGAAGCAAAGCGCGCCGGTCGATCCGTTTGCGAACGTTGCGGTCGTCGAGAACGCAATCGGCGCGATCCCCGCCGACGTGACGACACCCGACGTTGCGTCCGCTGTGCCGTCGACGGTTCCGAGCACGCCCGCTGCGACGCGCGACCCCGCGGACGCTTCGACCGATGCAGCGCCGGTGTCGGATCCGTATCTGACGCCGTTCTCCGTCGAGCTGCCCGCGGACACGGCAGCGCTCTCCGCGCCGACCGACACGGCGCCGACCGCACCGGCGCCTACCTCGCCCACCGCTCCTGCCCCGGAGACCATGCCGGCCGTCGAAGCGCCAGTCGCGCCCGCGTCGCCGGCGGAGGAGACGGCCGTGCTCATCTCGGTTGAGTCGAGCGCGCCTGCGCCGGAGCCGCCGCCCGCGATCGTCGAGGCCGTTCCGCAGACGCCCGAACCAGCGCCCGTCCCGGTAGCCGCAAGCTCGACCTCCGGGGACACAACGACGGCGACGACCGCCACGCCGCCGCTCGACATCGTCGCAGCACCGACCGCCGCCGCCGGTGTCTCGGGCGGAGCTGCCGGGACAACGGGAGCGGGCACCACCGACGTCGCTGCGCCGACCGACACGACGACGACTCCCGCGAGCGCGGAGACACAGTCGACCGATCCCGCAGCAGTGCCGGGCAGCGGCCCGTCGCCGCCCGGTCTCGTCAGCGCCGAGCTGGGCGGAACCATCTCGAGCGCGGACGGCAACGCTACCGTCACGTTCGCACCGGGCAGCATCGTCGCCGACGTCGTGGTCCAGATCACGTCCGCCGGTGCGTCGCTCGGCGGCGTGCAACCGCTGTCGGGCGGGTACGAGCTCTCGGCGGTCGATCGCGTCACCGGCCAGACGGTCGATCACTTCCTCGTCGCGCCGCAGCTGACGCTCCATTACTCGCCGCTCGGCAGCGCCGTGCCGTCGATCTACTTCGTCGGCTCCTCCGGCCCGGAGCAGATCGACTCGGTCGTGAACGCGACGCTGCACACCGTGACGGCCGCGCTGCCGCACTTCAGCCTCTACGTGGCCGGTGCGACGCTCCCGGGTGGGAGCCCGTACTACAGCTTCGACGTCGTCGCGAGAACCGGCGACAACCTCAGCTGGTACGACGCGTCCGGGACCCTCGTGACGCGGTCGATCCTTTCGTTGGGCGCCGGCCCGTCCATCAACTCGAGCGGCGCCCTCGCCTTCCAGGTGCGCTTCACCGGCACCGGCAACGGCAACCAGTCCGTCTTCCTCGCCGATGCCGACGGCACGATCACGAACCTCGGGGTCAACCTGATGAGCTCGACGAGGACGTTCGGCGGCGGCGTCCAGGTCAACGACTCCGGTGAGGTGATCGCCACCGACTCGCTCACGACCGGCAACAAGGTGCGCGTCTACAACGCGACTGTGATCGGGCTCTCCGGCAACGACCCGGATGGCAACCCGATCACGTACACGATCGCGTCCGGCCCTTCGAACGGCACGCTCGGCCTCATCCAGGGGAACATCGTCCTCTACACCCCGCACGCGGGCTTCACCGGCGCCGACTCGTTCACGTACAAGTCGACGGACGGAACCGCGGAGTCCGTGGTCGGCACGGTGACGCTTCTGGTCATCGACCCGACGCACACCCCGTTCACGGGCAATCACGCGCCGGTCGCGACGACGACGCGCTGGGGCACGCTCCAGAACACGGCGACGACCGTGACGATGCAGGCCTCCGATCCCGACGGGAACAACCTCACCTACTCGATCGTCAGTGCGCCGACGAACGGGACGCTCGGAGCTGTCTCGGGCAACAAGGTGACCTACACGCCGAACTCGGGTTACTTCGGCGCCGACTCGTTCACCTTCTCGGCCAGCGACGGCTCGCTCAGCTCGACCGCGACAGCGGTCATCCCGATCTGGGCGGTCGGCGCAGCCAACAACCAGCCCTCCGTGAGCGATCTCTCGGCAACGTTCGCGACGGGCAGCTGGCTCAGTCTCGCCAACGGTGGTACGACCGCCGCCGGCGCGGCCCCCGGACGTTCCGCGCCGGAGTTCGACAGCGTGATCGCGTTCCCGACGATCAACAACTCAGGCGACGTCGCCTTCATCGGCCTCATCAGCAACACGAACTACGTCGTGACGCCCTTGCCGCAGGTGCCGACACCGGTGCCGCTGCCGATGAACCAGGCGGACGCGTCGACCGTCACCAACATCCGCCCGATGATCGACGATCAGGGCCGCGTGCTCGTGCGGATCGGCGTCCCCGCCTGGGAGGCACGGCGGGCATATCGGATCGGCGACAAGGTCACCCCGACGAGCTTCAACATCGCCGGCGCGCCGTACGTCTTCGAGGCTATCCAGGTCGGGATCAGCACCGGCCTCGACGGCAACGGCAACGCGATCTTCTACAACAAGACCGGGCCGACCGAGCCGAACTGGGCCTCCGCGGGCGCCGGATCGACCCTCGCCACGACCGACGGCGACACGTGCCCGTGGGGGACCACCAACCCGATCTTCGCTCCGTACTTCTGCGGCGTCCTGTGGAAGAACACCGGCGTCTCCGTCCCGGTCTCGCCCAGCCCGAAGCTCGACCCCGACCCGATCCTCCTCTTCGACGCCGACCTCGGGCACGATGGCACGAAGCTCACGAGCACGCCCTCCCACTACGTCGTGATCGCCGACGCGAGCATGGGCTTCACGCTGACCGCGCCCGCGGCGGACGGGCACCAGGCGCTCGGGCGCGCCCCGGCGATCAGCGACGACGGCGCGGCGATCGCTTTCTTCGGCGATCTCACCGATCCGACGAAGTGCGCGCAGTGCACGCCGAAGATGACGGCCGGCCAGGGCATCTTCCTCAGCGTCGTCGGCCCGAGCGGCGCGCGGACGATCGTCCGCGTCACGGGCGGCAAGGTCGAAGACCTGACCGCGGTGCCCGCCGGGAACAAGGACGGGGTCTGCGACGCGGGCGAGACGTGCCGTCGTGCCGCCGAGCTCGGCTACGACGACGCGGGCAATCCCGTCTACTTCAACACCTACGACTTCGACGCACGGCTCGGCGTCGTGCACCAGCCGCTCGGCACCGGCGCCGGCGAGGGCCCGACGCCCGCGTTCACGTGGGCGATCCGCGCGCACTACGGCGACGACGCGAACGGCGACCACCTCATCGACTACACGACGACCGACACCCAGGTGCAGGACGAGCACCGCACCGTCGACTTCAACGCCTCCACGACCGTCGGCCCGTCGCCGCTCGTCTCGTACTCCTGGGCCTTCGACGACGGCGGCACCGCTTCGGGTGCGACCGTCTCGCACACGTTCTCGAAGCTCAACGACCACGTCGTGAATCTCACGGTCGTCGACGCCGCGGGCGCCTCGACGACGCTGACGAAGAAGATCACGATCCGCGACATCGTCATCGTCTCGCTCGGCGACTCGATCGCGTCGGGCGAGGGGAACCCGGACAACCCGCTGCCGATCTCCGGGCCGCTCGGCTGGCCGCTCTGGGAGGACCAGCGCTGCGACCGTTCGGCCATCGCCGGCCCGGCGCAGGCGGCGAAGACGATCGAGGACGCGGACAAGCACTCCACCGTGACCTTCATCCACCTCGCCTGCTCGGGCGGACGGATCAAGTACATCATGGTCGAGAACGATCTCGACGCGATCGGCAACAACGACGGAATCTGTGATCCCGGCGAGGTCTGCCTGAATGACGAGCACGGCGGCATCCTCACCAAGTACGCGGGGATCAACCCGCCGGCGAACACGAACGACTTCCTCGACCCGCAACTCGACGAGATGCTCGCGCTCCTCGGCTCGCGCAAGGTCGACGCCGTGCTGATCTCGACCGGCGCGAACGACCTGAAGTTCTCGAGCGTGATCGAGAACTGCGTCCTCCACACCGAGTGCTGGAATCACAACGCCGAGTTCTGGCATCTGCTCACCGAACTTCCGTCGAAGTACGCCGAGCTTGCCGCCGCGCTCGTCGCGGCCGGCGTGACCCCCGACAAGACCTACCTCACGCAGTACTTCGACCCGACGCACGACGACTTCGGGAATCTTTGCGCCGGCGTCCTCGGCCCGGGCTTCCCGATCGGGATCACGGGCGCCGAGATGCAGTGGGCGTACACGAACGTGGTGAGCAACCTCAACGGCTACGGCCAGGCGGCGGCCGCGCTGAACCAGTGGAACTACGTGGACGGGATCGCCGCCGAGTTTCAGCACCACGGCTACTGCGCGCTCCTCCACTGGGTCGACCAGGTCTCCGAGTCGTTCGTGCTCCAGGGCGACCAGA
The DNA here is from genome assembly GCA_031370755.1 of Actinomycetes bacterium. Taxonomy (GTDB): domain Bacteria; phylum Actinomycetota; class Thermoleophilia; order Gaiellales; family Gaiellaceae; genus Palsa-739. The sequence continues at coordinate 22,264 of JANMQZ010000128.1, forward strand.
ACGGCGGCTTCCATCCGAACGGGCCGGGGCAGGAGGTCTACCGCAAGCAGATCGCCGCATCGCTGAAGCTCAACCTCACACCCGACCCGGCGGAAGACCCCGGCAAGCTCACCTACAACGCCCGGCTCGGCGGCGACCGCTCGCTGAGCGGTGACGACTTCATCGTCGAGCTCACGGCCACGCCCAACGTGGCGTCGCTGAAGAACCCGGTGACGAACAAGCCGCTGCTCTTCTCGGCGACGAAGGGCGTCTGGTCGGTGCGCGTGAACCAGGAGAAAGAGATCGGCGGGGCGCACAACACCGTCTTCCACACGGACTCAGCGTTGCGCATCATCCAGGCGGGCGACCTGATCGGCGACCGGTACGCGTTCGACAACGGCGTCAACGGCGGCTTCGCGACGTTCATGGACATGGGCTCCGCCACCGGCGCGAGGACGGAACAGGCCGGCGACCATCGCATCGCTCTCTTCGTGCCGACCTGTAGCGCCGTCCCGGGCGCCACCACCTGCGGCGGCACGACCGGCGGCCTGATCCTGCGCGGCTCGCATCTCGACACCGACCAGGACGGGCTCCTCGACCACTGGGAGGAGCACGGCCTCGACATCAACGGCGACGGGGTCGTCGACCTGGATCTCCAGGCGATGCACGCCAGCAAGACGCAGCGGGACCTCTTCCTCGAGATCGACTGGTCGAACCCGCGCAACGACGGCGTGAACAACTGGTCGTGGGTGCCGCAGCCGAACGTGCTCCAGAACATCGTGAACATGTTCTTGACGGCGCCTTCGCCGGGTCGCGGGATTCCGATCGGTATCACGCTCCATGTCGACGCAGGCGCGGGACGTTCGATCGGCATGTTCACCGGCACGCTCGACGGCGGCAAGATGTTCGGTACGAAGGCGAACCCAGCGACGCACGTCGACGCCATCTACTTCGGCCAGGGGATCGGCGCAGGTGCGAGCGGCCTCAATCTCCGGTCGTTCAACGACATCAAGCAGAGCATCTTCAGTCAGGGAGACTCCTTCGCGCGTGAGCTCGTGTTCAAGTTCGCGCTCATTGCGGACTTCTACGATCCGCTCTCGAACACGGGCGGCAATGTCTACACGGACGGCGTCTCCGTGTCGACCAACAACACGCTTCAGACCGGGAGCGGGACGGACCCGAGTTTCCTATACGGGACCGTGCAGATCGTCAGCGGCGTCGGCGCGGGTCAGTTCCGCCAGATCACGTCGCTCGATCCCGATGGGATCACCTTCACGGTCGACCGCAACTGGACGACGAATCCCGACAACTCGAGCAAGTTCGTGATCTACAGCGGTTCTTCGGGCCAAGCCGAGGCGGCGTGGTACGGCCCTCAAACTGACCCGGACACGAACACCGACCTTAACCCGATGCCGGGCAACGACTTCATGATGACCCTGGGCGGCTTCGGCACGTTGAAGACGAATGTGAACATCCAGTGGCGGACGCTCGTGCACGAGCTCGGGCATACGCTGGGCCTTCGGCACGGCGGCATCGACAACTTCCAGTACAAGGGCGGGTCGCCCGATGTGAACGGCAATCCACAGCCGCCGCCTGGAAAGCTCCCGAGTGGAGCGATCTACGCAGGCCCGCCGTACCTGAGCCTGATGAGCTACTCCTTCCAGACGCACTGGCAGTTCGGCGTGAACAGCTATTCGGTCGCGGGCGACAAGGTCTTCGACGACTGGTCGAACATCAGGCTCGACTTCCAGAGCTCCTACATCCACCTCGGCAACTCACTGAACAACGCCCTCGGCGCAACGGCGACCTCGGAGCAGCCGCTCCGGTACTCCGACATCGTCGCGGCAAACCCGGGCCTCGATCTGACGCCGCCGGATGTCAGCGCCTCCGCGCCGGCCGTCGTCGGCATCGGACGTGGCTTCGTCGTCGACATCGTCGTCACGAGCGACTCGCCGATCACGAGCGTCACGCTCTACTTCGACCTCGACGGCAACGGGGTCGCCGGCGATCCCGGCGAGGCGATCACGGCCACGACGACCGACGGCGTCCACTATCGCGCGGTCGTGCTCGGCGTGACCGGCGCTCAGGGCTCGCGCTTCGGCTCCGTCGCGGTGACGGACACTGCCGGGAACGTCACGCAGGTCGGCGTCTCGACGTTCGCGAGCACGACCGCGCCGATCGACCTCACGGGGCCGGACATCATCGCCGTGCTAAACCACGCCGCGAACGCGAACGGCTGGAACAAGACTGCGGTGAGCCTGCTCTGGACGGTGCTCGACCCCGAGTCGGGCGTCGCGACGACCACCGGCTGCGGTGACGCATCCTTCAGCGGCGAGACGACGGGAACCGACGTCGTCTGCAGCGCGACGAACGGCGCCGGCATCACCTCCACGCGGACGCTGACGATCCGCATTGACATGACCGCGCCGTCGATCGGCGGCTCCGCGACGCCGCCCAACGCGGCCGGCTGGAACAACACCGACGTCGCGGCAGCGTTCACCTGCTCCGACGGCGGCTCGGGCATCGACACCTGCGGGCCGAACGTCCTGCTCACGCAGGAGGGCTTCCAGTCCGCCACCGGCACCGCGGTCGACCGGGCAGGCAACGTCTCGACGTTCACCCTCTCCGGCATCAAGATCGACAAGACGCCGCCGTCGATCGAGGCGTCGATGACGCCGGCGCCGCCGAACAATGGCTGGAGCACGAGCCCGGTGACGGTCTCCTTCACCTGCGCAGATGGGCTCTCGCGGCTCAGCAGCTGCCCGGCCGACGTCGTCGTCTCCACCGACGGCGCGAACCCGGTCGACGCCACGGTCACGGATCAGGCCGGCAACGTCCAGACGATTCACCTGATCGTCAACGTCGACCGCGGACCTCCGGGGTGGTACATCTCGAATTCAGGCACGGACTCGAGCGGCAGGCGCTGGCTCGACGTGACCGTCCACGACGCCGCCAGCGGGGTCGCCTCGGTCACGATGGCTGCGCTCGCCAACGCCGACCTCGACATCCCCGCGTTCGTCTCCGGCGCTGGCTCGGTCGTCGTCCGGATCACCGAGCTCGACCGCTCGCAGGACGCAGTCGCACAGCTTTTCCTCAGCGATGTCGCAGGCTGGACGGTCGCGACCACGATGATCACGTTCCCGCCCGCGACCACCACCGTCACGTGGGACGAGCTGAACGAACGCGTCCCCGTCGTCGAGGCGACGATCAACGGCACGCTGTGGGCAGCGGGCCAGGGCGTTGCCGGTGTCGTCGTCCGCGCCTACTCGGACACGGGCTTCAGCGTCCGCGCCGTCACCGACGCGTTCGGCGGCTTCTCGCTCGGCGTCTCGCGGGCGAGCTGGACGGTGTATGCAGACGCGCTGCCGAACTTCCGGGCGCCGAACGTTGGCGTCGACACGACCGCCGGGTCGATCGACATCGGTCTCGTCTACGACGAGTGGCAGGCGTATGTCACGGGCTTCACGCTCTCCTCGGACGGCACGCCGATCCCCGGCGTCGACGTCTCGAACGGGTGGGAGCACGTCACGAGCGGCACTGACGGCAGCTTCCGCATCGGTGGCAGGAACGACGGCGAGGGCTGGACGCTTCGAGGCCCCGATCTTCCCGACTTCTATCCCCGCAGGCTCGAGAGCACCTACGTGCCCGACGGGCAGAGGCACCGCGTCTTCATCAACCCTGCCGAGACGACGAGTCAGGACCTCGTCTACAACCCGATGCCGCGCCTCGTCATGGGCACCGTGACGGATTCGAACGGCAACGGAATCGGCGATGTCCAGGTTGACGTCTACGGCGCGATGGCGGCGACCGAGTCGTCGTTCGAGTTCCTCGTCCGCACGGCCGCCGACGGCACGTACAGCCTGCACGCCCCCGACGATGTCACGTATCTCACCGCGTCCGTCGAGAACTTGAGCGGCTATCTCACTCCGTCGCCCTCGTGGCAGCAGGCGGCGCTTCCGACCGCGCAGCCGGGCGACCAGATCACCTTCGATCCGTTCGTCTACACGCTGCTGCCCGTGGCCGTCACCGGCGCCGTACGCGACGACCAGGGCAACGGCGTCTCCGGCTACTCCGTCGCGGCGTACGTCTACGTCAGCTCGGGCGATTACTCGATCTACACATGGACCACAACCGGCGCCGACGGGACGTACACGCTGCGTGGCGCCGTCGGCGACTGGCAGATGCAGTGGGGGAACGCGCCGAGCGGCACCATCCTCGAAGCGGAGTCCACCGTGACGGTGGGCGAGTTCGGGCTCTCCCGCGTCGACGGGCTGCTGCATCCGCTCGCGACGCTCGTGGGCTCGGTCTCGACCTCGGAGGGCGCCCCGGTCGTCACGAGCTTCTCCCTCTGCGGCTCCTACTGCGTCTACGCGCGGACGAGCTCGATCGGCACCTACGAGACATGGCTGAACGTGCCGCTGTTCGGTGCGACCACGTACACGAGTGCATCCTTCGGCAACATCGTCGGCCACGACCGGCCCGCGAGCCCGAGCATCGTCGCAGCCTCGGGCGACGCGCTGACGCACGACTTCGTCTATACGGCCTGGACGCGCGTCGTCAGCGGCATCGGGCGCGACTCCTTCGGCACGCCTGCCGCCGACGCGGTGATCCACGTCTACTTCTACAGCGGGTGGCAAGTCGACACGACGAGCGACGACGCGGGCGAATGGTCCGTGACCGGGCCGCAGGGCGGCGGCTACGTCTGGGGAGACGGCGGGCTCCACTTCGCCGGATCGAACTACTCCTACTTCGACGCCTCGCCGGCGCCGGTCGTCGCGCTCCTCTTCCCGTCGGCGCTCGTCGTCGGCACGGTCGTCGACAGCCTGGGCGCGCCTCTCGTCGCCGACATCGATGTCTGCAACTACTACTACTGCTACGACGGCGCTCGCTTCACGGTGACCTCGCGCACCGACGGGACGTTCAGCGCCAAGGTCGCGGCGTACTACTACTACGTCCACCTCGTCCCGCACGCGCTTCCGCTGCACCTGACGCCTAACGAGCAGACGCTGTACCCCTCCACTCCCGGGACCACGCTGACGGCGACGTTCACGTACAGGCAGCCGGCGATCATCACCGGCCTGCTCACGGACGACAACGGAACGCCGCTCGCAGGCTTCGACATCGCACTCGACCCGTCCTACAACGGGACGTCGGCGAGGCGTGCCACGACCGATATCACCGGTCGCTACACGTTCTCGTTCGACCAGCCGAACGCGACCCAGCACTCGATCGAGGCGTACGCGCATGCGGGTTACACCAAGCGCACCGCCTCCAACCCGGCCGGCGGCGCGTTCGCGACGGACTCCACGGTCAAGAACGGGCTCACCTGGAACGTTCCGACGCTCGTGCTCGACCGCAACGGCACCGCCTCCGGCACGCTCACAGGCGGCGACGGCACGGTGCTCGCCGGTGTCGCCGTGTACGTCGACCAGACCGACTCGTGGGCGCAGTGCACGTCGTTCGTATGCCAGCCCGGCTACGAGTACTACTGCTACTACTACGGCTACTGCAACACATCCGGGTCGTTCCACTACGAGACGACCACCGACGCTCTCGGCCGCTACTCGATCAGCGCGCCCGTCGGCACTGGCGCAGTCGTCCATCCGCGCAAGGCGCCCCACTTCACGACGCCGGCGAACTCGCAGCCGCTGACGCTGGCCGTCAACGGCTCCGCAACGGCGAACTTCCTCTACCCGCAGATGGTGACCGTCGTCGGCACGCTCTCGACGAACACCGGAACCCTGCCGGCGGTCCACGTCACGTACGACTCCTACGACGCGTACTACTACGCGTACAACTACTCCGCCGACCACCGGTATCAGGGCGACGTGCTCGTTGCGAGCGGCTCGTCGACCTACACGCTCGAGCTGCCGGCCGGCGCGGGCGACGGCTGGTACCTCCGCCTGACGAAGACCGGGAACGTCTACACGGGCGAGTACTCCCGCGACCACGTCACCTGGCAGCAGTTCGACGGAGTTGCGAACGGCGCCATGCCGGTGCCGAAGATCGGCGTCTACGCGTTCGGCACGGACGGCCAGGTTACGCCGGTGACGGCCTCCTTCGACTATTTCCGGCTCGACGGCTCGAACTCACCCTGCGCGACGGCGAGCCCGGCGAGCGACGAGTTCTCGGGCTCGGCGCTCGACACCTGCCGTTGGGACTCGCTCGTGCGGGTCGACCCGGCGTACGTCTCGGTCTCCGGCGGCAGCCTGCGCATCACGACGCAGACCGGCGACATCTGGGGCGCCGGGAACAACGGCCAGAGCCTCGTGCTCCAGACCGCGCCGCCCGGCGACTGGGTCGCCGAGACCTTCGTCGACGCACCGCTGCTCGAGCGCTACCAGCACGCGGGCCTGATCGTCTACGGCGACGACGACAACTACGTCAGGCTGAACGTGATCGACGACAACTGCGTCGGCTGCGCGAAGCAGCGTCGCGTCGAGCTCGTCGGCGAGGTCGGCGGCGCACCGGTCTACCCGCAGGGCAACTACTGGGTGCCGTCCGACGGCGCGACTGCGACCGTGCGCGCAGACGCCTATGTCCCGGGCTTCGGCTTCTCGTGGCCCGGCACCTACCAGCTGCGCGATGTCGACCTCCGGCCCGGATCGACGGTGCGGCTCGACTTCAGGTGGCTGCAGAACTCGACGGTGACCGGCCACGTTGCCGCACCGGCCGGGCAATCGCTTCCCGCGGGCGCGCGGGTGCGGCTCACCACGTACGACACCACGTGGCGCGGCCACACCGAGTACATCACCGTCGACGGCAGCGGCAACTACACCGCTTCCGTGATGGCGGGCCATTCGACGTTGTGGCTCGACACCTACGTCACCGGCTGGGGCTACGGCGGCCCCGTTGGCGTGAGCGGTGTCGACTACTACGACTTCGACGTGGCGGGCGGCACCGCGACGAGCGGCAAGGACTTCGAGTACGTCGCCTGGGTGCCGTTCTCCGGCCGGCTCGCGTCGGATGTCGCGACCGTGCCGCTGCCCTACACCCCGACGGTCTACTACCTCACGTACGACCGCTGGGGCCACGGCGAGTACGGCCAGAAGACCGCAGCGGCTGACGGGACGTACTCGTTCCTCGCCCCGGTCGGGCACACGAACATCTACGGGTTCACCGGCTACAGCCACTTCCTGACTCCCACAGGCATCGACGTCACCGTTCCGTCCGGAGGCGTCACCGGCCGCGACTTCACGTGGGTCGCCCTCGGCACGATCCACGGGCTGCTGCGTACCGGCGACGGGCAGATCGTCTACGGCTGGAACACGCTCCGGTTCACGAACCTGCCCGACCCGAACGCGACCTGGCACGTCTGGGTCTACCTCGATCCGGCGAACATGCCGCGCGAGATCATGCTCCAGTGGCACGTCCTGGAGGGGAACGACTGGGAGCACCGCGCGTACTGGGGCGAGAACCTCCTCGGCTGGGGCGGCGACGGCACGCAGTCGCGCTTGCGGCAGGGCGGCCTGCCGGTCGCGGGCCAGTGGGTCGAGCTCGTCGTCGCCGCGTCGGCGGTCGGCGTCGGCCGGGCGAACGTCGACGGCATGGCGTTCACGGCGTGGGGAGGACACCTCTGGTGGGACGACGTGACACTGACCTCGGACGTCACGGCTCCGTACACGTTCATCGACGACGAGGTGCCGCCCGGCGCGTCCCCTGCGACCAGCTACGAGAGCTGGACATGGGACACGAGCGTCGTACACAGCGGGACGCAGTCGCACGTCTCGCAGGGTGACTACGCCGACTACTTCCACCAGCAGTACTTCACGGGTGCGCCCGCGGTGAGCGTCCCGGGCTCTCGCACCTACACGACGACCTCGTACTACTACGACGGCAGCTACACGATCGACGTCATTCCGGGCAGCTACCGGATCAATCCGCCGAACGTCGATCCGTACGGCCCGGTGCCGTCGCAGACCGTGACCGTCGCCGCCGGGCAGTCGGTGCAGGCGAACTTCATCTACCGGCTCGAGGGCACGCTGGCCGGGCTCGTCACGGACGATGCACCGTCGCCGGCACCGCTCGCGGGCATCCAGGTGTGCGATGAGCGCGGGAACTGCGGGCTCACCGACGTAAGCGGCCACTACCAGTTCGCGGTGCCCGCCGGGTCCCGGACGATCGTCCCGCAGCGGTTCGTCGTCGGCTACGCGGTCGCCGACCGGCTCGGGCCTTTCGACGTCGCCGTGAATGGGACCGTCACCGCCCCGACGATCGTCTACCACCGCAACGGCAGCGTCTCCGGCGTGGCGCGAGACGACCTCGGAGTCGGCCTTGCCGGCGTGACGATCGCGTTCGAGTACCGCGACCCGGTCGGGAACACGCTGCTCCGCACCTACACCGCGACCTCCGACGGCACCGGTGCGTACACGCTCAGTGTGCCGTACGGATCGCGCGTCGTCATGGCACGACCGCTGACCGGCTACAGCATCCACGGCGCCGACACGCTGACGGTCGACGTCGCGACGGCCGGCAGCGTCGACTTCGCCTTCGACAAGTGGGGCGGCCTCGGCGGGACGCTTCTCGACCGTCAGAACAATCCGGTCGCCGGCATCTCGATCAGCGCCTGCGCGTTCGACTGCTCGTTCGCGACGAGCGCCTCCGACGGCACGTACACGTTCGCGAGCCTGCGCCCTGCGAACTACTCGGTGACGCCGGGTGCGAAGACCGGCTTCGTCACGCCCGCCGCGCGCACCGTCACGGTCCCGCCGCGAACGCCTGCCGTCGCCGACTTCCAGTATGTGAAGCTGGCGCATCTGAGCGGCCACGTGCAGGACGACGCCGGCACGGCCCTCGCGAGTGTCTCGCTCTGCCTCAGCGGCGCGTGCTTCTCCTCCGACTCGAGTGGCAACTTCGCAGGCTACGTCCAGGGCGGCACCTACACGCTGACCCCGCAGACGTACACCGGCGGCTTCGGCGGCTATGTCGCACCGGTGGCGGCCCAGTTCACCGTGGCCGAGGGCGACGAGCACCCGTTCGCCGGCGCCTTCGTCTACACGCGCATGGCGGCGCTCTACGTGCAGGTCGTGGGGCAGTCCGGCGCGACCCAGACGCCGTTGCGCCTCGTGCCGGTCTACGCGTACAACGGCTCGACGCTCCTCACGCAGGCATCGACCGCCTTCGACCCGGTCTTCGACAAGGATGGGATCGCGGTGCTGTACGTCCCGGCAGGCATCGCCGTCACGCTCCGCGTCGGCGCGCGCGACGGCTACGACCCGCCCGAGCCGCCGGACGACGCGAAGGCCTTCACGGGCTCCGTCGGCACGCGGTCGCTGCTCCCCGCCGAGTTCGTGCTCTTCCGGTGGGGGACGATCATCGGCCACGTCGCCGACGACCTCGGCGCCGTCGCGGGAGCGACCGTGACGACCTCACGCGGCGGATCCGCCACCACGAACGCCGGCGGCGACTACACGATCTTCAGCCCGAAGGGCACCGTCGTCGTCACGCTCCAGCCGGTCGCGTCCCACACGGGCGCAGCGCCGCAGACGGTCGGGGTCACGTCGAACGGCACCGTGCACGTCGACTTCACGATCAGCCGCTTCGGCCGCATCGGCGGGGACGTTCGCGACCGGAACGGGAACCCGCTGCCGCTCGAGGTCACGATCGGCGTCTACGTCGGCGGCGTGCGTGTCAGTTCCACGACGACGGTCGCCGGCCACTACACGATCGAAGGGCCTCCGGGCGCCGCGGCCATCCAGGGCGACGGCGTGACAGGCTGGGATCCGCCGGCGGCCGCGGCTCCCGTCACGTTCGCGGCCGGGCCGACCGGCGCCGGGCCGACCCTGACGTACCTGCAGTGGGGCCGCCTCGTCGGCTTCGTGCTCGACCCGGCAGCACATGGCGTGCAAGGGCTTGTCGTGCGCACGAACACCGGGCGAACAGCCACGACGGATGCCACCGGCGCCTTTGCGATCCCGGCGCCGCGTGGGTCGTACACGGTGACGATCGATCGCGCAACGAACGTCGTGACGCCGACCGCGGCGACGACGGCAGTCGTGGTCAGCGAGACGAACACGCCGTTGAGCTTCACTGCTTCGCCGTACGCACTGATCGCGGGGATCGTCCAGGACTCGTTCGGCGCGGCTGTCCACGACGCGACGACCGGCGCCAACGCCCACGTCTACGCGTACGACACGTTCACAGGGGCCCGCGTCGACGCCGCGCTGGGAACCGACAAGAAGACCTTCACGATCCTGCTGCCGCCGAGCGGCGCGACGCTCTTCGCCCAGGCGGCAGCGGGGTATACCGCACCGGCTCCGCGCCAGGTCGCAGCAGGCGCGACGACCGCAGGCGACCCGCTCGTCTACGTGAACGACGGCGGCATCACCGGCCTCTTGCGCGACGACCTCGGGCCGCTCGCCGACGTCAGGGTCAGCGCCGTTGCGCACTCCGGCGGTTTCACGAGAACCGTGATGAGCAGGCCCGACGGAACCTTCACGATCTCGCTTCCCGTCGGCTCGTACGACGTCTCCGTGGACGCGGTCGCACAGCACGTGCGGCCCGTCTCGCAGGACGGGATCGTCGGCGCCGGTGGCAACGTTGCGCTCACGTTCGACTACCGGCGCTGGGGCGAGCTGACCGGATACGTCCTCGACGACTCCGGCGCGCCGGTTCGCAACGCGACCGTGCACGCTTCGCTCGCCGCGGGCCAGGGGCTCTCGGTGCAGACCGACGACCAGGGGCGGTTCGTGATCCGCGGGCCGCCGACCGACGCCGCCGGCCAGACGTATCGCGTCTTCGTCCTGCCGATCGCGCATTACGAGGCCTCGCCGGAGAAGACGACGACGCTCGGCGCCCTCGGCGAGCCGGGCGGCTCGGTCGACCTCGGCACCTTCACGCTCGTGCGGTACGCGCAGCTCAGCGGACGCGTCACCGACGACGCAGGCGGTCTCGCGAACGTGATCGTCAAGGCAAGCCGGAACGGCACGATCGCCGACAGCACGACGACCGCCGCCGATGGCACGTACACGCTTTACGTGCCGCGTGGAGACCTCTACCGCGTCTTCGGCGTCGACGTCGTCAACCACATCACGCCGCTGCCCGTCCCCGGCGTCGACCCCGTCACCGGCGCTCAGCTCTTCTTCACGCTCGCTGCCGGCCAGGCGCAAACCGGCGTCGACCTGTTCTACAAGGCGTACCACGTCGTCAGCGGCACGATCCGCGACAACTTCGGCAACCCGATGGGATCGCCCGACCCGAATCGTGGCCCGTTCATCGCCTTCTCGGGCGACGCCGTCGTGCAGGGAAGCGACGTGCTGCACATCAACAAACGGTTCGGGTCCGGGACGGACGGCACGTACATCGCGTACATCCCGAACGGCAACTACCTCGTCGGTGCGATCCCGCTGCCCGGCTACGCCTCGGAGACGACGCCGCGGAGCCTCCAGGTCGACGACACGGGCTGCTACGAGGGCTCGGGTCACGGGACACCGGTCGACTGCAACTCCTACGACTGGCTCTACACGCACGGTGTCGTGCTCGGACACGTCGTGGACGACGCCGGCCAGGGCGTCGGTGGCGTCGTTCTCACGTTGAAGGGCGTCGACTACCAGACGACCACGTTGAGCGCCGGCGACGGCTCGTTCACGCTGAGTGCGCCGCCGGCGGACTACGGCATCGTCGGGCAGCAGCGCGCGGGCTACACGACGCCGCTCGCGCCCACGATCGTCACGCTCACGTCGTCGCCGACGCCGCTGACACCGACGATCGTGTACCGGCGCAACGGCACGGTGACCGGCTTCGCGATCGACTCGAACACCCACCTTGGCCTCGCCGGGATCACGATCGAGATCCGGAACTCCCCCGACGGCGGCAACGACCGCGTCACGGGCGTCACCGGCGCCGACGGGGGCTTCTCGATCTCGGCTCCGGCTGGGCACATCACCATCTATCCAGGCGTGAAGGCCGGCTACGAGCTCCCGGCGAACCTGACCGGCAGCACGCTGGCCGCCAACGGGACCCTCGCTGCCGGCAGCTTCCAGTACGTCAGCGCGGTCGTGAGCGGTGCCGTCCGCGACTCCTTCGGGGTCGGTCTCGTCGGCATCACCGTCACGGCCCAGGACGGCGCCGGCTTCTACAACGACACACTCACCGATGCCACCGGCGCCTTCACGATCAACGTCCACACGGGCACGAACTTCCTCCACTTCTCCGACCGCACCGGGTACGCGAAGCCGGCGCCGCTCACGCTCGCCAACCTCGCCACGGGCCCCGATCCGATCTCGCGGCTCGCCGTGTATGGCAACGCCCGGGTGAGCGGCGTCGTCAGCACCGCCGGCGCGTGCACGCCGGACTGCGGGCCGGCCGTCGGGCTTGCCGGCGCCACGCTCGCAGCCTTCCAGAACGGCGCTCTGGTCGCTGCCGCGATCACTGCTGCCGACGGCAGCTACCTCCTCGGCGTCCCGCTCGGCAGCGTCACCGTGAAGGTCGGCGTGATCGCCGGCCTCACGACGCCGTCTCCTGTCGACCTCAGCGGCCTTGCGGCCGGCGAGACACGTGGGCAGAGCTTCCTCTACAGCGTCAACGGCCACGTCACAGGCACCGTTGCCGACGACCTCGGCAACCCGCACGACGGCGTTCGCGTCGTCGTCGGCTCGTTCCAGACCCTGACCGCGGGCGGTGGGCACTACACGATCGACGCCCCGTCCGGCGCCGGGATCACGTTCGACCTGCTCTCCGGCTTCCTCGCCGGCTACACGCGCCCTGCCTCGCACACGGGCCTCCACCTCGAGAGCGGTGCCACCGTCACGGTCGACCTGCTGTACGCCCGCAACGCCGAGGTTCGCGGCCGCGTGACCGACTCGGCCGGAAACGGAATCGCCGACGTCACGGTCGTCGCGACGGGGGAGAACGGCAACGTCACGTTCGTCGCGACGGGAGACGACGGCTCGTACGTCTTGTCGGCGCCGGTTGGCTCCGACATCCTCCGGGGCCTCGACTTCGGCGGCTACCAGACTCCGCCGGCCCGGACGGTCTCGCTCGGCGCGGCGGAGCTCCGCGTCGGCGTCGACTTCGCGTACGGCAACGCGATTCTCACCGGTCGCGCGATCGACGCGAACGGCAATGCGCTCGCCGACGTGCCGATCCTGATCGAGGGCACGCTCGGATCGATCGTGCACACGCGCGACGACGGCACCTTCACCGCGAGCGCCGCTCCGGGTTCGGTGCGCGTCCGCCCAGGCGCCTACAACGGCTACGCGCGCCCAGGGGCGCCGTGGGACGGGACGGGGCTCGCCGTCGGCAACACGTACGTCGTCCCGACCTTCGTCTACGCGGTGCTCGGCTCGATCTCTGGGATTGCAGTCGACCTCCTCGGCAACCCGATGAAGAACCTTCGAATCTTCACCAGCGCCCCGAACAACTCCTATACCGCGACGACGGACGCTCTGGGGCGGTTCACCTCGCCCGCCGCACCGGGGTCGAACACGATCCGAGGCAACTTCGCGTTCGGCTACGTCACGCCCGACGACCAACTCGCCGCCGTGCTCAGCGGCCTCGACACGGGCGGCTTCGTGCTCACCTACGGCCACGGGATCCTCACCGGCCACGTCGGCGACCAGAACGGCGACCTCGCGGACGTGCTGGTCACGTCGACGGGCGCCTTCCAGTCGCAGACGCGCACCGACTCCCACGGCAACTACACGTTAAAGGTTGGCATTGGCGACAACACGATCGCCGTCGAGGACATCGACGGGCTCAACACGCCGGACTCGCGCGGCATTGCCACGGTGACGGCGGCCGGCCCGATCGCCGGGCACGAGGACTTCACCTATCAGCGCTACTCGAGCATCCCGGGGAGCTCGCTACGCCTGCTCGTGCTCGATACCGACACGCGCGCTCCGGTCGCCGGCATCAGCGTCGCGATCTCGGTCGGCGACACGCAGGTGAAGAAGACGACCGATGCGAACGGGCGCGTGCGCTTCGCTGTCGACCCCGGCTCGTATATCGCGTACGTGTTCAAGGACGGATATCGCCCGTTGACGCAGCCGGTGGAGGCGGGAGTCGCAGCCGGCGAGCAGCTCGCGCTCGTCAAGAACCAGCAGTTCGTTGTCGGCGAGGTGACGGTGAAGCGGCTGACGCTCGCCGAGATCCTCGCGGCCGGCGTCGACATCAACGACCCGGCGAACCAGAACATCTACGTCTTCACGGCGAGGATCGTCCTCGACCTCTTCACGTCTATCCCGATCAGCGCCGTCTTCAACGGCGGCGGCACGCCCATCGACCTGGGTCTGGACGGCGGCGGGGGCGGTGGCGGCGGCGGTGGCGGCGGTGGCGGCGACTGCTCGGCCGAGTTCGGGTGCGGCTTCGAAGGGCCGGACGGCGAGCACGTGTACGTGAAGCCGCTTCCGGGCCCCGTGAACAAGAGGCCGTTCGCCTACTTCCTCATCCCGGGCACGGCGCGGTTCCTCAAGGAGTTCTTCCAGATCCACTTCCACGTCGTGAACACGGCGGATCCGGAATGGGTGCTCGAGGACACGGTCGCGACGCTCGGCCAGATGGACGGGCTGCCGCTCGCGCCGACTGCGAAGCCGCAGAGCTACCAGGTCGATCTCGGCGACATCGCCGGCGGCAAGGAGGCGTCCGTCGACTGGATCGTGCGCGGCGACAAGAAGGGCGACTACTTCCCGACGGTGCTGCTGACCTCGACGCTGCAGCCGGTCGACGAGCCGGTCTCGGTGCCTTTCAAGGCGAAGACGCCGATTAAGGTCTTCGGCAGCGACGCGATCAAGATGACGTTCGACGTCCCGCCGAGCGCCGTCGCCCCGTTCCCGATCAAGTGCCCGCTGGTCCTGCCGAACCCCGATCCCGGGTGCTGGTCGATCGACAAGTGGCTGCCGGGCACCGCCAACCCGGGCGAGCTCGAGCGCTCTGCAGTGCCGTTCATCGTCCGCATCGGGCTGCAGAACCTGACCGATTTCCCGATCTACAAGGCCAGCGTGAATCTGAGCGACCTCGACCCGGCGCAGCTCGGAGTCGTGTCGAGCGACCGCATGTACACCGCCGGCATCGGCGTCGTCGACACGATCAACGACGAAATGATCCAGCGCCCGCTGCTGATGGGCTTCGGCGAGCAGCTGCAGCACGACTGGCTCCAGATCGACCCGCATCAGACCGTCTGGGCGACGTGGATCCTCATTCCGCCGTTCGGGGCTCCCGTCATCGTCGACGAGTCGTCCGTCCAGAACACCGGCGGCAACGCTGATTTCCATGCCACCGTGGCCATCGACCCCGACCTCGCGAACGGGATCACGAACGTCGATCTCGGCCTCGTGACGCGCGGCCTCGGCGACCTCGTCATCACCGACGGCGGAGGAGTGCGGCTCACGTGGACGCCGATCGCCGGCGCGCGGTCGTATCGGCTCTATCGCACGCAGGATCGCTACCACTGGACGAAGCAGGAGAGCTTCCTCGTCGAGGTCGACGCGGCGAGCGGCAACAACACGTACCTCGACGTGACCACGACCGGCACGCCGGGCGAGCCCGAGGCCTACTTCTACGCGATCGAGACCGTGTTCGGGCCGAACGCGGCGCTGCCCGAGGGCGAGTCCCATGTCCTGCATCCGGTGACGCCGATGGTCGACCGGAACGGCATGTTCGCTCGCGCAGCCGATCTGCGCGCATCGGCGCTGCCGACGGCGACCGTCGCCATCACCGACCCGAACGGCGCCACGACGTCGTCGCACTCGGCGGGCAACGGGCTCCAGGTCGTCGAGCTCACGGGCGCGGCGCTGATCGACGGCGAGTACACGATCACCGTGACGGGCACCGTCACCGACAACTTCGAGCTCACCGTGTCCGGTCGCGGCGACTTCATGGATCCGGGCCACTGGCAGCAGACCTTCACGCCGCACGTCGAGGATCTGATCGGCGCGCTCGGCGCGGGCGAGAGCCGCTCCTACCGGCTGCTCTTCGACCACCTGCGCGGGTTCGTGCGCATCTGGCTCGTCGGCTCGTCCGGTCCCCGCGTCGACGCTGTCGCACTGAACACCGCCGAGGTGGGCGTGGTCTCGTCCAGCTCGGCGTACGGCGACTCGGCGCACCAGCTGACGATCACCGGGGCGAACTTCGAGCCCGGCTCGCACGTCTACCTGGGGACGCAGGAGCTCGTGGCCGCCGCCACCGCCACCGCAGGCACGCTCGTCGTCACGCTCCCCGTCGGCCTGACACCGGGCTGGCACGACCTGCTTGTCACGAACGCGGACGGTTCCCTCAACTGGTTCTACGGCGCCGTTCGCGGCATCGAGGCCTCGGACGTCGCCGTCGACCGGCCGACGAGCGCGATCCCGCGCACGCTCGGCACGGCGGCGAGCTTCGACCTCTTGAAGCGCAACACGTCGCCGTTCTCGACGATCTGGTACCGCCTCGACAACGGCGCACCGCTCGAGATCGCGGGGTCGACGTTGACGCTCTCGAACCTCGCGTACGG
The DNA here is from genome assembly GCA_031370755.1 of Actinomycetes bacterium. Taxonomy (GTDB): domain Bacteria; phylum Actinomycetota; class Thermoleophilia; order Gaiellales; family Gaiellaceae; genus Palsa-739. The sequence goes on from JANMQZ010000128.1 coordinate 38,669, forward strand.
CTGGCACGACGTGGTGCTCGAGCTCCACGCATCGGACGGGACGCCGCTGCCGCACACGCGCCACTTCTCGTTCGAGTCTCTGCCTGTCCGCGTCGCCGCCGACGGCACGGCGCTGCCGTGGCCGACGCATCTGGCCGGCAGCGGCGGCCCGCTCGCGATCGTCACCGGGAGCACGACCGAGGTCTCGCTCAGCACCGGCAGCCTCGCACCCGGCACTCTCGTCGCGGTCACGCTCGACGGCCGGGACGGCCGCATTGTCGCGCTGCCCGCGTCCGGCCCGATCGTGCTCGGTCTCACGGCGCCGCTCGCACCCGGCGCGCACGTCTTGCGCGTCGAGGTCGTCGACGCCGTCAACCGCCCGACAGGTGTCTTCGACTCGTCGCTCGTCTGGGCCCTGCGCGCCGACCACCAGATCCTGTTCGAGAGCCCAACGTTGACGACGCCGGCCGCCGGAGTGACCGTGCCGTTCCGGATCGTGCGCGGCACCGACATGCCCGAATACCACTTCCCGCAGCCGGTGGGCGGCTTCTCGCTCGAGTCCCAGCCGCCGGATGTCGTGGCGGTCTCCCTCGACGGCGTTGCGCTGACGCCGGCCCCGCTCACGGGCTCCGGGACGGGCTCGGTCATGCTGACCGCGCCTGCCGCCGGCGACCACCCGCTCGGCATCGACGCAGCGCTCGGCGTCCTGACGGTCGTCGACCCGTCCGTCCTCAACGGCCGCTTCGATCGGCACCCCGTCGCGGTCGCCCTCTCAGGCCCCGGCGTGCACACGTCGAACGGCTACACGCTGCCGCCGGCAACGGATCCCGATGGCGTTGTGACCTACACCGTCACACTGACCGGCGACGGCGGTGCGGCGCTCGGCGGGCAGCCGATCCGCATCATCTTGCGCAGCCTCCTCGACGAGGTGCTCGGCGAGACGTTCACCGGCGTGACCGGCGGCGATGGCACCTTCACCGTCTCGTTCCGGCCCGCGTCCGTCCGGACCTCCGACTGGCGGATCGAGGCCCGGTACGACGGCGACTGGTGGTATCAGCAGGGTCAGGCGCACACCGTGCTCTCGGTTGCCCATCCCGACCAGCAGACCGTGCACGTGCTGCCGCCGCAGACGGGCACCGGCTTCGCCGTCGACTTCGACCAGCTCACCCCGTGGAACGTCACGGGGACGTCGTGGCACGCCGACACCACCGTCGACGTCGACATCGCGTGCGTGACCTGCACCGCGCGGCCGTTCACGCTCGCGCTCGGCCCGGCCGACCTCGGCGATCTTCCCGCCTTCATCCATGCGACGATCGCGGCGCACCACGGCTCCGACGCGGTCGGTATCTGGCGTGCGACGGGCGTCGGCCGGGAGAGCGGTGCCTCGTTCGACCTGCTCTTCCAGGTCGACCCGGCGGAGACGCCGTTGGTCGAGGCGCCGACGACACCCGACCTCGTAGACGCATCCGACTCCGGGCGGTCGCATACGGACGACCTGACGAATGTCAGCCGGCCGACCTTCACGCTCGTCGCCGCACCGGGACAGCTCGTGCAGCTGCTCGAGGGCGCAGTGATCATCGGCCAGGGCTTCGCGGATCCGTTCGGCACGGTGACGATCCAGGTCGACAACGTCCTCGTCGCAGGCGCCCACGTGGTCAGCGCACAGGCCGTCGACGGCGCCTCGACGAGCGCCCCTTCGGGCTCGCTCACCGTGACGATCGACGTCGAGGGCCCGCTCCTCGGCCTTCCGCCGGGGCAGACGGCCGAGGCCGCGGCTGCGACAGGCTCGACGGTCTCCTTCCCGGCGCCCACGGCCACCGACGCGCACGGCGTCGACGGGATCGTCTGGTCGACCGATTCGGGGTCGCTCTTCCCGCTGGGGACGACGCACGTGCTGGTGAACGCGACGGACGTTGCAGGCAACACGTCCACGGGCTCCTTCGACATCGCCGTGGTCGACACGATCGCGCCGCTGCTGACGGTGCCGGCGACGCAGACGGCCGAGGCGACGAGCGCCGCCGGCGCGGCAGTGAGCTATCCGGCGGCGACCGCAGCCGACGCGGTCGGTATCGCGTCGGTCACGTACTCGCAGGCGAGCGGAACGGTCTTCGCGCTCGGGACGACGCATGTGACGGTGACCGCGAAGGATTCGGCCGGTAACACCTCGACGGGCTCCTTCGATGTGGTCGTGGTCGACACGGTCGCGCCGCTGCTGACGGTGCCGGCGATGCAGACGGCCGAGGCGACGAGCGCGGCGGGCGCGGCTGTGAGCTATCCGGCGGCGACCGCCACGGACGCGGTCGGTGTCGCGTCGGTCACGTACTCGCAGGCGTCCGGCACGGTCTTCGCGCTCGGGACGACGCATGTGACGGTGACCGCGAAGGATTCGGCCGGTAACACCTCG
>JANMQZ010000311.1:0-3741 GCA_031370755.1 Actinomycetes bacterium
GTAGAGGCCGTTGTATTCTTCCAACGACCCCGTGTTTAGGCGGCGGGTGCCCCCCCCGCTCTTCCTGACGCCGAATCCGTCCGTGATGGCGAACATGATCTGGATCAAGACCAGCTCGCCGCGCACGAAGGGCGCCACGACCGAGGCCGCGATCGCGCCGATCACCCACCAGCGGCTCTTCTCGACGAACGCCTTGACGATGAGGAAGAAGCAGAGTGCCGCGAACGGATACGCGAGGGTCTCCTCGACGATCCACGACGAGTAGGCGAGCGAGGGAAGTGCCGCTGCGCCGGCCGCCGCGAAGAGTGCCCATCCTTTCCGCATGAAGAGCCGGGCGAGGAAGTACGTCGGGAAGATCGCCGAGGTCATGACCAGCACATCGACGTACTTCACGGCGGAGAACGCCCTGGCGACGTCGTCGATCCACCAGAGCGGCGCGATCATGTACGTGTAGAGCGACCGGAACTTGTAAGGCTCGCCGCGGCGTGCAGCGTGACCGGTTGCCGCGATCGCCCGCGAGATCTGGGTCATTTCGAGCTCGTCGGTGAAGAGCCACGGCGTCGTGCGCTTCCACGCTTCGACGCAATAGACGATCGAGAGCCAGAGGTAGATGCTCGCGAGCGGCACGGCCGCGAGCAGGCGGTCCGCGATCGTGAGGCGCGGCCGCGCCTCCTCCTCGGCGCGCCGCGGCGTTGCGACGGCGCTCACTCGGCGGTCGCTCCGAGAACGGTGCTCGGGTCGAGGTCGATGTGTCTGCGCACGAACCTGCACTGGATGTCGGCGCGCTTGCACGCTTCGACGACGCCGTCGAGCTGCTCGCGATCCGCTTCAGGGATCGTCACGAGCACGGTGTCGGGGGACAGGCGGCCGAGCGTCCAGCCGATGTCGTCGAGGCTGGAGACGACGGGCACGCCCTGGATGCGCCGGCGGTGGAAGGTGGGGTCGTCGTCGACGAAGCCGACGACGCGGACGCCGGGTGTCTCGCGCAGCTCGCGCAGCAGGCTGCGCCCGCTTCTGCCGGCGCCGACGATCAGCGTCCGGTCCTGCGTGCCGCGGCCGACGAGCGAGCCGAGGGCGTGCGCGACGCCGCGCTCCCAGAAGCGGGAGGCTCCGATCAGCAGCACGCAGATGAGAGCGTCGATCACGAAGACGCCGCGCGGGAACTCGCGCCAGTCGACGGTCGCGGCGAGGAAGACGAACGCGGCGCATTCCGAGAGCACCACGGCTGCGAAGATGCTGGCCGCGTCGCGTGCACCCGCATAGCGCCAGACGCCGCGGTACAGGCCGAAGCCGACGAAGAACACGTAGCGCACGACGAGGACAGCCGGTAGGGCGACGTTGTAGAGGTGGCGGTCCCAGATGGTGCCCTTCCCCTCGATCCGGATGATGTACGCGACGGTGAACGACGCGGCGATCAAGGCGAAGTCGACGACCACTTCGACAAGACGCCGGCGATGCACGAAGAGCGAGCGCAGGAACGAGGTAGCGTCCGACTCGACGGGCGCGCGATTGATGTCGGCGAGGTAGCTGCCGAACTGGAGTAGGAATGCAAACGTGATCAGCACGCCCGCGAGTGTGATGCGTGTGTCGTCGAGCACCTTGTAGCCGAGGCTCGTGAGCCCGAGCGCAGCGGACACGACGCCGAGCAGCACGACCGCGCGCTTGTCCGACAGGCCCTGATAGACGAGACGATGCGAGGTGTGGTCGCGGCCGCCGCGCGTCACCGGGCGTCCTTCGAGCAGGCGGACGACGGTGACGAGCGTCGTGTCGAGGATCGGGACCGCGAGAACGAGCACCGGCAGGAGCAGCGTCGCGACCGTCGATCCGGCGACCGTCCAGCTCGACGCGAGGCCGAGAGAGGCGAGCGCGAAGCCGAGCACCTGTGCGCCGCTGTCGCCCATGAAGACGGCGGCAGGCCGGTTCAAGCGCAAGTTGTACGGCAGGAAGCCGACGCAGGCGAAGCAGATCCCGAGCGACAGCAGCGCGACGAGGTGGCTCGGGTGCACGGTGTACGCGTCGATCGCGAAGAACGCGCACGCGATCGCGGCAAGCGTTGCCGCGAGCCCGTCCATGTTGTCGAGCAGGTTGAACGCGTTCGTCATGCCGATCAGCCAGACGACGCCGATCACAGTTGCCGCGACCGGGTTGCCGACGATCTCGACGCGCACGCCCGCGACGAGCACGAGCGCTGCGGCGGCGCCCTGCGCGCCGAGCTTTGCGATCGGCGGCAGGTGGAAGAGGTCGTCGGCAAGACCTGCGGCGAAGAGGATCGCGCAGCCGCCGAGAATGCCGCCGAGCTCGCGGGACGCCGGTATGAGGCCGGCTGCGAGGCCGATGCCGACCGCGGCGAGCAGGCCGGCGAAGATGCCGCTGCCGCCGAGCAGGGGCGTCGACCGGGTGTGCCAGCGGTCCGCACGCGGCGCCGCCACGACGTGGCGGGCTGCGGGCGTGTGCAGCAGGCCCCGGATCGTCAGGAGACTCGCCGGCAGCGCGGCAAGGGCAGCCACGGCGACCGTCACGGCCGCAGCCTAACGAAGCGCTGTAAGAAGGGTGTTTGGGGAGGACGGCCCGGCGTTCCGGCACGGTAGGTTGACCCGCGTGGCGCCGCTCCTCGAGATTCTTCGCTGCCCCTTCTGCCGGAGCGCGGTCCGGGAGGACGGCGCGGGTCTCGTCTGCACCGGCTGCGGGCGGAGCTTCGGTCGCGCCCCCGACGGCATCCCCCTGATGCTGCACGAGGACCTGCCCGGCGCCCGGGAGAAGCTGATCGAGGCGGAGGGCTGGCTCGAGAAGGCGCAGGCCGAAGGCTGGTACGAGCCCGACGACGCCGTCGACCGCGTGCTTCCGTTCGTGAACCGCGAGCTCGGCTGGGACGACCCGAACTGGCTCGCGAACGGGCACTCGTTCCAGGTGCTCCTCGACCGCTACGTCCAGGACGCGCGTGGGCTGCGCGTGCTCGAGGTCGGCGCCGCGAAAGCCTGGGCGGCGCGGTTCTGGCTCGAACGCGACTGCGAGTACGTCGCGACCGACATCCTCGTCGATCCGAACATCGGCCTCGGGCGCGGTGCGTTCTACGGCGAGTTCGGTCGCGTCCAGGCCGACGGCGAGAATCTGCCGTTCGCCGACGCGACGTTCGACGTTACCTACTGCGTCGCCACGCTGCACCACGCGCTCGACCTTTCGAAGATGGTGAAGGAGATGGCGCGCGTGACGACGCCCGGCGGCGTCGTTGCAGGCTTGAACGAAGGGGTGCGCGGGCTCGGGCGCAGCTCGGACAATCCCGATCAAGCCGGCGAGAAGGAGCTCGGGATCAACGAGCACGTGCACACCGCGGTCGCATATGCGGTCGCCTTTATGCGTGCCGGCTGCGTCCTGCGGCGGATGGAGCGCTCCGACGGCTGGCCGCCCGTGCCGTTCGGCTTCTTCATCTCTCGCATCCCGAAGGTCGGGATGACGGTCGGCACGATCGCGCACCTCAGCGCCGCGCGCTATGCAGGTGTCTCGATCTACGCGCGCAAGCGCGGATGAACGCGACATTCATCTATCTCAACTCTCGCCGCGAGCTGCTCGACGGAGTCAGGCGCGGCGAGGAGCCGGACAGCTCGCTGTACGGGGCGCTGCAGCTCCCCGAGCACGGAATCGACGTCCGCATCCACGACCCGCTGCTGACGCGGCGCGAGCTGCCGTCGCCGCTCGGCCGCGCCGCCTGGAGCCTGCGCGAGGTGTCCGCGCCGTTCGAGCTCG
>JANMQZ010000322.1:0-4687 GCA_031370755.1 Actinomycetes bacterium
CGGCGCCGTACATGACAGTTGCGCGCATGTGTCTCCTTCGGTCGTCGTCGCTGCGAAGGCCACTGAAGCACACGCCCGCTGGTCACGGCCGACCCGGTACTGATAGACCCTTCGCGGACCGCGATACCCGACGAGGAGAGACATGGAGATCACAAGGAACAGCCTCACCACCGCAGCGGGGCCTAGCGACTGGTTCACCGGCGCGGTCTACATCGACGCCGTCGCGGCGCCTTCGGGCACGTCGCGACTGAGCGCGAGCCGCGTCCATTTCACGCCCGGCGCGCACACCGCCTGGCACACGCACCCGAACGGCCAGACGATCTACGTCCTCGAGGGCGTCGGTCTCTGTCAGCGTCGCGGCGGTCCGATCGAGGTGATTCGCCCCGGCGACCGCGTGTTCTTCGAGCCGGGCGAGGTGCACTGGCACGGCGCTGCGGCGACGCGGTTCATGGCGCACATCGCGATGGTGGACGTTGACGAGGAGGGCAACTCCGCAAGCTGGGGCGACCACGTCAGCGACGACGAGTACGGAGCCGCGCCCGCCATCGACGGCTGAGGCACGTGACGCCGCAGCTGACCGCACGACTTCCTGGCCCGGCGTGTTGCCCGCCGCTTAGCATCTCGCCGTGGGCTTCTCGGCACACGACTCGCTGATCCTGCTGGCGATTCTCGGCGCGGGCGCCGCGCTGCTCGCGCTCGCGCCGATGCTCCGAGTTCCGTACCCGATCCTGCTCGTGGTCGGCGGGCTCGCGCTCGGCTTCGTGCCTGGCATGCCGCACGTCGCGCTGCGGCCGGACATCGTGCTCGTCGCGATCCTGCCGCCGCTCCTTTACTCGTCCGCGTTCTTCACGTCGCTCCGCGACCTGCGGCGGAACATACGCCCACTGTCGCTGCTCGCCGTCGTGCTCGTCTTCGTGACGATGCTGTCCGTCGCGGCGGTCTGCCACGCCGCGATCTCGGGACTCTCGTGGCCGGTCTGCTTCGTCCTCGGTGCGCTCGTCGCGCCCACGGACGCCGTCGCGGCGAACGCGATCGCGTCGCGCCTCGGCATCCCGCGCCGGCTCGCCACGTTGATCGAGGGCGCGAGCCTGATCAACGACGCGACTGCGCTCGTCGCGTACCGCTTCGCCGTCGCGGCGGTGGTGACCGGCAGCTTCTCGTTCTGGCATGCGACCTGGCACTTCGTCGTCGACGTCGTGGGCGGTATCGCGATCGGGCTCGCAGTCGGGTTCGTCCTGCGCCAGATCCGGCGCAGGATGCATCACTCGCCGACCGAGATCGCAATCGCGCTCCTGTCCGGCTACTTCGCGTACCTCCCGGCCCAGGCGGCCGGCGTGTCGGCCGTGCTCGCGGCCGTGACAGTCAGCGTCTATGTCGGCTGGTACACGCCGGAGCTGACGGACCCGGAGACGCGCCTCCAAGGCGACGCCGTCTGGAGCATCATCACCTTCCTGCTGAACGCGCTCCTCTTCGGGCTCGTCGGCCTGCAGCTGCGACCGATCCTCGACTCGCTCTCGGGCCGCTCGACCGGGACGCTGATCGGCGACGCCGCGATCGTGAGCGCGGCGGTGATCGGCACGCGACTGCTCTGGATCTATCCCGCGACGTACCTGCCGCGCTTCCTCTCCCAGAGGATCCGCGAGCGCGACCCGTACCCGCCGTGGCAGTACCCGACGCTCATCGGCTGGACGGGCCTGCGCGGCGCGGTCACGCTCGCGGCCGCGCTCGCGCTGCCGCTCACGACGGATGCCGGCGACCCGTTTCCGCAGCGCGACCTGCTCATCTATCTCGCGTTCTGCGTCATCTTCGCGACGCTCGTCGTACAGGGGCTGAGCCTGCCGTTGGTCATCCGGCTGCTCGATCTCGAAGACGACGGGAGCGCCGCGAAGGAGGAGACGAAGGCGCGCATCTACGCGGCCCGCGCGGCCGTGCAGCGTCTCGACGAGCTGGTCGCCGAAGACTGGGTGCGCGACGACACGGCCGAGCGCATGCGCGGCTTGTACCGCTTCCGTGAGACCCGCTTTGCGGCGCGCTTCGACGACGGCGACGACGGCGCCATCGAGCAGCGGTCACAGGACTACCAGCGGCTGCGCCGCGAGCTGCTCGACGCCGAGCGGCGAGCGGTCGTCGAGCTGCGGCGTCAGGGAAAGATCAACGACGACATCATGAACCTCGTGCAGCGCGATCTCGATCTCGAGGACGCTCGTCTCGACGTGTGAGGCCGAGACCCGAGAGGAGCTCGTACGAGCGCAGCCGCGCCGCGTGCTCGTGGATCGCGGCGGCGACGATCAGCTCGTCTGCCCCCGTCTCCTCGACGAACGACTCGAGGCCGCTCAGCACCGTCTGCGGCGAGCCGACGAACGAGCGGCTCAGCATGTGCATGACGCGGGCTCTCTCCTCGTCCGACGAGTAGGCGGCGATGTCGTCGACCGGCGGCGGCAGCTGCCCGCGCCGGCCGCGCAGCACATTCGTGAACGACTGCTGCACCGACGTGAAGAGGTGATGCGCGGTCGCGTCGTCGTCTGCGGCGATCACGTTCGCCGCGACCATCGCGTACGGCTCTTGCAGCTGCGCAGACGGCTGGAAGCGGTCGCGGTAGATCTCGAGCGCGGGCAGGAGCGCGTCGGGAGCGAAGTGCGACGCGAAGGCGTAGGGGAGACCGAGCGCTGCCGCGAGCTGCGCGCCGTAGAGGCTCGAGCCGAGAATCCAGAGCGGCACGTGCGAGCCCATGCCGGGGATTGCCCGCACGGTCTGCCGCGGCTGCGCGTCGTCGAGGAACGCCTGCAGCTCGAGCACGTCCTGCGGGAACGTGTCGGAGCCCGGGTGGTCGCGGCGCAGCGCGAGCATCGTCAACTGGTCGGTGCCGGGTGCGCGGCCGAGGCCGAGGTCGATCCGCCCGGGGTGCAGCGCCTCGAGCGTCCCGAACTGCTCCGCGATCACGAGCGGTGCGTGGTTCGGGAGCATGATCCCGCCGGCGCCGACGCGGATCGTGCGCGTGCCGCCCGCGATGTGCGCGATCACGACCGCGGTGGCGGCGCTCGCAATACCCGTCGCGTTGTGATGCTCCGCGAGCCAGAAGCGGTTGTAGCCCCAGTCCTCCGCGTGCTGCGCGAGATCGAGCGAGTTGCGGAGCGCGCCCGCGACCGTCTCGCCCTCGACGATCGGTGCGAGATCGAGAATCGAGAGCGGTGGCACGCTTCCGACGATAGCGGCATAGGGATGGGCCGCCGGGCTAGCGTTCACGGCATCGTGTTCGACGACCTCTCGACACCGCTCGTCGCCGACGCCTGCATCCGCTGCGGCGTGCCGTTGCGCGCGGGGCCGCCCGGCATCCGTTCCGTCGTTCCCGGGCACCGGCTCGCGGGACGTGCGCTGCCCGCGCGGCACTACGGCAGCGTGGACGTGTTTCTCGAGGCGCTCGGCGCGGCCGAGCTGGGCGACGTCCTCGTGGTCGACAACGGCGGGCGTTTCGGACGAGGGCTGCGTCGGCGACCTGACGATCCTCGAGGCCGAGGCGGCGGGCGTCGCTGGCGTCGTCGTCTGGGGGCTCCACCGCGACACGCCGGAACTCGTCGAGATCGGCCTGCCCGTGTTCAGCTACGGGAGCTTTCCGCCGGGGCCGGTGCGGCTCGACGAGCAGGAGGCCGACGCGCTGACCAGCGTGCGGTTCGGCGCGCACATGGTGACGAGCGACGACCTCGTCTTCGCCGACGACGATGGCGTCGTCTTCGTCGCGGCCAAGCGTGCCGACGAGGTGCTGGCGATCGCGCGGGAGATCTGGCAGAAGGAGCGCGAGCAGGCGGTGAAGATTCGCGCGGGCGAGACGCTGCGGGTGCAGACGGCCTTCGACGAGTACTTGGAGCAGCGCGCCGAGGATCCGTCGTACACGTTCCGCCGGCACTTGCGGCTGATCGGCGGAGCGATCGAAGAGTAGGCGCTCAGCAACCAGGTTTTCAACCTGGTTGCGGTCGTCGCAACGACCGCAACCTGACTGAAGTCAGGTTGCTGAGGCTGACGCCGCGACGAGCCGTTCCATCAGCTCGAGCTCCGGCTCGTACACGTGTGCCGACTTGACGTGAATCGTGAGCGAGCCGACGGCTGCGTCGAGCCGGCGGGCGACCTCCGCCTGCAGGTGCGCGAGCTCGACGAGATTGCCGTACGCCTTCTTGCCGAAGTTGAGGCTGTGCGCGTAGACGACGAGATCGATCGCGTCGCCGCGCGGACGCCAGAAGTCGAGCATCGACACGCACGGGATGTAGCTCGTGTCGGTCAGCGGCTCGAGCGTCGTGATCGTCGCCGACCGCGACGCCGGGTCGGCGCTCAGTCGGTCGACCACCCACTCGACCTGATCGCGGCCACCGTAGTCGCGCAACCGTGCGCCGTAGCTGCGCGCGTTGCCGAGCTCCGCCACGGCCTCCGGACGCGTGAAGTTCGCGTGCATCCACGCGAGCCACTCGGGATCGGCGAGCGTTGCGATCACCGGGTCGTTCTCATCCGGCTCTGCGACGCTCAGCGTTACCACCGCGAGCTCGCGCATCGGCAGCCCGTCATACGCGGCGTCATTGCCCTCTCGCAGGATGCGCCCGCTCAGCGCGAGCCATGCCTCGCCCAACGTCCGTGCCTCGACCGTGACCACGGCCGTGATTCTAGGAGGCAGGCAGGCGCTTGACCCGGCGGCCCCGAGGTG
>JANMQZ010000066.1:0-8977 GCA_031370755.1 Actinomycetes bacterium
TGCGCCTGTGTCTCGCGCACGAGCTCGAGCTGGGTGTCGGGGAACTCGCCCGGCATGAACTCGCGCCCCCGCTCCAGCACGCAGACGTCCTGTCCGGCGCGGGCGAGGCGCGAGGCAGCAATGGCGCCGCCGTAGCCCGAGCCGATGACCACCACGGTGTAGTGGGCGCGGATCCGGTCGAGGCGCGAGGCGAGGCGAGGGACCATCTTCGAGCCAGACTAAGACGTTCGATTACCTTGCACAAGAGGTACCAAGGCCGCGCCGGGCGTATATTCGGGCGATGACCGAGCCCACTGAGAACGAGGCGCCCCGGCTCGATTTCTGGTTCGACCGCTGGCCCTTCGGGCTGCTCGTGCTCGTGGTCGTCGTCTCGGTCGTCGCGCCCGTGCTCACCGCGATCTTCTACGGCGGCAACACGACCTGGACCGGCATGTCGACGGGCTTCTCGGCGACGACGCTCGCCTTCCTGATCGCCCTCGCGTGGGACCGGCGGCAGCGCGCCCAAGCGGAGCTCCAGGAGGCGGAGGCGGAGCGCCGCCGGGACGAGGCCGCCCGGGCGGCCGAGCAGGAGCGGCGCGAGACCGAGGCGAAGCGCCGGTTCTCGGCGATCGCGCTCGAGCTCGAACGACTCCAGGGCAGCCTCACGCGCACGGTCGACGAGCAGCAGCGGTACGCCTACTTCTTCCCCGACCTGCCGTCGGGATCCTGGCGGGCGGCGAGCGGGCCGCTCGGGATGATCATCTCGAACTACGGGCTGATGGCCGACCTCTCGACCTTCTACGGGCACGTCGACGAGTTGCAGTGGCGCCTGCGCTTCAAGGCGCAGCCGGACGTCGACCAGGGTGCGGTCAGCCCGATCATCGACGCGCTCGCGCGGCAGATGGTGAACGACGTCTCGGTGCTCCTCACGCACGTGCGGCGGCAGATCGCGCACCCGGACGTCCGCCCGGTGGCCGGCGACGACTCCGGCGGCCTCGTCGTCGCGCGGCGGCAGCTGACGGGCGCGATCCGGGCGGTCGACCCAGCCTCGCTCGTCGCGTTCGACTCGTGATGGACGGGAGGTCGGCGGCGTGAGGAGGCTGCGCGGCAGGAGAGCCACGCTGTTCCTGCTCGTGGGCATCCTCGCGATCGGCATCACGCTGGGTGCACAGGCCGGCCACGTCCTCCGCTCGCTCGAGCTGAAGACGATCGATGCCCGCTTTGGACTGCGCGGGAGCGAGGGGCGACCGGACGGGGTCGCGGTCGTGCAGATCGACGACGTGACGTTCAACGACCTGCGCAACTCGAACCGCCCGGCGCAGTGGCCGTTCCCCCGCCGCTATCACGCCCGCGTGATCGACCAGGTCGCGAAGGGGCACCCGAAGGCGATCGCGATCGACATCCAGTTCACGGAGCAGACGACGCCGCGCGACGACAACGCGCTCATCGGAGCGATCGCCGCAGCGAAGCACGTCGTCCTCGCCACGACGGAGGTGGACGCGAAGGGGCGCTCCGCGGTGCTCGGCGGCGACGCGTTCCTGCGCTCGATCGGCGCGCGCGCGGCGAACGCGATCGTCCCCGCGGACGCCGACGGCGTCATCCGCCGCGCACCCGTCGAGGTCGACGGCCTGACGAGCTTCGGCGTCGCCGCGGCCGAGGTCGCGCGGGGAGCGCCGCTCGCGTCGCCGCCGTCGGCTACGCCCTGGATCGACTTCGTCGGACCGCCCGGCACGATCGCCTCCTATTCGTACTCGAAGGTGCTGGACGGGAAGGTGCCGCCGTCGGTGTTCCGGGACAAGGTGGTCGTGATCGGCCCGTCCGCGCCGTCGCTCCAGGACGTCCACGCGACCTCGACGTCCGGTAGCGAGGTGATGTCCGGCGCCGAGATCCAGGCGAACGCCGTGAACACCGCCCTGCGTGGCTACCCGCTGCGCAGCCTGCCGGGCGGCGTCGGCATAGCGCTGATCGTGCTCCTCGGCCTCGTTGCACCGCTCGCCAGCCTGCGCCTGCGTGGCTGGCACTCGCCGGCGGTCGCCGTCGCGATCGGGGCCGTCTTCGCGGTCGCGGCGCAGGTCGCGTTCGATCAGGGCCGCGTCCTGCTCTTCACGTACCCGCTGCTCGCGCTGCTCCTCGCCTCGGTCGGCGTCCTCGTCGTGGAGTACGTCCTCGAGGCGTTCGACCGCGTGCGCACCCACGACGCGTTCTCGCGCTTCGTTCCCGCATCGGTGGTCGACCAGGTGCTCGCACGCACCGACGGGCAGCTGCGGCTCGGCGGCGAGCGCGTCATCGGCACCGTGATGTTCACCGATCTCCGCGGCTTCACGACGTTCTCCGAGCGGCTCTCGGCCGAAGAGGTGATCGACCTCCTGAACGCGTACCTCTCGGAGATGAGCGACGCCGTGCTCGCACACGGCGGCACGCTCATCTCGTATCTCGGCGACGGCCTGATGGCGATCTTCGGCGCGCCGCTGCCACAGGCGGATCACGCCGACCGTGCTCTCGCCGCAGCGCGCGAGATGCTCGAGGAGCGACTGCCGCGCTTTAACGAGTCCCTGCTCGCGCGCGGCTTCGAGCGCGGCTTCAAGATGGGAATCGGGATTAACACCGGCGAGTTCATGTCGGGCAACATCGGCTCGGAACGGCGCCTCGAGTACACGGCGATCGGCGACACGATCAACACCGCTTCGCGCGTGGAGGGGATGACGAAGGGAACGCCGTACGCCCTCTTCCTCGCCGAGTCGACCCGCGAGGCGCTGACGCGGGAACCGGCCGACATCGTGTTCGTCGACGAGCTGGCGGTGCGCGGCCGCTCGCAGACGATCAGGCTGTGGTCGCTCTCGATACCTGCCGTGCTGAAGGAGGACTGGCAGTCCGAGGGCGCAGCGCCGCCACCGGCCGCGGCCCCGACCGCGGTCTCGACGTAGCGGTGGGCGCCGACGAAGGCGAGGGCGTCGGCGCACGGCGCACGGTCGGCGGCCTCCTGCCGCTCGAGGAAGCGCTCGCACCCGTCTCGCCCACCGGCTTCGGCCGGCTCAGCGGCATCCATCCGGTCGTCCGCGTCGTCCGGATCGGCCGGGCGCCCGAGAACGACGTCGTCGTCAACGACGTGCTCGTCTCGCGCCGCCACGCGGAGCTGCACGGCAGCCAGACGCTCGGGTACGAGCTCGTCGACCTCGGGAGCCACAACGGGACGTTCGTGAACGGGCGGCGGGTTCGCAAGGCGAGTCTCGAGCAGCTCGACGTCGTCGGCATCGGGCGCACGCAGTTCCGCCTCGTCGGCGACTCGCTCGAGGAGTACGTCGACACGGGCGAGATCACGTTCGCTGCGCAGGGCATCACCGTGCGCGTCGGCACGCGAACGCTCGTGGACGGCGTCGGCCTGAGCCTGCGCGAGCGCTCGCTCGTCGGCATCGTCGGGCCCTCGGGCAGCGGCAAGTCGACACTCCTCCACGCGTTGAGCGGCCTGCGGCCGGCGACGAGCGGCGTCGTGCTCTACAACGGTCTCGATCTCTACGCGCAGTACGACGAGCTGCGGCGCCGCATCGGGTTCGTGCCGCAGGACGACGTCCTGCACGAGGAGCTTCGCGTCTCCCGGATGCTCGAGTACGCGGCCGAGCTGGCGTTCCCGCCCGACGTGTCGGCGGCGGAGCGGCACGCGCGCGTCGACGAGGTGCTGCGAGAGCTCGCGCTCGAGGAGCGGCGGGATCTGCGCATCGATCGGCTCTCGGGCGGGCAGCGCAAGCGCGTCAGCGTCGCCGTCGAGCTGCTCACGAAGCCGTCGCTCCTCTTCCTCGACGAGCCGACGTCCGGGCTCGACCCCGGGTACGAGCGCACCCTGATGGAGGTCCTGCGGGGGCTCGCAGACGGCGGCCGAACCGTGATCGTCGTCACGCACAGCGTCCAGAGCCTCCGCCTCTGCGACCGCGTCCTCGCGCTCGCGCCCGGCGGGCAAACGGCGTACTTCGGCCCGGCGCAGCTTGCGCCGGCGTACTTCGGCCGTGAGGACTTCCAGCAGGTCTTCCAGGATCTGAGCACGCAGGGCGGCGTCGACTGGCCGACCCGCTTCCGCGAGCATCCCGACCACGATCTCTACGTCGGCGCGCCGCCTGCCGCCGAGCCGACCGAGGAGCGGCCTGCCGCGCAGCCGAGCGCGCGCACGCGCGGGACGTGGTTCCGCCAGCTCCGCACGCTCACGCGGCGGAGCGTCGAGGTGCTCGTGAGCGACCGGCGGAACGTCGGGCTGCTGGCGCTCCAGGCGCCGATCCTCGGCGTGATCATGCTCCTTGCGCTCCCGCCCGGACAGCTCGCACCGCCGGGCGACGGGATCATGCGCATCGCGGCAAAGGGCGGCTTCGTCCTGCTCACGCTCGTGATGGCCGCCACCTGGGTGGGCGCGTCGAACGCCGCACGCGAGATCGTCCGCGAGCTGCCGAACTTCCGGCGCGAGCGCGCCGTCGGCGTCTCGATCTCCGCGTACCTCGGCTCGAAGGTGCTCGTGCTCGGCACGGTCACGGTGCTGCAGTCGGCCGTGCTCGTCGCGGTGGGGGCGGCCAGGCAGGGCGGCCCAGTCGACGCGGTCGCGCTCGGCTCGCCCTGGCTCGAGCTCGCGGTGGCGGTGGCGGCCGCGGGCGTGGCGGCGATGGGGCTCGGGCTGCTCGTCTCGTCGCTCGCGGGCCGCCTCGACCGCGCAATGACGGTCCTGCCGGTGCTGATCATCCTCGAGTTGATCCTCGCGATGGGCGGCATCTTCCCGGAGGTGGTTGCGCAGCCCGGGCTGAAGCAGCTGTCGTATGTCGCCGGCAGTCAGTGGGGCTTCTCCGCGGCCGCCTCGACGTCGGGGCTGAACGACCTCGAGCCGTTGAACGGGCTCGCGCGCGCCGTCCCCACGCTCGACCTCGCGAACCCGCAGGCGGCGACGCACCGGCTCGCGACCGCGTCCCTCGGCCAGCCGCGCTGGGATCACACCGCCGGCGCGTGGTGGCTCAGCATCGGCGCCCTCGCCGGACTGTCGATCGCGTCGATCGCCGGCGCCGGCGCGGCGCTCCGCCGCTACGACCCGCACCGGCCGTGACGCTCCGGCTGCTGCTGCTCGGCGCGACTGCGCTCGCCGTGACGGCCGGGTGCGGGTCGACCGCGCACACGGCCGCGCCGGTGACGAAGGAATGGCACTCGATCGGCGCGACGCTGGCCGGGCCGCTGCAGCCGCAGTCGGCCAACGCGTGCAACCGCGGCGCGCCCGCGTGCGTCGCGGTCGTCGTCGGCGAGATGCAGGCGCGTCTCGACGCACTCGCCGCAGCGTGCGACCACAAGGCGGCGTTCGCGCTCATGTACCTCCGCGTCACCCAAGCGGTCGAGCGGGCGACGGGCTCGACGGCGGCCTCGGGCGACCGTGCCTATCTCGCGCACCTGGACGCGGTGTTCGCGCGGTTCTACTTCAGGGCGTACGACGCGTGGGCCGCAGACGACCGGAAGTCCGTGCCGGATGCGTGGCAGCTCGCCTTCGCGGCCGCGGAGCGGCGGCGCGTGAGCGGCATCGGCGACCTGCTCCTCGGCATGAACGCACACATCAGCCGCGACCTCCCGTTCGCCGTCGCCGCCGTCGGCCTCGGCACCGCCTCGAGCGCCGAGCGCCGCCGCCGTTCCTTCGAGGACGTCAACGGCATCCTCCGCGACGTCGCTCCGGCAATGCTCCGCGAGGAGTCACGCCGCTTCGATCCGACCGTCGCGCACTTCACGCTGCCGGTGCTGAAGACGGACGCAGCGAGCCTCGCGCTGCTGCTCGGAAGCTGGCGCAACGCCGCGCTTCGCGACGGCGGCCGCCTGCTCAACGCGGCGACGCCGGCGAAGCGCGCGGCCGTGGCGCGCTCGATCGAGCGGAACGCGGTGGCGCGGGCGGTCGTGATCGCCGCCGCCACGTCGCGCGTGCCCTTCTCGCATGCGGGCCGGGCACGCGACGCCTTCTGCCGGGCCCACCGAGGCCCCTGAACGAGACGAGCCCCCGCGTCGTGCGGGGGCTCTGAGATGGAGCTAGGCGGGCTCGAACCGCCGACCTCCTGATTGCGAACCAGGCGCTCTCCCAACTGAGCTATAGCCCCAGGCGGGGCTCACTTTAGCCGCTCTCGAGACGTCCTTCGCGGATTCGCCGCTCCATGTGCTTCGACTCCTCGCGGTACACCGTCCCGTCTTCGAGGACGATGACCGGGTACTTCCGCTGCCCGCTCAGCGCCTCGAGCGCGTCGCGCTTGCCGCGCCACACGGGGCCGGGCAGGAGCTCGTACTCGATGCCCATCTCCTCGAGGGCCTTCTCGACCCGCCAGCACGGGTGCCCCTTGATCTTCACCCACTGGCTCGAGCAGCGGTGGAGCTTCACGGCCATGCGCCTACGATACGCCCCGTGCGGGCGGTGGTGCTAGACCCGGACGGCCGGCCGCAGCTCGCCGAGGTCGACGAGCCCGACGACGCCGTCGACGTGCTCGCCTGCGGGCTCTGCGGCTCCGACGTCGAGAAGCTCTCGCCTGCGTTCGCAGGCGCCGTGCTCGGCCACGAGGTGGTCGTGCGCCACGGCGGGCGGCGGCTCGCGCTCGCGCACCACCGGCCCTGTGGCGAGTGCGCGCGCTGCCGTGCGGGGCACGAGACGACGTGTGCGCAGTTCGCGGCGCCGACGATCGTCCCGGGCGGCTTCGCGGAGCGTGTGCGCACGGCGGACGGCGTCGAGCTGCCGAAGTCGCTCGACGACGCGCGCGCGACGATGGTCGAGCCGCTCGCGTGCGTGCTGCGCGGCGCCGAGCGCGTGCCGCGCGGTCGCGTGCTCGTCGTCGGCAACGGCTTCGTCGGGCGCTTGTTCGGCGCGGTGCTCGAGCGGCGCGGGGACGAGGTGTTCGCGGTCGACGCGGATCCCGAGCGCATGGGCCGCGCGCCCGACGGGCCGGTCGACGCTGCCGTCGTCTGTGCACGCGGCGCAGGTGCGCACGCGCTTGACGCTGTCGCACCGGGCGGCACGGTGCTCGTCTTCGCCGACGCCGGCGAGCTGCCCGCGGATCTCGTCTACCGGCGCGAGCTCACCGTCGTCGGCTCGCGCTCGGCGACACCGGCCGCGATGCGGGCGGCCGCCGCGCTTCTTGCCGAGCTCGACGTGCCGGAGCCGGTCGTGCTGCCGCTCGAGCGGTTCGCCGAAGGGCTCGAGCTCTTCACGAGCCGGCGCGCGCTCAAGGTCGTGTTCACGCCGTGAGGGCGGCGCGCTTCTACGGCCCGGGCGACCTCCGCATCGAGGACGTCCCGGACCCGCAGCCGGGCCGAGGCGACGTGCTCGTGCAGATCGAGCTCGCGCTCACGGACGGCACCGACCTGAAGACGGTCAGGCGCGGGCATCCGCTGCTCCTCTCCGAGCTGCCGTCGCCGTTCGGCCACGAGTTCTGCGGCTTCGACGTCGCAACGGGCAGGCGCGTCGTCGCGGCGAACTCGGCGCCGTGCGGCACCTGCGCGCAATGCGTGCGCGGCCGGCAGACGCTGTGCGAGAACCTGTTACCGCTCCTGAACGGTGCGTACGCCGAGCTGCTCGTCGTGCCGGAGCGGATTGCGCGTGTCAACCTCCACCCCGTTCCGCGTACGGTGGCGTCCGAGGTCGCGGCGCTCGTCGAGCCGCTCGCGTGCGCGCTGCACGCGACGGCGTGGATCGAGGACGGGCAGACGGTCGCCGTGCTCGGCCCCGGGCCGATGGGCCTCCTGCTCTGCGCGTGCCTGAAGGATGCGGGCGCGACAGTCGTCGTCGCGGGCGGGAGCGCAGAGCGGCGCGCGCTCGCGGCGGAGTTCGGGGCAGCGCCCGGCGAGGCGCAGGACGCGGACGTCGTCATCGAGGCGACCGGGAAGCCGAAAGGCTGGCGCGACGCGGTGGCCGCGGTGCGACGCGGCGGAACCGTCGTCCTCTTCAGCGGCGTGCAGGGCGACGTCGAGCTCGACGCAGAACGGCTGCACTACGACGAGCTGACGGTGCGCGGAGCGTTCCACCACACGCCGCAGACCGTGCGCGCCGCGCTCGCGTTCCTCGCGAGCGGCGCATACCCGTGGGAGAAGCTGCTCACGCACGAGATCTCGCTCGAGCAGCTGCCCGGCTTCTTCGCCGAGCCGCCCGACGGGTACCTGAAGGCGATCGTCAGGCCGTGAAGAGCGTCAGGTCCGGCTCGCGCTCGCCGCGGAGCAGCGCGAGGTCGACCTCGACGCAACGGATGCCGCGCGACTCGGCGAGCGTCACCGCCTGCGGCTTCAGTTTCTGGGCCGCGAGGATGCCGCGGCACGCGCTCTTCGCCGGGTCCTCGCGGATGAAGCCGAGGTAGCGCGTCAGCTGCTCGACGGCTTCGATCGTCGCGATGCGCTTGATCTCGACGGCGACCCACTCGCCGTTCTCGTCGCGGCACATCAGGTCGACGGGGCCGACCTCGGTCGCCCACTCGCGCCGTACGAGCGTCAGCTCCTCGCCGAGCGCAGCGGGGGCGGCCGCGAGCTCCTCCTGCAGGTCGCGCTCGACGCCGTCCTTCTGAAGCGCCGCCGACTCGCCCATGTCGTGCGAGACGTCGCTCAGGATCTCGGCGAGCCGGATCTCGAGCACGTCCTCCGTCTTCAGCTTGCGCACGACGAGCCGGTCGCCCTCGTCCTCGACGAAGGTCGGCGCGGTCATCCAGTTCAGCGGCTTGAAGCCACCCGCGTCGTCGTGCACGAGCACCGAGCCGTCCGCTTTGACGATCAGCAGCCGCACCGCCTCAGGGAGGACAGCGTTCAGGCGGCCGGAGTAGCGAACCTCGCAGCGGGCGACGAGCAGGCGCATCGGGTCAACCTACTGTCCTTTCCGGACATAGGTGCCTGGCTCCGCGAAGCGGTGCCTGGCACCGCATTTCGAAGCTGGGTCAGACACCCGCTACGCGGGAGTCAGGCCCGCCGCTCGACCCGGGAGCCGCCGACGATCGCGTCCTCGCCGTCGGCGAAGCGCACCCAGGCTTTGCCCTTG
>JANMQZ010000142.1:0-1987 GCA_031370755.1 Actinomycetes bacterium
AGGCCGAGCTCGATCGCGCGCATGTGCCCGCGACGGTGCGGTTGACCCGCGGCCGCGATATCGATGCAGCGTGCGGGCAGTTGGCGACGGCGCCGAAGGCGCGGCAACGCGCAGCGTCTACCGCCGGCTGAGCTAGGGATATCGAAGAGCGCCTCTCGAGTGAGAGGACGCTCGGGCAGGCGACGCTCCGGCTCGGTCTCCCGCTGCAAGGTGGTCTGGTTTGACGTAGAGCCGCGGTGGTGTCACGATGGACGCTCGCCCGGCTTCTCGGACGCCATTGGGGAGAAGGTGGTCGTGATGCGCATCTCTTCTGCGCTCGGGGCAGCACTTGTCTTCCTCCTGATGTTGGCATCGCCCTCGCAAGCGACCTTTCCGGGGAAGAACGGGCTGCTCGCGTATGACGCGAAGGTCGGCAAGCGCTACCAGCTGTTCACGAGCGAGCTGGACAGGGGCGCCGCGCAGCAGTTGACCCACTTCGCCGACAGCGACTCCATCTGGGCCGCCTGGTCTCCAAGCGGCAACCAGATCGCGTTCGAGCGCGACGTCTACACCGGTGCCTTCGTCAGTCGAGCCGGGATCTACACGATGAACGCGGACGGAACCGGCCTGCGTTTGCTCACGCCGACGGGGTTCAATGGGCGTCCGTCATGGTCACCGGACGGCAGGCGGATCTTGTACGCCACGCTGCAGTACGGCAAACAGGCGACGGTCTCGGTGATGGCTGCGAATGGGACGGGGGTGAAGCACGTCCTGAGCATCCCGCTGCCGGAGAAAACGTTCCAGGCAAAGGGAGGAAAGAAACTCGAGTCACCCGCGTTCTCTCCTGATGGCAAGCGAATCGCGTTCATCTGGGGGAAGAAAGCGGGAGCTGGGGCAATCTTCACGATGAACGCGGAAGGCGGTGGGCTGAAGCAGGTCACTCCCTGGCAGAAAGGGGGGCTGGCGGACAAGATCGACTGGTCGCCGGACGGCTCGCGGATCGCTTTCTCCAGCCCGGGGATCGGCGACGTCCCCGGTGTCTCTTCGAACGTCTTCACCGTGCGGCCTGACGGAACCGGTCTCATCAAGCTCACCAGCAGCCGCGGCGGGAAGATCCACAACGGCCTTGATTCCTGGTCGCCGGACGGAAAGAAGATCGCCTTCGTCAGCAACCGCACGGGCACGTATGAGATCTACGTCATGAACGCCGACGGCAGTCGCGTCACGCAGGTGACCAGCGGCCCCGAGGCGCACCGCGCGGCTTGGGCACGGCACCATTGACCCAGGCAGACGTATCGCCAGCGCGCGGCGATGCAGACGGCGAATGAGCGAGAGCTGGCGGCAGCCAATCCTCGACGGCTTGGCTCGACTCATCTGCCGGTGGCGCAACACTCCGGAACGCTGGCGCGTTCGAGTGTTTGCACTCCTCTCGACGCTCGTCAGGATCGCGCCCGCTCACGCGTCTCCATGCCGCTCGGGGGACATTGCCGAACACTGGCCCAGCCGAGCGGCCGCACTCGTGTCGCAACTCTCACCGCGACCAATAAAGGCGCTAGCCGACGCGCTCGATGATCTCGACGAGCTCGTCAAGGCGATAGCCGTGGCTGCGGGCGAAGTGGACTAGTTCCTTTGCGCGCATGACGACTGCGCCGCGCTCGGGGGTGCCGGCGACGGAAATGCCGCGGCCGCGCCGGAACTCGAGCAGCCCTTCTGCCCTTAACACGCGCAGCGCCCGCAGGACGGTGTTCGTGTTCACGCCGAGAACGGCGGCGAGGTCCTTAGCCGGCGGAAGACGCTCACCGGGCTTCGCCGCACCTTCGGCGATCGCGCGACGGATCTCGCCTGCGACCTGCGTGAAGAGCTCTGAAGGTTCCGTCCTATCGATCTTGACATTCAGAATGGTGCTGGCCATAGTAGCTCCATGTCTTCAGGGCTGCACGCATGACGCTCACCGCACCGCCAACACACCGCCGTCCGGCGACTCAGGACGGCGCGGCTGCCGACGCGC
>JANMQZ010000092.1:0-26407 GCA_031370755.1 Actinomycetes bacterium
CGCCCGGCGCCGCCGAGCGCCGCCGCGTGCACGTGCGCATGGGGCGGATGGCGAAGCCGCGCGAGTTCGTGTACGCCGCGCTCTTCCTCGCGAGCGACGTGTCAAGCTACGTCAACGCCGCAACGTTCCTCGTGGTCGGCGGGCTGACGGCGGCGTACGTCACCCCCGAATCGGAGATGCCAGGCACCAAAGGTGCCTGGCACCGCTTTGGATCGCGGCTTTGGACAGCGAGCCGGGCGCGGGCCGCGCGGCCCGGCTCGCAGCCGTCGTCCTAGGTCGTGCGGATCGTGAAGATGCCCTTCTTCACGGTCGAGTGCGCGGCGACGCATGCGTACCTGTACGCGCCGGGGCGCCCCAGGTTTGCGACCAGTGTTCCTTCCTGGTGCGCCTTGATCAACGGCGAGTGGAACTTGGTCGTGATGTCGAACCCGTGCGACACGCTGCCGTTGTTGATGATGTGGAACACGATCCTCGTGTTCTGCTTGCTCACGGACTTGTAGTTCAGGACGCAGCTGCTGTTCGTCATCGTCACGTTGACCGGGAAGGACAACGTGGGTCGGGCGAACGCTGGGGCGGCCAGGAGCGCGGCGAGCGTCGCCGCGAGCATTGCCACACCGAGATGGTGGTGGACTCGCATGGGACTCCTCCCAGGGTCGAGGACTCGATCCCTGGAACTCTGCCCGAAACGTCAGCCGTTACTCGTTGCCGACAACCTGGACGAGCCAGCGCCGGTCGCGCTCGCGGTCCAGCTCGATGAAAAGCACGCGCTGCCAGGTGCCGAGCTGAAGCTCGGCCTCGCGCACGGGCACGGATTCGCCGGCCGTGCCGAGCAGCATCGCCATGCAGTGCGAGTGCCCGTTGCCCTGCTCCATGTCCTCGGGGCAGATGTTCTCGGTGCGCCGGTCGAAGTCGTCGTGCGCGTAGTAGCCCTCGGTCGGCACGAGCCGGCGGAGCAGCTCCGCGAAGTCCTCGATGAAACCCTGCTCGAGCTCGTTCACGCGCACGCAGCACGTCGTGTGCGGGGAGTAGACGCAAGCGATGCCGTCGGTGATGCCACTCTCGCGTACCGCTTCCTGCACCTCGTCGGTGATGTCCGTCACGGTCAGCCCGCCGGCCGTGCGGAGCTTCGTCTCGCGCTGAAAGACCTTCACGGGGCCGTATTCTGCCGCGCGGCGTCGAGGATCGAGCGGAGAGGCGCCATTCTCAGCAGAATCTGCAGCGCGCGGGCCCGTAGCTCAGTTGGTCAGAGCAGGGGACTCATAATCCCTTGGTCCCTGGTTCGAGTCCAGGCGGGCCCATTTCGTTGAAGTGAGATCCGAGCGTCCATGTGAAACGGGTCAGCGTCTCGCTCGGCGCGATGCCGCTCGGCCGGAGCCCGCCGCGTACGAACAGGGTCGGCGCTGCGGAGCCTGCCGCGACCGCGAGGCGCACCGAGCCGATGCCCTCGGTCCGCCAGCGGTCGGACAGGCCGACGACGAGCAGACGCGCGTCGCGCGCCCCCTCGAGGACGCCTTCCTCGCCGGCCGGGACGAGCACGGGCTCGGTCACGGTTCCGGCCACCTGCTGCATGAGCAAGGAGGCGCGCGCAAGGAGCCGGCTCGCGTCGCGGCGTCCAAGAGCTGGGTCTGCCGTCGTGCCGAGGAGCCGGAGCGTGGTCCCGAGCGACTGCGCGAGCCAGGCGGCAAGCTCGATCGCAGGCCAGTCGTGCTCGACTCCGCCGAACGGAGTCACGATCGGCCCAGCCGCGACTCCGCCACTCCCGACGAGCACTGCGACGTCGCAGGGCGCACGTTCGAGGAGAACCTGAAGGTCCGCTGCGAGAGGGCCCTCGATCACGCCCAACGCTGCATCGATCAGGATGAGATCGACGTCGTGCTCGTGCGCGAGTCGCACGGCGTCCGCTCCCGGCTCGAGCGTGGTGAAGGCGGCGACACGAGACTGCACGCCGCGCTCCGCGAGCGTGTCTCGATGTTCGACGAGCGCAGCAGTCGCGTCTCCCAACTCGCGGTCTTCTCGCAACAGCCGTGCCAGGATGAGCTCGCGCGCCGGCCGCTGCGCGAGTGGCTCGGCGATAGTGAGCAACGCGCCGAGCCGGTCGGGGTCGCCCACTACGACCATGATCTGGCGCTGTCGCGACGTTACGCCGCCGTCGCGCGACGTCAGGGCCGGATCCTGACGAAGGATCGCCTGCTCGAGGTCTTGCAAGGCGGGGCTCGGCTCGATGCCCAGCTCGTCGACGAGTAGACGACGAGTCTCGCGATAGACCTCGAGCGATTCGGCTTGTCGACCCGAGCCGTAGAGCGCGCGCATGAGCGCCGCGCGAAGCCGCTCGCGGAGCGGGTTCGCGCGAACGAGCAGCTCGAGCTCCGCGACGAGCTCGGCATGCCGACCCAGCGCGAGATCGGCTTCGACGCGCCGCTCGAGGGCCCCGAGGCGGAGCTCTTCGAGGCGGTGGATCTCGGGCTGCGCGAACGGCGCGGTCGCCAGGTCGGCAAGTGCCGGTCCTCGCCAGAGACCGAGCGCATCACGGAGCAACTGCGCTGCACGCTCGGGCGCGGCGTCCTGTGCTTCGCCTACGAGCCGCTCGAAGCGGAGCAGGTCGAGCTCGTCGGGGCCGACGCGGATCAGATAGCCCGGCTCATGGGTGACGATCGCGTCGCCCGGAGCGAGCGCCTTGCGCAGCTGCGAGATGTGGTACTGCAGCGCGTTCGCGGTTTCCTTCGGCGGCTGCGTGCCCCAGAGCTCGTCGGCGAGTCGGTCGGCCGAGACGACTTCATTTGCGCGGATGAGGAGCAGAGCGAGGAGCGTCCGCTGTCTCGATCCACCGAGCGCGAGCACACGACCCTGCTCGACAACCTCGAGGGGGCCCAGGATGCCGAACTCCACGTCTTCTCCTCGCGACGGCCCTTCCGACGGCTCGACGCTACCACTCGTCGCGCTCAGCCAAGCCTCAGGGACGCCTCAGTGCTCACCGCATAGGCTTGAAGCAGAAGGGCGGCTGATGCAGTGAGCGTTCAGACTGAGCTTCAGATCGGCCACGAGTTCGTCGGCTACCGGATCGACGAGTTGATCGGCCGCGGTGGGATGGGCGTCGTCTACCGCGCTCACGACCTGCGGTTGAAGCGGACTGTCGCGCTCAAGCTGATGGCGCCCGAGCTCGCGCAGGATCAGCGCTTCCGCGAACGCTTCTCGCGCGAGACGGAGCTCGCCATGTCGCTCGAGCACCCAAACGTCGTGCCGATTCACGACGCGGGCGACGTCGACGGTCGCCTCTACCTCGCGATGCGCTACGTGGAGGGACGAGACCTGCGTGCGCTCCTGCACGCGGAGGGCGCGCTCGACAAAGTCCGGTCGCTCGCCATCTGCAGCCGGGTCGGGAACGCGTTGGATGCGGCGCACGCGAACGGTCTCGTCCATCGCGACGTCAAGCCTTCCAACGTGCTGCTCGATGCGGGCGAGCACGTCTACCTCGCCGACTTCGGCCTGACGCGACGACTCGACGAGGACGGCGGCTCGGCAGCCGAGCAGCGCTCCGTCGGCACTCCCGCGTACCTCGCCCCCGAGCAGATCGAAGGCGGCCCGGTCGACGGCCGCACCGACATCTACGCGCTCGGCTGCCTTCTCTACGAGTGCCTCACCCGCGAGACCCCGTTCGTGCGCGACTCGCGGCTGGCGGTGGCCTGGGCGCATCTGGAGGAGGAGCCGCCGCGCGTAAGCGATCGCCGGCCCGAGCTTCCCGAAGCGATCGACATGGTCATTCGCAAGGCGATGGCCAAGGAGCCGGCCGACCGCCATACGACCTGCGCCGAGCTGATCGCCGCAGCCGAGGAGGCGCTCGAGCTCCGACCGCCGGCACGTCTGCGTCACAGGCGCACGGTCATCGCGGTGATTGCGATGCTCTTCGTCCTTGCTGCAGCGCTCGTAGCCGCCGTGCTCATTCGAGGCGCCGGCAGCGGCGGCGGGGCCGTGCCGCCCGTCAAGGCAAACACGCTCGTCCGCATCGACCCGGCGACGAACAGGGTCAGCGATGTAATCGGCGTCGGGACGAGACCATCCGTGAGCGCCGTCGGGGGACACAGCGTCTGGGTCTACAACGCTGCCGGTCCGTCGGTCTCGGAGGTCGGCGCGGCAACAAACACTGTCGAACACACAACGAGGCTCGTCGCCGCAGCAAGTCGCCACCTGGACTCCTTCACGGGGCCGGTGCTGACCGCCGACACCGCGGGCGCCTGGCTCGTCGGCGTCGACGCGCGGGGAAGGTCACACCTCACGCGGGTGTTCTCCGGGCCTCGCGGCAAGCGCGAGTACCTGCTGCAGGGCGAGCCCCTCGCAGTCGCGGTCGGGTACGACGCCGTCTGGGTGGTCACCCATGAGACCCGGGACAACCAACTGCTGCGCATCGACCCGGCCACCGGCGAGGTCACGAAGCGCACTCACTTTCCCCGTTCGGCTGCGATCGACAGTGTCGCTGCCGGCCTCGGCCGCGTGTGGGTCGTGGCCTCGTCGAGCGCAACGCTCTTCCGGATCGACCCTCGCTCGGCACGCGTGACGGGAAGCGTCGACCTCGGGAAACGCGCCGCCCGGCCCGAGGTGGTGCTCGGTGCGATCTGGGTCGGCTTGACCGACGATGGCGGTGACACGGTCATCGTCGAGCCTCGAACGCTCGGACCCGCGCACCTCGGCTGCTGTTCCCCTGCGCTCGGCTACGACACCGCCGGTTACGGGTCGATCTGGCAGTTCGACGCGCCGAAGGGGATCGTCGAGCGGTGGAACGGTCAGACCCATCAAGGCGCTTTCACCATCCGCGTCGCGGATCCGCCGTTCTACGGCGGGCTGTGCCTGACCTCGATCGCGACCGGGGCCGGTGCGGTGTGGGTCACCGTGGCCCCAAACCTCAACTTCGGCTGCTGAGCCTCAGTCCACCCTCAGTCCCTCCTCAGTCCGGGCGGCCACGCTTGCCTCGGATATGTCGTCTGACGCGAGGAGGAGAACAATGCGCAGGAAGGTCACAACAATCGCGATTCTCGCGGCAACCGCCGTCACGCTGGCGGCTGTCGCGGCGGCCGGACCGGTCGCGGCGAAGCAGCGAGTCTCGATCCAGGTGCAAGGGGGAGCGTCGTTCATCCTGACCCCGCTGACGGCCGGCGCAATCAAGGGCGACACCGGCGTCGCCTCGTTCTGCTGCTGGAGCGAGCGCTCCATCATGCGCGACGGCCAGGCCATCGATATCAACGATCCTCAGATGACGCTCACCGGCAAGCACGGGACGATCGTTGCCCGCAACCGGATCGAGTACGTCGACCTCCCGAACGGGTGGGCGACCTTCACCGGCGTCTGGAAAGTCATTCGCGCGACCGGCGACTACGCCGGGCTTGCCGGAGGCGGACGCGGTGCCGGTGTCACGCTCGCCAACGGCTTCACGAAGTCGCAGTTCGAAGGCTTCCTCAGTCCGAAGTAGCGACGTGCGCGGCACACAATCGGGCTTCGTCGCGAGCCGCGGCGAAGCCCGACCGCGCAGGCCATCGTGGCCGCCGCGCGGCGGGCGAACGTCCCGGCCGATGCGGTCGTCGAGGTCGGCGCCGGCACACCGGGCTTCTCGGATCGCCTGAGCGACTGGGCGAACGCCGTCCAGTCGCCCTGAGCCCGGTTCAAGACCGGACCAATCCCCTTTTGGGGGAGGCGCGGCGTCCCGGCCGCGATGATGACAATAGTTGTGGGTGGAGAACTCGCAGGCCGCAATGCCGAGGCGCTCGAGCGTGTGTTGCGCGCGAGCCGCCAGGGCCTCGACGCGATGGGCACCGACGCCGACCGGCAACGCCGGGCAGACGCGCTCGCGCACATCGAGGGATACACCGCGCTTCTCCGTGAGCCGACACATCAAGTGATGCCGACGACCGTGCGCTACGACTTCAAGCTCGTCTTCCCGGACGGCCGCTGGTCGATCGACGAGAAGCAGCTGGCCGACCCGCCGAACGAGGGCGACGTCGTCGTCTTCGAGGGCTACGGCGGCTGGCGGATCGAGGGGCAGCAGCACGTCGGGGTTCGCCCCGCGGGCAAGGCGCCGCGCTCGTTCTTCGTCTGCGCGCCCGCCGCGTAACGAAATCCGCCTCAGGCAGACTGAAGAGACATGTATCTCTTCAGCAAGCCCAGCACCATGGTCCAGCGCGAGGACGCGCTGCCCGGCCGCGACGAGGCGATGCCCGTCCCCGCCCGGCACGAGGTCCTCGGCAACCCGATCGCCCCGCCCTTCCCCGACGGCCTCGAGACGGCCGTTTTCGGACTGGGCTGCTTCTGGGGCGCAGAGCGCGTCTTCTGGCGCGCACCCGGCATCTACGCCACCGCCGTCGGCTACGCCGGCGGCTACACGAAGAACCCGACCTACGAAGAGGTCTGCTCCGGCCGCACAGGTCACACCGAGGCGGTGCTCGTCGTCTTCGATCCGAAGGAGACGAGCTACGAGGAGATCCTCCGCCTCTTCTGGGAGAACCACGACCCGACCCAGGGCATGCGCCAGGGCAACGACGGCGGCACGCAGTACCGCTCGGCGATCTACGCGACGACCGATGCGCAGCTCGCCGCGGCCGAGGCGTCGCGGTCGATGTTCCAGGGCGAGCTCGCGAAGTCGGGCTTCGGCGAGATCACGACGGAGATCGCCGCGGCCGGGCCGTTCTACTACGCGGAGTCGTACCACCAGCAGTACCTCGCGAAGAACCCGAACGGCTACTGCGGGCTCGGCGGCACGGGCGTCTCGTGCCCCATCGGCCTCGCGACCCAGGCCAAGTAACAACCGGGCATTGCGCCGGCCCGATCCGGGCCGGCGCGCCCGTGACTGTCACCGCCTGTGGAACGTTCGTCACGAAGTCGTGACAGTTCCGTAACCCGTGACTGTCACCGCCTGGGGAATGCCCGTCACGAGGGCGTGACGGTTCTGTGAACCTTCGACTGCCCTCAGGCGGTTTCGCCGCCGTCGACCGAGATGACGGCGCCGGTGAAATAGGCGCCGTCGTCGCTCGCGAGGAACGCGAAGAGCGACGCGATCTCCTCGGGGCTCGCGTGGCGGCCGAGCGGGATGCCTGCGTTCACCTCGGCGAGCATCTCGTCCGTGTACTCCGACTTCTGCATCGGCGTCAGCACGTAGCCGGGGCACACCGCATTTACGCGCACCGATGGTGCGAGCTCGAGCGCCATCGTGCGGGCGAGCAGGATCACGCCTGCTTTCGACGCGTTGTAGTCCGCGTAGAACGGGTGGCCCGTGAGGCCGTTCGTCGACGCGGTCATGAGGATGACACCGCCGTCGCCCGCGACCATCCGCCGCGCCGCCTGCTGCGCGCAGCGGAAGACGCCGGTGAGGTTGACGTCGAGCACCCGCCGCCAGTCCGCCTCCTCGATCTCGAGGAACGGCTTGCGGATCGAGATGCCGGCGTTCGCGACGAGCACGTCGACACCGCCGAGCAGCTCGTCGGCGCGGGCGAACGCAGCCTCGACCGCGGCTGCGTCCGCGACGTCGCAGCGCAGGGCCTCGATCCCGGGGATCCGCTCGGCGGCCGTCGCGACCTCGTCCTCGCCGACGGCGAGCGCGACGACGCGCGCGCCCTCGTCGAGGAAGCGGCGGCTCGTCGCCTCGCCGATCCCGCTCGTGCCGCCGGTGACGACGACGCGCTTGCCCTCGAGCCCTCGCATGGGGCGACAATGTACTCGTGAGCGTGTTTCGGCCCTCCGTCCGGCTGACTTCGCCCGACGGGCATGCCTGGGAGATCTACGTCTACAAGCTCGAGGTCGGCGACCGCGCCGAGTGGGACACGGACATCGTCGACGACCCCGGCATGTCGACTACGGCGTCGGGGGAGATTGCGCTCGTGAACGCGGTCGTCTGGCTCGTGATGCTGATCCCGCGACTCTTCGTGCGCATCCTCGACGCCGGCCTCGCGGCTGCGCGCGCAGTCCGCTCGGACGCGTGGACGATCGAAGCGATCACGTTCATGCCGTCGAGGCAGAGCTACACGTGGAGGACGACCGGGGAGCACCGCGGGCAGGTGCTCGCCCAGATTGAGGGGAGCCTCCAGCGCGGTGACGTGCCGCAGCACCTGCGGAACGCGACCTACGTCGGCTGGAGGCGTTCCGCCAGGTAGCGCAGTGCGATCGGGTAGCGGTACTCGATGCTCGAGTGCGTGCCGTCGAAGAGCTCGAAGAAGACGTCGGTGACGCCGATCCGCTCAAGCGCCCGGCGGAAGCCCTCGGCACCGAGGTCGAGGAAGAACTGGTCGCGCTTGCCCGAGTCGATATAGATCGCACGCAGCCCGCGCAACGCGTCGGCGTGGCCGTCGACCATGCGCACCGGATCCCACGCGAGCCAGCGCTCCCACACGGCGTCGTCGAGCTCGCCGGTCGCGGTGTCGAACGGCAGATCGATCGTGCCGTCCTCGTTCGCCGAGTAGCAGGCCGCCATGGCGTAGATGTTGAGCAGCGGGAAGTCGGTGCCCTTCGTGAACGCCGGGCGCGAGCGGAAGTCCTTCCAGAACGCGTCGAACGACCCGTCGTATGCATCGCGCAGCGCGCGCACCGCCTCGCGGACGTCGGGGAGATAGCAGAGCTCGAAGAGCGCGTCGCCCGCGTGCGTCGCGAGCGCGCCGAAGAGGTCGGGGCGCAGCATCGGCGTGACCATCGCCCCGTAGCCGCCGCTCGACTTGCCGGCGATGCCGCGATGCGCCGCATTCGGAAGCGTGCGGTAGCTCGCGTCGACGAACGGCACGACCTCGTCGCAGAGATACGTGTGGTAGTTGCCGACACCGGGCGAGTCGAGGAACTGCGAGCCGCCGTATGACGTCCACGCGTCGACGAAGACGACGAGCGCCGGCGGGCAGCCGTCGTCGGTGAAGAGCGCATCGACGAGCTCGAGCACGTTCGGCCGGAAGGCCGACCGGTTGCGCCACATGTCCACCTGGCCGGTGTGCCCCTGAATCAGGTAGATCGCGGGCAGCGGCGTCGCGTCGGCGCCCGGCGGCGCGTATACCCAGAGCGGCCGCCGGTGCGGGTCGCCGAGCCGGTTGCCGCGGAGCGCGTCGCTCTCGAGCTCGTGCTCGTCGAGGCGCCCGACGAGATCCCTTGACCACGGCTGCATCGGGCGATTCTCCCATTGGGCCGTCCCGCCGCGCGGCTACAGTCGCCGCGTGGCCCGCCGGCTCGGACTCGTGCTCCTCGTCGCGCTCGTCGCGGCCGGCTGCGGCGTGCGCAACTCGAAGCCGTTCACCGCGAAGGCGTCGGCGCCGTGCTTCAGGAGCCACGGCTTCACGGGCGTGACACGTAGCCCCTCGCAGGTCGGGTTCGTCGCCGCCTTCGCCGACCACGGCGGCATCCGCGCGAGGTCCGCTACCGGAAACCTGCTCACGATCGCCTTCACCGCAGGCCCGGATTCAGTGGCCTCGACGGAGGCGGCCTTCACGTCGCACGCGCCAAAAGGCCTGCGCCCGCACATCTCCGACATCATGAGCTCGAACCGGAACGCCGTCCTCGTGTGGACGGTGACGCCAAACGGCGACGAGGCTGACGCCGCCACGCGCTGCCTCAAGGGCTAGGGCTACACTCCCGCCATGGCCGAGTACGGAACGATGCGCGTGAAGAGCGGCCTCGCCGAGATGCTCAAGGGCGGGGTGATCATGGACGTCGTCAACGCCGAGCAAGCGAAGATCGCGGAGGCGTCGGGCGCGGTTGCCGTGATGGCGCTCGAGCGCGTCCCCGCCGACATTCGCGTCCAGGGCGGCGTCGCGCGCATGTCCGACCCGGAGATGATCCAGGGGATCCAGGACGGCGTGACCATCCCGGTCATGGCGAAATGCCGCATCGGCCACTTCGCCGAGGCGCAGATCCTCGAGGCGCTCGAAGTCGACTACATCGACGAATCGGAGGTGCTGACACCCGCCGATCTCGAGCACCACGTCGACAAGTGGAAGTTCACGGTGCCGTTCGTCTGCGGTGCAACGAACCTCGGCGAGGCGCTCCGGCGCATCGGCGAAGGCGCCGCGATGATCCGCACGAAGGGCGAGGCGGGGACCGGCGACATCGTCAACGCCGTCACGCACATGCGCTCGGTCTACGGGCACATCCGCAAGCTCACCTCGCTCGCCGAGGAAGAGCTCTACGCGGAGGCGAAGAAGCTCCAGGCGCCGTACGAGCTCGTGTGCTGGGTCGCCGAGCACGGCAAGCTGCCGGTCGTCACGTTCACCGCAGGCGGCATCGCCACACCGGCCGACGCATCGCTCTGCATGCAGCTCGGCGCCGACGGCGTCTTCGTCGGCTCCGGCATCTTCAAGTCGGGCGATCCCGAGCGGCGCGCGAAGGCGATCGTCGAGGCGACGACGCACTTCCAGGACGCGGAGATCCTCGCCCGCGTCTCGGCCGGCCTCGGTGAGCCGATGGTCGGCATCTCGACGCAGACGCTCGATCCGAGCGAGCTGCTCGAGACGCGCGGCTGGTAGCGCCGTCCGCCTAGCCCGTTAGCGTCCTTCGGCATATGGCCGAGATGCCGAAGCCCGTCTGGAAGAGTTCCTCGTTCCTCGTCTACACCGGTGGGCTGACGGTGCTCTTCGCTGCGATCGGCGCGCTCGGGTATCTCGCAGTGTCATACGGCCACGCGGCCTTCGCGGGGTGGGCACTGCTCATCCTCGTCGTGCTCTACGGGATCGCACACGCGTTCAAGCGCAACGACCGGTGGGTTGCGGCGGGCATCTTCGCGTTCGCGTCGGTGATCGCCTGGGGCTTCTTCATCGGTGCGTTGTGGGTCTGGTTCGGCTGGCTCTCCGTGCACGACCTGTCGCACCTTCCCTTCAAGGGGTTCTCAGTCGCGCGGCTCTCGCTTCTGTTGCTCATCCTCGTCTCGGCGATCGACAACACACGCCGCTTCCGCTTCCCGTTCATCAAGGCGCTCACCCTTTTCTTCGGCTGGCTCTTCGTCACGGACCTGATCTCCGGTGGCGGCAGCTGGTCTGCGGTTGTGACGCTCGTCGTCGGCCTCGCGTACACCATTGCCGGCGGCTCGAGCGAGCGCCCGACGGCGTTCTGGCTGCATCTCTTCGGCGGCCTCCTGATCGGCGGCAGCCTCCTCTACTGGTGGCACGGCGGCGACTGGCAATGGGCGCTGATTTGCATCGTCGCGCTCGTCTTCGTCGGCATGGCGCATCGCACGGAACGCTCGAGCTGGGCCGTGCTCGGCGCGATCGGCCTTCTCGCCGCGACGTCGCACTTCGCAAACGAATGGGCGAGCGGCGGGAGCAGCGCGTCGTTCGGGCCGTTCAGCGGAATCCAGTACCGCGGCTGGGTGCCATCGCTCGTCTACGCGTTCACCGGTTTCTTGCTCGTCGCGCTCGGCCTCGTGGTCGCGCGCCGGCGCCCCGGCTAGCGGCCTCTACAATCCGTCCGTGGAGAAGCCGCTTCGAATCGGCGTCCTTGCCGTGCAGGGCAACTTCCGCGAGCACGCGGCGGTGCTGCGGCGCCTCGGCGCAGAGCCCGTTGAAGTTCGGCTCCCCCCGCAGCTCGACGGGCTCGACGGCCTGATCCTGCCCGGCGGCGAGTCGACGGCGATCACGCGGCTCATGCACCTCTACGGGATCGACGAGGCGCTCCGCTCGTTCGACGCGCCGATCTTCGGCACGTGCGCGGGGATGATCATCCTCGACCGCGAGCACCTCGGCCTCGCCGACATCCGCGTCGAGCGGAACGCGTTCGGGCGCCAGGTCAAGAGCTTCGAGGCCGACATCGATATCGGCCACGGCGACGAGCCGGTGCGTGCGGTGTTCATCCGCGCGCCGTGGATCGCGGAGGCAGGCCCCGACGTCGACGTTCTCGCCGAGGTCGACGGGCATCCGGTGCTCGCGCGGCAGGGTCGCATCCTCGTCGCGGCGTTCCATCCGGAGCTGACCGACGACACGCGGATCCACGAGCTCTTCCTGAACATGGTGCGGGAGGTGACGAGTGTCCGGGCATAGCAAATGGTCGTCGATCAAGCACAAGAAAGGCGCCGCGGACGCGAAGCGCGGCAAGCTCTTCTCGAAGCTGACGCGCGCGATCATCGTCGCTGCGCGCGAGGGTGGGGGAGACCCCTCGGGGAATCTCGCGTTGCAGAACGCGATCGAAAAGGCGCGCTCGTACTCCATGCCGAAGGACAACATCGACCGCGCGATCGCGAAGGGCTCAGGCGCCGACTCGGACACGAGCACGTTCGAGACCGTCGTCTACGAGGGCTACGGCCCGAGTGGCGTCGCGGTGATCGTCGAGGCGCTGACCGACAACCGGAACCGCACGGCGAGCGATGTCCGCCACACGTTCGCGAAGAACGACGGCAACCTCGGCGGCTCGGGCGCTGTCGCGTGGCTCTTCGAGCGTCGCGGCGTCGTGCTCGTGCCGGCGGCGGGCGTCGACGAGGACGAGCTGATGCTCGCCGCGGCAGACGCGGGCGCGGACGACGTCTCGCTCGACGGCTCGTCGTACCAGGTGCTGACGGCGCCCGAGCAGCTCGGCGCCGTACGCGAGGCGCTCGAGGCCGCGGGCTTCACGATCGAGTCGAGCGAGCTGACGATGCTCCCGAAAACGACGGTCGAGGTCGCGGACGAGGGCGACGCGAAGAAGGTGCTGCGCCTGATGGACCAGCTCGAGGACAACGACGACGTGCAGGACGTGTTCGCGAACTTCGACATCCCCGAGCAGGTGCTCGAGGCCGTCGCCGGCTGAGCGCGCGGATGGTTCCCGAAGCGCGGCTCGAGGCGGTGGAGTCGGGGCTCGCGCCGGTGTCGCCGGGCTGGTTCGTCGTCAACGCGCGCGACGCGGCCTGGGTGACGAACGACCACTTCCACGGCGTCTGCATCTTCGAGTCCGACGACTTCGTGCTCCAGGGGCGTCCCGATCTCGAGGAGGCGAACTTTCGGCAGCTGGGCTTCACGCTGCGCGTGATCTCGCCCGGGCACTCGCTCGGCTTCTTCCACGCCGAGTCGGACCAGGAGGACTTCCTCGTGCTGCGCGGCGAGTGCATTCTCGTGATCGAGGACGAGGAGCGGCGGCTGCGCGCGTGGGATTTCGTGCACTGCCCGCCGGGTACCGGGCATGTCTTCGTCGGCGCGGGCGACGGGCCGTGCGTGCTCGTCGCGGTCGGCGCGAGGGCCGACGACGCGACAACGACGTACCGGCGCTCGGAGCGGGCACTCGCTTATGGCGCAAGCGTCGAGACGGAGACGACCTCGAGCGCCGAGGCCTACAAGGGCATCCGGGAGTGGCGGCTGAAGCACCCGGAGCACTGGGACGAGCTGCCCTGGGTAGAGGGCGCGGCGGGCGCGTAGGAGCTCAGTCGGTCCTGGGCTCAGTCAGTCTCGGTCGTAGCCTGCGCACCCTTCGATGCGAGAATGGTTCGCAGTGGCGCATGGTCGGATTCTTGGCGTTGCGGTTTCGGACGGGGTGCTCGCTCGGTGGGCGGAATGGTTCGCGCCGGACCCGCAACCGTTTCTAGTAGAAGGCGATGAACGTGATCCGGTCCCGGACGAACTTCGGGATACGTTCGAGCTGTACGGCCTGGCGCGGCGCGGTTTGTTGGTTCGGTGGATCGGGGAGGCGGAGTATTTCGCCATGACGCGCATGGACAGGTCGGAATTGATTCGTGATCAGGTGCGGCACGGGCGTGCGCTGGTTCCGACAGTCGCGAGTATCGGCCGCCTCGCAGGGGCGTCGGTGCGCGAGCAGGCAGATGGACGAAGGTTCGTCTGGTGGCCGAGCCTTCTCACGCCACGGATTCGTCGCGGCGTTCTGAGCCGCTTCGTAACCGGCGACAGGCTCCCGAGCCGACACTCCGAGGTTCCGGCGTCCGTTTGGCGCTCGGCGGAACCGCTGCTCCCGGCTGCGCGTCGGGTGGCGGGGAAGTTTCCGCTCCGGAGTGGTCCGAATTGTTTCGGGAACGTCATGGCCGCAGCCGGAGTTCCAGGCGCTGACGAGGTATGGATGAAACGCGAGCCCTTCGAGGCGTGGTTGGCGAATGCAGCGTGCGCGACGTTGAGCCGAAATGCCGAGGTTGCCGGTGTGGTGATGGTGTGGCGCGACGCAAGCGGCGAAGCCGACCATGCCGCCGTGACACTCGGATCAGGCTGGGCCTTGCACAAGCCGTCGCAGGGGTGGATGTCGCCTTCGACCGTGCTTCGGACACACGAGCTTATTCGGAGCGTTCGGGTGAACGGGCTGCGGCTGCGGCGCTACGTGCTGCGCGAACCCGACGGACGCACCGCCTATGACTTGATGACGTAGATCACGCCGGTAACCTTCTCGGACGGGCGTGCGTGCTCTCCCTCGACCAGTCCCCGGGGTCTCACCTAGAACCAGCCGACGGCGCCCTTGTAGACGAGGAACGGCAGGTCGACGGCGGCGAGCACGGCGAGCGCGGCGACGACCAGGCGCGGCGAGCGTGACGCCGCCCACGCGAAGCAAATCGCCCACGCACCGAGCGTCGAGAGCATGTAGGTCGGCTTCAACACGTCTCCGTCCGGCACCGGGTAGCTCACGGTGAAGTACAGGTAGCCCGCGATCCCGGCGAGCGGCAGCAGCGAGACGAGCAGCCACGGCGCGTTGCGGCGCCGGAGCGAGCCGACGAGCAGCACGAGCCACCCGGCGAGCGCGAGCGCGGTCGGGACGAGACCGACGACGTTCTGCGCGACGAGCCAGCCGTTCGTCGCGGGCGGCGGGACCGCGTTGGCGCGTCGCCACGCGAAGACGCCGTACCAGTCCCCCCACATGTCGGTGTACGTCTGCGGCCACGCGAGATTCGCCATGTGCTGCCGGTACGGCTTCGAGAACACGTCGGGCAGCC
This sequence comes from Actinomycetes bacterium, assembly GCA_031370755.1. Taxonomy (GTDB): domain Bacteria; phylum Actinomycetota; class Thermoleophilia; order Gaiellales; family Gaiellaceae; genus Palsa-739. The sequence goes on from JANMQZ010000092.1 coordinate 14,834, forward strand.
CGGGGTCGAAGTAGAAGCTCGCCGGCCGGCGCTCCCACAGCGGCTTGTCGACGTGCGGCCGGTCGAAGATCACGTTCGCGTAGTTCGCAGCGCGATAGCCGTACCACGGGCCTGCGACGACGACGCACGCCACGAGTGCGATCGCGAGCGTGCGCAGAAGCGCGCGCCGTTCGCCTGTGCGCGCCCAGAGCGCGGCGCCGAACGCGAGCACGACGACTGCGAGCGTCCACAAGGAGAACTGCCGCACCATCTCGCCGGCGCCGAGCGCGGCGCCGAGCCCGATCGCGGCGGCGGCGCCGTAGCGGCGCCCCCTGAAGATGCGCGCCGCAAGATAGAGACAGAGAACGGAGACGAGCAGGTCGGTCGGCTCGGGGTTGATCATCGCCGCCGTGCGCGTGAAGACCGGCGAGAGCGCGACGAAGCCGGCTGCTGCGGGCGCGAGCCAGCGTCGCTCCGGCGCGAGCACGCGCGCGAGCGCGATCACGAGCAACACGGTGCAGACCGCGACCGGCACGTTCCAGAGCTGCGCCACCTTGTGCGGCTCGCCGAGCCCGGCCTCGCGGCCGAGCCACGTCAGCGCGCCCGCGATCCCGTAGTAGAGGGGCGGCGAGTAGTACTCCGGCGTCTCGTTCTCGTGCGGCAGCCGCAGGTGGTCGATCAGGAAGTCGCCGTACTCCTTGTGCGAGGCGGCGTCGTACCCGGCCCCGGACGGGTAGGTGAGGGCGTTCCAGAGGACGATGAGCCCGGCCAGAGCCGCAAAGCCGAGGGCCAACCGCTCGGGAGTCAGCCGTCTCAGCACGAGATGGGAGGCTACAGCGGAGCCCGGAGAGGGTTGTCCGATCTCCTGCCTAACGTGTCCTCGTGAAGGTCATCGGCATCGATCCGGGGACGGCGAATTGCGGGTACGGGATCGTCCAACAAAGCGGCGGCCGCCTCAGGGCCATCGGCCACGGGTCGTGGTCAACGCCGGCCGGCGAGCGGCTGGAGCTTCGGCTGAAGACGATCTTCGAGGGCGTGGCGGCTCTCATCGTCGAGCACGCACCGGATGCGGTCGCACTCGAGGAGTCGTACGTCGGCGCAGACGCCCGCATCGCGCTCTCCGTCGGTCAGGCGCGCGGCGCCGTGCTCGTCGCTAGCGCGGTCGCCGGCATCGAGTGCACCGAGTACGCGCCCGCCCGGGTCAAGCAGGCGGTGTGCGGCTACGGCCGCGCCGAGAAGACGCAGGTGCAGCGGATGGTGAAGACAATCCTCGGGCTTCAGGAGCTGCCGACCCCGAACCACGCTGCCGACGCCCTTGCCGTTGCGATCTGTCACGCGCTTGCGTCCCCGCTCCTGAAGCTGGCCGGATGATCGCGCGGCTCCGCGGCAAGCCGGTCGCGTCGACGCCGGACGGACTCGTGATCGACGTCGGCGGCGTCGGCTACCTCGTGGCGGCGACGCCGTCCGCGGTGCGCAAGGCCGACGGGGTCGAGGAAGTCGTCGTCGAGACGTACATGCACGTGCGCGAAGACACGCTTCAGCTGTACGGCTTCGCCGAGCGCGCCGAGCGCGAGCTCTTCATCCAGCTCCTGTCCGTAAACGGCGTCGGGCCGAAGGTCGCGCTCGCGATCGTCTCCGGCTCGCCGGCCGACGAGCTGCGCCGCGCGATCGTGCGTGAGGACACCGCGCGCTTCCAGGCGATTCCCGGCATCGGCAAGAAGACGGCGGAGCGCATCGTGCTCGAGCTGAAGGAGACGCTCGCGGCGTCGGTCTCGATCGCGCCGGTGGGCGGCGGCGTCGACGTCGACGACCATGTCGTCGCGCGCGACGCACTCGTCGAGCTCGGCTATTCGCTCACCGACGCCGAGCGGGCGCTCTCGCAGACGGACTCGTCCGCGACGCCCGAGGAGCGTGTGCGGCAAGCGTTGAGGCGGGCGGCGTGAACAGCAACCTGACTTCAGTCAGGTTGCAGTCGTTCCGAAACGACCGCAACCAGGTTAAAACCTGGTTGCGAAGGAACGCATGAGCTCGTTCGTCGCGCCGGTGCTCGAGGACGAGGACGACGAGGCGGCGGTCGAGCAGACGCTCCGCCCGCGCTCGCTCGACGAGTTCGTCGGCCAGGAGCGCGTGAAGGAGCAGCTCGAGATCGCGCTCGTCGCCGCGAAGGCGCGCGGCGAGGCGCTCGACCACGTCCTGCTCGCGGGGCCGCCGGGTCTCGGCAAGACGTCGCTCGCGCACATCATCAGTGAGGAGCTGGGCGTCGGCCTCCGCACGATCGCCGGCCCCGCGGTCGAGAAGAGGGACATCGCGGCGATCCTCACCGCGCTCGAGCCACGCGACGTGCTGTTCGTCGACGAGATCCACCGCATGAGCCGCACGGCGGAGGAAATCCTCTATCCGGCGCTCGAGGACTTCCGCATCGACATCGTCATGGGCGAGGGCGCGGGCGCGCGGACGCTGACGCTCGACCTGCCGCCGTTCACGCTCATCGGGGCGACGACGCGCACCGGCCTGCTGACGACGCCGCTCCGCGACCGCTTCGGCCTCACCTTCCGGCTCGACTACTACGACGCGGGCGAGCTCGGCGCGATCGTGCACCGCTCCGCGCGCATCCTCGGTGTCGAGATCGCAGCCGACGCTGCGGAAGAGATCGCGCGGCGTGCGCGCGGGACGCCGCGCATCGCGAACCGCATCCTGCGGCGCGTCCGGGACGTCGCCGAGGTGCGCCATCAGGGCTCGATCACGAACGACGTCGCGCGCGAGGCGCTGACGCTGCTCGAGATCGACGAACAGGGCCTCGATCGCGAGGCGCGTGAGCTGCTGCGCACGATCGCGGGCAAGTTCGAAGGCGGCCCGGTCGGCCTCTCGACGCTCGCCGCGTCGCTCGGCGAGGAGCAGGAGACGATCGAGGACGTCTACGAGCCGTATCTGCTGCAGCTCGGCTTCATCCAGCGCACGCCGCGCGGCCGCACGATCACAAAGCTCGGCCGCGCGCACATCGGCGCCGCGCCGGACGAGGAGCACAAGCTCTTCTGAGCGGCATCTGGACGCCGATGGCAGAAGGCCCGCACGAGGCCTTCGTCGAGCGCATCCACCGGGCGATCGGCGACTTCGCCGAGGAGCACGGCGTACAGACGCCGTCGGTCGAGATCGAGCTCGCCGACAGCGCGCGCTTCACGCTCCAGCGCATCGAGCCCGAGCCGGGCTTCGGGATGGTGACGCTGCACGTGCGCGGCGACGACGGCGACGCGCCCGACGCGCTGATCGTGCCGCTCGGCTCGATCCGGCGGATCGAGCTGCGCAAGACGCCCGAGGCGCGCGTCGGCTTCGGTTTTTCCGTTCCGCCCGCGGCCTAGACGAACTCCTCTGCGGGCACGAGGGCGGCCTCCGACGGCTCATCCGGCAGGAACCAGCGCTCGGCGATCGCCGTCGGCACGACGGCCGAGAGGACGACGACGGTGATCAGCAGCGAAAACTGGGTCTCGTCGATGATGTGCGCCGTCAAGCCGTACAGCGAGGAGATCGTGCCGAACGTCAGACCCGTGCTCATCAAGAGGGTCGCGAACGTTGCGTGCCGCGGGATTGCGCGCCGCGCGAGCGGATAGATCAACGCGAGCTTCGGCAGCATCTTCGCCGCCAGCAATGCGCCGAGCAGACCGAGGTTCGAGAAGACGGCGCCGAGCGACACGTTGAGGCCACCTTTGATGAAGAAAAACGGCGTCAAGAACGCGAAGGCGACGATCCGGAGACGCCGCTGCTCTTCCCGGTGCCGCTGGTAGTGACGGCTCATGACGAGGCCGAGGACGAACGCCGGTAGCACTGCGTGGCCGTTCGACGCGTCGGCGAGCACCATCAGGAGCAGGAGCGCGACGAAGACGAGCTTGATCTCCGGCTCGATCACGCGGTTGCCGTAGCGGCGGAAGAACGGCGCCGCGAACTTCGGCAGCGCCACGATGAGCGCGACGGAGACGGCAATGAACACCGGGAACCAGACGTTCGGCTTGATGAAGATGGCCGAAAGAGCGAGCGCGGTGCACAGATCGGTGACGAACGTTGCGCTCATCAAGAGCTTGCCGACGTTCGACCGGGTGAGGCCGCGTTCGACGAGCACCGCGTAGACGACCGCAAGTGACGTCGTCGAGAGCGCCGTGCCGGCGATGAGCGAGGCCTTCGTCGTCCAACTGAGCAGGTAGTACGACACGAGCGCCACGACGACGAAGGGCCCCGCGAACGATGCGACGCCGATGCCCACGGTGTCTCGTGCGCGCTCGCGCAGGTAGCTCGGGTCGACCTCCATTCCGGCGAGAAACGTGAGCACGATCGAGGCGAACTTCGCGATGAAGTCGAGCCACTCCGCGGACTGGAGGTGGAAGATGTTGCCGGCGGCAACGCCGAGCGTCAGCTCGAGCAGGGCGACGGTGACACCGAGCTCGACGGACAGCATCGAAGCGACGAGAACGACAGTTGCGAGAACGGCTGCGAGTTGAACGGGGCTCACGGCGACCTCCACCTACGCGTCGGATACGGACGTTCGGTAGAGGCCATCAGCCCCGAGGGGCGGTTAGGCGCGAGCCTCATCGCGCGAGAGCGCGACTATAGCGCGCGGGCCGCGACCGAGCGCGGCTCGGGCCCCCGCGACGAGCCACGGGGCAATGAGGAGCGCCATCACGTCGAACCAGACGTAGCCGCTCGCGACGCCGCTCGGCGGATTGCCGTCCGGGATGCCGAGGCCCGGCACCTCGGCCGCCCAGCGCCAGGTGCCGATCGACGTGCCGTACAGCTCGAGCGCGCCGACGACGAGGAAAACCCCTGCGTACGTGGCGCGGAAGCGCGAGCGCCAGAGGTAAAGGCAGAGGAGCGGCACGCCGATCGCGCCGGCGACGTCGAGCCGGGGCAGCACGGTCAGCCCGGCGATTCCCCAGACGATCGCGCCGGCGGCAGCGACGCCGACGACGATGCGCTCGCGCATGAGCCCGGCAACCGCGAGGCCGCTCAGGTAGACGAGGCCGTGGGCAGGAGGGATGAACATCGGCAGGTTGTGCAGGCGGTACGTGTAGACGCCCCAGACGAGCGAGCCGACGACCTCGCCGACCGTTGCGAACGCGACGACTGCGAGTGCCTGCGCGCGGGCGAGCGGTGGCAGCGGGCGCAAGGCGGCGACGAGCACGAGCCAGGTCAGCGCGCCGAGCGCGAGCTGCGCATGGAAGTGCACCTGCGTGTCGACCGCGAGGAGCGCCGCGAGATACGCGGGACCCGCCGCCGCGTACCAGCGGGGCGTCATCGCCGGTACTGGACTTCGTGCCAGCTCGGCGTCGGCAGCAGCTCGAGCAGCGCGCGCCCGCCGTGCGGGTCGTGGTACGAGAAGTCCGCCGACTCCTCGTCGAAGCCGACCTCGAGCTTCCCGTCCTTCACGCGATGGTCGAGCCACGCACTGCGGAAGACGAGCTTCTTCAACCAGTAGACGAGTGATTCTCCCTCGACGAGGGAGATGTCCTCCCAGTGCCGAACGAGATACCGGCCGAGCGTCGAGCGGGGCTGCTCGATCGAGTCCCGCTCCACGAGCTCGACCAGGTCGGCCGTCTCGTCGTCGTCGAGCTCGTTTCCTCCGAGGAGTCCGAGCTTGACGGCGGCTGCTGTCACGCGCTGCTCGAAGTCATCAGCGTTGAAGCTGAAGCGGTAACCGAGGAACTCGACGACGTAATCGTCGCCGGACTCGTAGTTGCCGGCCCCGTCCACTGCGTGAAGCGTACCCTTGGCGCGTGCACTCTCCCCGCATTCCGGTGGCATTCGTCGCCGTCATCGGCCTCGTGTTCCTGACAGCGTGGCTGATGGGCTGGTCGGCCGAGCGGGCGATCTACCTGGCTCCGGTGATCGTGATCGGATTCGCGGCGGCGGCGGGGCTCGTCATTCTCTGGGGCAAGGTCGCGATCCAGCAGTTGCGCGAGACGCGGCGGCCGAGGCTCGTCCTCGCGCTGTGGCTGCTCGCGATCGGGCTGATCGTGCTCCTCAGCATCCTCGGCGTCGAGCTTCCCCGAGAGGGGTAACCCCTTCGGGTTCACGGGTCGCTGTCAGGCGGCCGATGGATACTCCTGTTCGCTGCGGCACGTTCGATCGACTCGGAGGTCCGAGAATGCGATTCGTTCTTGCAGCCGCCGCGGCACTCGCCGCTCTCACCGCCGCTTTCGCCCTGCCTGCCCGTGCGCACACGTACGCGCCCGGCCCGCAGTGCGGTGGCACGCTCTGGAAGGTCATGACCCTGAGCGACGTCGCAAAGACGTCGGTGAAGTGGACGCCCGCGGCAACAAGCCTCACCGACATCGGGAAGCTGACCGCTCCGGCGAAGGTGCCGGCGACGCGCAGCGGCGCGTTCGAGAAGCAGGTCTGGGGCGTCACCGCAGTGCTCCAGAGCTACCGGGTGGCGTCGAACGGCGAGATCGTCTTCCAGCTGTTCGACATCCCGACGTCCACGTACATGAACGCGTACCTGCCGGCACCGTCGTGCCTGCCGACAAAGGCACGGGGCCGGGCGCAGATCGTCGCCACGCGCAACGCGTTCATGAAGCAGTGCCCGCCCGTCACGAAGGACTGGCAGCCGCTCGGTGCGACCGCCAATCTGACCGGTGTCGGGTTCTTCAATCCCGTGAAGACGACCGCCGGCGCTCAGAAGAACGGTGCTGAGCTTCGCCCGCTCGTCGGCCTGCAGATCACGCAGGGCTGCGGGAAGTTCTAGACGAGGTGCGGGAGGGCGTCGAGCAGCCGCTCGACGTCCTCCCGTTCCGTATAGAGGGCGACCGATAGCCGCAGTAGGTCGTCGCGTCGCGGCCCCATGGTCGGGATCTCGATGCGGAAGTCGTCGAAGAGCCGCTGCGAAAGCGTCGGCGCAGGCCGCGGAAGTCGCACGCTCGCGAGCTGGCGGATCGACTCGTCGGGTGAGAGCGGCTCGGTGCCGAGGAGCTCGCACAGCCGCGTGCGTGTTTCGCGCGCGAGCGCGACGCAGCGTTCGCGGACGTCGTGCTTGCGAATGAATTCGATCGCAGCCGGCACCGCGAGGTACGCGGCTGCGTCGCGTGTGCCCTGCCGCTCGGTGCGCGAGATGAACGTCGCCGGCTCGCCGTAGCCCCAGCTGACGATCGGCCCGTCGACGCGCTCCTGCCAGTCCTGGCGCACGTGGAGGAAGCCGGCGCCTTTCGGCGCGCACATCCACTTGTGGCAGTTCCCGGCGTAGAAGTCGGCGCCGAGCGCGTCCAGATCGAGATCGACGTGGCCCGGCGCGTGCGCGCCGTCGACGATCGCGACGAGGCCCTCAGCGTGTGCGCGCTTGACGATCTGCTCGACGGGGAGGAGGAGCCCCGTCTCGGAGGTGATGTGCGAGATGTACACCGCGCGCGTGCGCTCGGTGCGTCGTGCGAAGAGTGCGGTCGTGACGTCGTCGAGGGGCAGGGGGATCTCCGCGCGCACGTAGCGTGCGCCGGTCCGTACGCAGACCTGCTCCCAGGTGTAGTCGCACGCGCCGTACTCGAGATCGGTCGAGAGCACCTCGTCGCCGGATCGAAGGTCGAGCGCGCGTGCGGCGAGGTTCACTCCCGTCGTCGCGTTCTGGACGAAGGTGAGGTCGTCGGGCGCAGTCCCGACGTAGGCGGCGAGCGCGGCGCGAGCGTCGGCGAGAAGGCCCTCGACGCGGCGCGAGAGAAACTCGACCGGCTCGCGCTCGAGCTCGCGCTGCCAGGCCTGGTAGCGCTCGAAGACCGGCCGTGGGCAGGCGCCGTACGTGCCATGGCTCAGGAAGACGGTGTCCGGGTCGAGGAGAAACAGCTCTTTCACGCGGCCGAGTATGTCGTCCGACGCTCCCCGTACCGTGGCTGAACGATGCACGAGGGCACCTGGACAGTTCGTCCGTGCCCGTACGGGGTGCAGTCCGAGCTGGCCGAGGCGCTCGAGATCAGCGAGTTGACGGCAGGCGTCCTCGTCCGGCGCGGGTTCACCGACCCAGAGTCGGCGCGCGCCTTCCTCGAGGGCGAGCGGCCGCCGCACGACCCGTTCCTGCTCGGCGACATGCGCGCCGCCTGCGACCGCATCCGCGCCGCCGTGGCCGAGGGACGCCGCATCTGCGTCCACGGCGACTACGACGTCGACGGCATCGCCGCGACGACGCTCGCCGTGCTGCTCCTCCGCGAGCTCGGCGCCGACGTCGACTGGCACCTGCCGAGCCGCTTCGACGAGGGCTACGGCGTCTCGAGCGCGACCATCGGCCGGCTCGCGGACGAGGGCTACGGCCTCGTGATCACCGTCGACTGCGGCATCACCGCCGTCGCGGAGATCGCGGAGGCGAAGGCGCGCGGGCTCGAGGTGATCGTCACCGACCACCACCGGCCGGCGGCGGAACTGCCCGATTGCCCGGTCGTCGCGACGCGCCCGTCCGACTACCCGTTCCCGGAGCTTTGCGGCACCGGCGTCGTCTACAAGCTCGGCCAGGCGCTCTTCGGCGTCGACTCCGAGATCCCGAAGCGGCATCTCGACCTCGTCGCGCTCGCGACGATCGCCGACGTCGTGCCGCTCGTCGACGAGAACCGCTCGCTCGCGATCGCCGGCCTGCGCGCGCTCGCACGGACGCAGAAGCCGGGGCTGCAGGCGCTCATGCGCGCAGCAGGCGTCGATCCGGCGACCGTCGACGCGGGGGCGTGCGGCTTCCGCCTCGGCCCGCGCATCAACGCGGCGGGCCGGCTCGGGCACCCGCGCTCCGCCCTCGAGCTCTTGCTCACCGACGACCCTGCCGAGGCGAAGCGGCTTGCGAACGAGCTCGAGGATCTGAACCGCGAGCGGCAGGCGGTCGAGGCGCGCATCTTCCGCGAGGCCGCGGCTCAGGTCGACGAGTGGCCCGAGGAGCAGCGCCGCCGCCATGCATACGTCGTCGCCGGCGAGGGCTGGCACGAGGGCGTGATCGGCATCGTCGCGTCGCGGCTCGTCGAGCGCTTCAACCGCCCGGTCGTGCTGATCGCGGGCACGGACGGCGACTGGAAGGGCTCGGGGCGGTCGATCCCGTCGTTCGACCTGCACGGCGGGCTGGCTGCCTGCGCCGGGTTGCTCGGGCGCTGGGGCGGCCATCGCGCTGCGGCGGGTCTCTCGATCAAGCCGGAGAACGTCGACGAGTTCGCGCGCGCGTTCGCCGAGCACGCGGCCGGGCTGCTCGTCGAGGAAGACCTGCAGCCGGTGACGCGCATCGACGCCGTCGTGCCGCGCGGCACCCGCCTGACGCTCGACCTGTGCGCGGAGCTTGCGCGGCTCGCGCCGTTCGGCCTCGGCAATCCGGAGATCACGCTTCTTGCGCCGGGCTGCGAGCTCGGCGATCTCGCGACGGTCGGCGAGGGCAAGCATCTCCGGTTCCGCGTGCGCCGGGACGGCGCCGATGCCGGCAGCGCGATCGCGTTCGGTGCCGGCATGCGGCTCGACGCGTATGCGCGGGGTGGTCGCTTCGACGTCGCGTTCCGTCTCGAGGAGAACCGGTGGAACGGCACGGTGTCGCCGCAGCTCGTCGTGCGCCGCATCTACACGGCCGACGAGCGGTTCGACGAGCTGCGCGAGTGGCTCGTCGCCGAGTACCGGAAGCCGGCCGCGGCGCGGCGCGAGGACGCAGTCGAGGTCTTCGAGGAGCTCGAGATCGAGGCGGCCGGCCTCGGGCGGCGGCACCTGCTCGAGTCGGAGCGCTTCCGTGCGCTGCTCGAGCGCGAGCCGGCGCTCGCCCGCGCTGCGTGAGCGTCCGCCTCGCGACCGACGACGACTGGCCGGCGATCCTCGCTGTCCACGCGGCTGCGTTCGGCGACGAGGACGTACCGCGGCTCGCGCGGGAGCTACACGAGAGCGACATGTACGTGCCAGAGCTGTCGTTCGTGGCCGTGTCCGACGAGAGCGTGGTCGGGCATGTCATGGGTTCGGGTCGGCGCTCGTCCGGGCGTCGATCGACGGCGCACGGCTCGCAGGCGAGGCGGCGCTGCTCGTCGAGGGGAATCCGAAGTACTACCGCCGCTTCGGGTTCGTGCGCGCCGACGAGCTCGGCTTGCTCCCGCCGCCGGAGGCCCTGTACGACTGGGCCTTCCAGGTGATCGTGCTCGACGACGGTGCCGAGCTGCCGCAGGGGAGGGTGATCTACTCAGAGCCGTTCAGGCACTGAGCGAGACGCGCGCGACGCGCTTCGGTGCGGGGCGGACGGTGCGCGCGTGCTCGTCGAGCGAGGCAAGCGCGCGCGCGAGCTTCGCGATCTTGCGGGCGTTCCGGCGGCGGTTCTTGCGCATGGACATTCTCATTTCGACCGTTCAACGGTTGCTCCTTCCGGGGGGATACGTCCCCTGAGGCCGGGAGTACACTGAAGCGATGGCAACGCTCGAGACAGGCGAAAAGCACCAAAGCCTGCTCGACGAGCTGCTCGCGGAGATCGCGGAGTCCGGGAGCTCGGTCGACAAGGACCTCGTGGCGCGGGCGTTCAGCTTCGCCGCCGCGGCGCACGAGGGCCAGCAGCGGCGCTCCGGCTCTCCGTTCATCGAGCATCCCGTCGGCGTGGCGCGAATCTGTGCGCAGCTTCGGCTCGACGAGCAGACGATCGCGGCCGCGCTGCTGCACGACGTCGTCGAGGACACGGAGACGGAGATCGACGACGTGCGCGGCGAGTTCGGCGAAGAGGTCGCGAAGCTCGTCGAGGGCGTGACGAAGCTGACGCGGATCCAGTTCCAGAGCCGCGAGCAGGCCGAGGCGGAGAACTACCGCAAGATGGTCGTCGCCATGTCCGAGGACGTGCGCGTGATCCTGATCAAGCTCGCGGATCGCCTGCACAACATGCGGACGATCGAGTATCTCGGTAAGCAGAAGCAGATCCAGAAGGCGAAGGAGACGCTCGAGGTGTACGCGCCGCTCGCGCACCGCCTCGGCATCCATGCGCTCAAGTGGGAGCTCGAGGATCTCGCGTTCCAGACGCTGCACCCGCGCAAGTACGAGGAGATCACGACGATGGTTGCGGAACGGCGCGCCGACCGCGAGGGTCACGTCGCGGAGGCGGCGGACGTGCTGGCGCGTGAGCTCGACAAGGTCGACATCCCGGCGGAGATCTCCGGGCGCGCGAAGCACTTCTATTCGATCTACGACAAGATGGCGAAGAAGGGCCGCGAGTTCAACGAGATCTACGACCTCACGGCGATGCGCGTGATCGTCGAGCGCGACGGCGAAGAGGGGACGCGCGACTGCTACGGCGCGCTCGGCCTCATCCATTCGCTGTGGAAGCCGATGCCGGGTCGGTTCAAGGATTACGTTGCGATGCCGAAGTTCAACGGCTACCGGTCGCTGCACACGACGGTGATCGGGCCCGAGGGCAGGCCGCTCGAGATCCAGGTGCGGACGCGCGAGATGCATGAGACGGCCGAGCTCGGCGTCGCGGCGCACTGGTTCTCGTACAAACATCGCGGGCGGAAGCCCGGCGAGGAGTGGCTCGACTGGGTCAAGCAGTTGATGGACGCGCACGACGAGGAGCCGGACGCGCGCGAGTTCGTGAAGACGTTCCGCACCGACCTCTTCGACGAGGAGGTGTTCGTCTTCACGCCGAAGGGCGAGGTC
>JANMQZ010000093.1:0-65094 GCA_031370755.1 Actinomycetes bacterium
TCGATCATGGCGACGACGGCGTCAACCACCTCGCCCAGATGGTGGGGCGGGATGTTCGTCGCCATGCCGACAGCGATCCCCGAGGAGCCGTTCACGAGCAGGTTCGGGAAGCGCGACGGAAGGACGCTCGGCTGCCGGCGCGACTCGTCGTAGTTCGGCTCGAAGTCGACCGTCGCGGCGTCGATGTCGCGCAGGAGCTCGGTTGCGATTTTTGCGAGGCGCGCTTCCGTGTAGCGCATCGCAGCTGCCGGGTCGTCGTCGATCGAGCCGAAGTTGCCCTGGCCGTCGACGAGCGGGTAGCGCAGCGAGAACGGCTGCGCCATGCGCACGAGCGTGTCGTAGATCGCCTGGTCGCCGTGCGGGTGGTACTTGCCCATCACGTCGCCGACGGTCGCGGCCGACTTCTTGTACGGCCGGTTCGGCTGCAGGCCGGCCTCGTGCATGCCGTAGAGCACGCGGCGGTGCACCGGCTTCAGCCCATCGCGCACGTCCGGGAGGGCGCGCGAGACGATGACCGACATCGCGTAGTCGAGGAAGCTCGACCGCATCTCCTGCTCGAGCTCGCGCGGCTCGATCCGTCCGGAGCCCAGGGCCCCCGTCTCGACCTCAGACAAGCGTGCTCCTAGACATCGAGGACCTTGACCTCACGCGCGTTCTCCTCGATGAAGATGCGGCGCGGCTCGACCTGGTCGCCCATCAGCATCGAGAAGAGCTGGTCGGCAGCGTGTGCGTCCTCCACGTCGACGCGCACCATCAGGCGCTTCGACGGGTCCATCGTCGTCTCCCAGAGCTGCTCGGCGTTCATCTCGCCGAGACCCTTGAAGCGCGAGAGCTGGATGCCGACCTCTTTCGCGAGATCGAGCGCGCCGACACGAAGGTCGGAGAAGGTCTGCGCCTCGGCCGACTTCTTGCCGAGCGCGAGCGTGAACGGCGGCGGGCCGATGATCTCGACGAGACGCGCGTACGCCTTGCGCAAGTTCGTGTAGATCGGCGACGCGAGAAGCTCGGCGGAGAGCGCGATGCTCTGCGCGGCAGATGTCTCCTCTTCGATCACCTTCACCTTCACACCGTCTGCGTCGTGCGAGAGCACGGAAAGCGTGTAGCCGTTCGACGGTAGGCTCGAGAGCGCCTGCTCGACAGCAGCCGGCGTGAGTGCATCGAGCTCGACGAGCCGGTGGTCGATCACGAGCTCGGCGGCGTGGTGGCCGTAGTCGGAGCGCAACCGAGCGAACCATCCCTCGAACTCTGCGAGCGTGCCGGTGAACCGCTTCCACCGCGCCTCGGTGAGCTTGATCTCATTGCCGTCGCGGCCGCGCACCTCGAGATCGTCGAAGCGCTCGCGCACGAGAAGATCCTCGAGCTGCGACTCCTTCTCGAAGTAGTACTCCTGGTTCCCGAGCTTGACCTTGTAGAGCGGCGGCACCGCGATGTACACGTGCCCGCGCTCGAAGAGCTCCTTCATGTGCCGGTACAGGAACGTCAGGATGAGCGTGCGGATGTGCGAGCCGTCGACGTCGGCGTCGGTCATGACGATGATGCGGTGGTAGCGCAGCGACTCGACGTCGAACTCGTCGCCGATACCGGTGCCGATCGCGGTGATCATCGCCTGAATCTCGTTGTTCGACAGCACCTTGTTGATGCGGTTCTTCTCGCTGTTGATGATCTTGCCGCGCAGCGGCAGGATCGCCTGGTAGGTGCGGTCGCGGCCGGTCTTCGCAGACCCGCCGGCACTGTCGCCCTCGACGATGAAGAGCTCGGCGGACTCGGGGTCGCGGATCGAGCAATCGGCGAGCTTGCCCGGCAGCGACGAGCTGTCGAGCGCCGACTTACGCCGCGTCAGCTCGCGCGCCTTGCGCGCCGCAAGCCGCGCGCGCATCGCAGCGATCGCCTTGTTCGCGATCGCGCGCGCGTCGGACGGATTCTCCTCGAGGAACTGAGCGAGTTGGGCGTTGACGGTCGTCTGGACGAGACCCTCAACGCCGGGGTTGCCGAGCTTCGTCTTCGTCTGGCCTTCGAACTGCGGATTGCGCAGCTTCACGGAGACGACCGCAGCGAGGCCCTCGCGCACGTCCTCACCCTCGAGCTTCTCGTCCTTCTTCAACAGCTTCATGTCGACGGCCTTGCGGTTGAGCGTCGACGTGAGCGCGCTGCGAAAGCCCGAGAGGTGCGAGCCGCCCTCGATCGTGTTGATGTTGTTGGCGAACGTGAAGACCGACTCCTGGTACGAGTTGTTCCACTGCATCGCGACCTCGACGGCCCCCTGGTCGGTCTCGCCCTCGAAGTAGGCGATGTGCTTGTGGATCGCGTCCTTCGCCTCGTTGATGTACGAGACGAAGTCCCTGATGCCGCCCTCGTAGTGGAACTCGATCGTCTTTCCGTCTGCGCGCTCGTCGACGAGCTTGATCGTGAGGCCCTTCGTGAGGAACGCCGTCTCGCGGAGGCGCTGCGTCACCGTGCCCGCGTCGATGTCGAGCTCCTCGAAGATCTCCGAGTCGGGCAGGAAGTGGATCGTCGTACCGGTGTCCTCGGCGTCGCCGACGACCTCGATCGGGCCGAGCGGATTGCCGCGCTCGAACTCCTGGCGGTGGATCTTCCCGTCGCGGCGCACCTCGGCCACAAGACGCTCGGAGAGCGCGTTCACGACGGAGACGCCGACCCCGTGGAGGCCGCCGGAGACCTTGTAGCCGTCGCCGCCGAACTTGCCGCCGGCGTGGAGCTTCGTGAGGACGACCGTGAGCGCCGACTCCCCCTGGCCCTCGACGATGCCGATCGGGATGCCCGAGCCCCAGTCGCGGACGGTGACCGAATGGTCGGGGTGGAGGGTCACCTCGATGCGCTCGTTCCGCCCCGCCAGAGCCTCGTCGACGGAGTTGTCGACGACCTCGTAGACGAGGTGGTGGAGGCCCCGGAGACCCGTCGAGCCGATGTACATGCCCGGGCGCAGCCGGACAGGCTCGAGACCCTCGAGAACGGTGATGTCTTTAGCGGTGTAGGACGGTTCGGCCATGAAAAAAGCCCTGCAAATGCCGCATTTGCGGGCTAGTAATACTGTATCAGACGGCGCGGCTAGCCGGAGCGCTTCGCGAGGCTTGCCGCGGCGGCCCGGGCGACGAGCTTCCGGAGGTCTTCGTCCTCGATCGCGGCGGCCCATTCGGCGGCCTGAGCTCGCTGTTCGACGCTAGCGGGAGGCGACCCCTGTGGGGTCGCCTTGGTGGGGTCGAGACCCGGCTCGGGCAACGGCCCGGGGACGAACTTCAGAGACGGCTTTCCCGGCAGCCTCTCCGTGATCTCGGCCGCGCGGTGGCCGAGCTCGAAGCCCCAGATCGCGTCCTTCGTGTGGACGATGAGCGTGCCGTCGCGCTGATAGCGGGCCGGCCAGGCGTTGCGGGCGATCTCGGGGCCGACCGCGGCCTCCCAGGCCGCGAGGAGGTCTCCCATGGCCGCATTCGGGCCATGACGCTTCAGCTCACGCCTCAAATCGCCGCCGAGCGGCTCGAGCTCACGCCAGGGCCTGATCGCGCACCTCCCCCGGGGTCACTTCGAGCAGCTGGTCGGGCTCGGAGGGGAGCATTGCTGCGTCGGTCGCCGTGATGAGCGCCTGGCCGACCCGGATGACGCGGGCGGCGAGGATACGGCGCCGGTCGGGGTCGAGCTCGGAGAGCACGTCGTCGAGGAGAAGCAGCGGCGGGAAGCCGCGGCGGTCGGCGATCAGCTCCGCCTCGGCGAGCAGGAGCGCGAGCACCGCGAGCCGCTGCTCGCCCTGTGACCCGAAGCTCCGGAGGTCGCGGGCGGCGGCGGTGAGGACGACGTCGTCGAGATGCGGGCCGATGCCGGTGACGCCGCGGTCGAGGTCGCGGTCGAGCCGTGCGTCGAGGTCGGCGACCGTGACGCCGGCTCCGTCGTAGCGCAGCTCGGCGTCGGGAAGCCCAAGCTCCCCGGCCCGCTCCGCGAACGGTGCGGCGAGCAGCGCGAGCGTCTCCTTCCGCGCGGCGACGAGCTCCGTCCCAAGCGCGGCGACCTGCTCGGTCCACGGTGTCAGTGCATCGCGGGACGAGTAGCCGCCGGCGACGCGACGAAGCGATGCGTTCCGTTGCGCGACTGCGCTGCTGTACTCCGCCGACAGATGCGCGCGTGCCGGCGTGAGCCGGCCGACGGCGCGGTCGAAGTATGCGCGCCGCGCCGCAGGTGCGCCTTTCACGACGCCGAGACGATCCGGCGTGAAGACGAGCGTCGCGGTCTCGCTGCGCAACTGCTCAGCCGCGAGCAGCGGTGCGCCATTCAGCTTCGCACGCTTACCAGCACCGGCTTCGAGCGTGAGCTCGATCTCGAGCGGCACAGTGCCGCGTGTCCCGCGAACGGCAATGCGTGCCGCGCGCTCGCCGAAGCGGATCAGCTGCGCGTCGTTGCGCGTGCGCGGTGAGAACCCTTGCGTTGCAACGTGCAGCGACTCGAGCAGGTTCGTCTTGCCGACGCCGTTCGGGCCAACTGCGAGCACGAGGCCGGGCTGCAAGCTCAACTCGAGCCGCGCATACGACCTGAACGACGCAAGCTGAAGCTCCGTGACGACCAGGTCGTGCTTGCTAACCCGGCAGGCGGATCGGCATGACGAGATACGTGAAATCGTCGCTCTCGCCCTGCAGCACCGCCGGCCGCAGCGGGCTGATCAGCTTGAACCGCACGTCGTCGCCGTCCATCGACTCGAGCCCGTCGCGCAGGAAGTCGGCGTTGAAGCCGATCTCGAGCGTCTCGCCCGAGAAACCGACAGGCATCGACTCCTGCGACTCGCCAACCTCGTGCGTGCGTGCGATAACCGTGAGCTCGCCCTCGGCGAACCGCAGCTGCAACGGCGTTGCGCGCTGGATCATCACCGACGCGCGCCGGACGACCTCGAGAATCTCCGTACGCGGCAGCGTGAGCTCGTGCTCGAACTGCTCGGGCAGCAACTGGCGGTAGTTCGGGAACTGGCCGTCGATGCGGCGCGTCGTGAGCCATGCGCCGGCGGCCGAGAACAGCACCTGATTCTCGTGCACGCCGACCTCGACGGTTTCGCCGTGACTCGCGATGCGTGCAAGCTCCTGCAGCGCGCGACTCGGCACGATCGCCTCGAGCTCGGGCGCGGAGCCATCGAGCTCGGTCTCCTTAACCGCGAGGCGGTACGAATCCGTTGCCGCCATGACGAGCTTGCTACCCGTAAAGCTGACGAGGACGCCGGTGAGTACCGGGCGCGACTCGTCACGCGACGCGGCACGTGCAACTCGCCCGATCGTTTCGAGCAGCGACTCGCGATCCACCGAGAACGTCTGCACCGCATCGAGCTCGAGCAAGCGCGGAAAATCTTCGGGGTTGTACGTGTGCAGCGTGTAGCTCGCGCTTCCTGACGTGACGTGCACGACCGATTCCGCCGGCTTATGCTCAATCGCAACTTCGTCTGCCGGCAGCAGTCGCGCGATGTCAACGAACGTCTTGCCCGGCAGAACGATTGCGCCGTCACCTTCGATCTGCGCCGGCACGTTCGCGCGCAGCGACAACTCCATGTCAGTCGCAGCGAGACGAAGCTCGTTACCCTGCGCTTCGAGCAGGATCCCGGACAGGATCTGCACCGACGTGCGCGCCGAGACAGCGCGCGACACGACGCCGAGCGCTGCGACGAGCTCGTCCTTCGACACGGTAATCCTCAACCCGGAGCCCACTATTACTTCAGTTTCAATCATCTTTTAAATCCTTAGTAGAGGTAGTAGGAGTGTGGACGACGGGGACGACGGTGGCAAACGGCCTGGTTGAGCCAGATCGGGTCGGTACAGGCCGTGTGGAGAGAATGCCGTTTCCAACAGGTCCCATGGTCTAGCGGACCTGCTTGACCCGGGCTGTGAGCTCCTGGACGAGGTTGTACACAGACCTGTCCTCACGGATCAGGCGGGCAATCTTGGAGGTTGCATGGATGACGGTCGTGTGGTCGCGACCGCCGAACTCCTTGCCGATCTTCGGGAGCGAGGAGTCCGTCAGCTCGCGCGAGAGGTACATCGCGACCTGTCGCGGATAGACGATGTTCTGGGAGCGCTTGTCGCCGCAGAGCTCCTCGAGCGACATGTTGAAGCGCTCGGCGACGAGGTCCTGGATCCGCTTGATCGAGACCTCTGCAGCCTCACCTTGCGGGAAGACGTCCTTCAGCACGTCCTGCGCGAGCTCGACCGACATTGCGCGGCCGGTGAGGGACGAGAAGGCGACGACACGCGTGAGCGCGCCTTCGAGCTCGCGGATGTTGGTGGAGACGCGGCTCGCGATGAACGTGAGCACCTCGGTCTCCGGGACGTGGATCCCGTCCGTCTTCACCTTTTTCCGGAGGATCGCGATGCGCGTCTCGAGGTCGGGAGGCTGGATGTCCGTGATCAGCCCCCACTCGAAGCGGCTGCGCAGACGGGCCTCGAGCGTTGCGATGTCGCGCGGCGGCCGGTCGCTCGACATGACGATCTGCGAGCCGGCTTCGTAGAGCGAGTTGAAGGTATGGAAGAACTCTTCCTGGATCCGCTCCTTGTGCTCGAAAAACTGGACGTCGTCGATCATGAGGACGTCGTACGCGCGGTAGCGTTGCTTGAAGCCTTCGATGCGCTTGTCGCGGAGCGAGTTGATGAAGTCGTTCATGAACGTCTCGCTCGTCACGTAGCGGACGGAGAGCTCGGACGAGTGCTCGCTGACGTACTGCGCAACCGCCTGCAGGAGGTGCGTCTTGCCGAGGCCGGTGCCGCCGTAGATGAAGAGCGGGTTGTACGCCTGCGCAGGTGCCTCGGCAACGGCGAGTGCGGCCGCGTGGGCGAAGCGGTTCGACGAGCCGATCACGAACGAGTCGAACGTGTACTTCGTGTTGAAGCCGCCGCTCTCCGGCCGGTTCTGCTGCGGCTGGATGCGCGCGATCGCCGGTGGGGCGGCGACGTCGGGCTCACCGTCGAGGTCGAGCTCGAGGAGCGCCGGCTCGTCGGTCGCCACCGCGCCCTCGGCGACGCGCAGCTCGACGGGTCGCTCCTGGCCGGTCACGTCGCGGATGGCCGCGCCGATCAGGCCGAGGAAGTGCCCCTCGATCCAGTCGCGCGTGAAATCGTTGGGAACGGCGAGGATGAACCGGTCACCGTCCAGCTCGAGGCCGTGTGTCTCCCCGAACCAGGTCCCGTACGTGGTGTCGTTGAGTGCCCCTCTGAGCCGACCGGCAACTTCACTCCACAGGCTCTCCGCAGTCAGCTCGATTTGGTGCTCCACCCCGCGTCCGGCCCCCCTGATCACCTGATGAACGATCTGAGCGGCGAGCATACCAACCTGCGAAAACACTGCAAATGGGGGCACTTTGCAGGCACTTCCCACTCCGCCACTTTCCCTCCACAGCTGTGGAAAGCGGTGGGGGAAACTCCCCTTTTCGGCCTGGCTCCGAGGCGTGAGCCTGTGGACAAGTCGGTGGACGGTTGCTGGCTATACTGGCGCCCCGGCGGCTACCCCTGACGGGGGATTTGTTCGCTCAGACCCCACTTTCTTTTCGAATGAAGCGCACTTATCAGCCAAATGTTCGCCGCCGCAAGCGCAAGCACGGCTTTCGCGCGCGCATGTCGACGCGCGCCGGCCGCTTGATTCTCAAGCGCCGTCGTAACAAGGGCCGCACCCGCCTTTCGGCGTGAGTGCGGACCGCGCGTAAGCTGGAAAACACAATGAAGCGCGCGAACCGTTTGTCCCGGAGCAGGGACTTCGACGCCGTCTATCGCCACGGCCGCTCGGTGTCGTCCCGCTTCCTCGTTCTCTACTGGTTCCCGCAGGAGGAAGCAGGGTCGCCGCGCTTCGGCTTCTCCGTGCCGCGTTCCGTCGGCGGCGCGGTCGAGCGCAACAGGATCAAGCGGCAGCTGCGCGAGGTGTGGCGTGCGCGGCTCGAGCGCGTGCCGGCCGGCAACGACTACGTGCTGATCGTGCGGCCGGGCCTGCCCGACGGCGTCACTGCGAATGGATTCGACTGGCTCGGCGAGCGCGTCGACGAGGTGCTCTCGATGACGAAGGCTGCCGCATGACCGCGCGCGTGGGCGTCGCTGCGGTGTGGCTCTACCGGCTCACGCTCGGTGCGCTTTTCCCGACGACGTGCAAGTACCACCCGTCGTGCTCGCAGTACGCGATCGACGCGGTGCGCCAGAAGGGCCTGCTGCGCGGCTCGGTTCTCGCGGGTTGGCGTCTCCTGCGCTGCAACCCGTGGAGCCACGGAGGGTTCGACCCGGTTCGCTGATGCTCCTCTTCTCGCCCCTCACTCCGCTCGAGCATGCGGCACGTCAAGTGCTCGACTGGTTGCACGGAACCGTCGGCCTGCCGTGGGCGTGGTCGATCGTCGCGCTGACGGTGATCGTCCGAATGATCCTCGTTCCGCTGACGGTGAAGCAGATCCACTCGATGCAGAACCTGCAGCGCTTCGCGCCGCAGATGAAGGAGATTCAGAAGAAGTACAAGTCGGACAAGACGAAGCAGAACGAAGAGCTGATGAAGTTCTACCGGGAGAACCAGATCAACCCGGCTGCTTCGTGCCTGCCGATGCTGGCGCAGTTCCCGGTGTTCATTGCGCTCTACTACGCGCTGCGGAACTTCTCGCACGAGCCGGCCGCGGACCATCCCGGCAGCTTGTCGTTCCTCCACTTCATCCCGTCGATTGCGGATCACACGACGTCGCACTGGGGCGGCTTCGTGCTGCTCGTCGTGTACGTCCTGTCGCAGATGGCTTCGACGCTCTACATGTCGGCGACCGTCGACAAGACGCAGCGGATCATCTTCATGCTGATGCCACTCGTCTTCGTGTTCGTGATCGCGCATTTCCCGGCCGGCCTTGTTCTCTACTGGGTGACGACGAACCTCTGGACCGTCGGTCAGGGGCTGATAACCAGGCGGCTGGTGCCGAAGACGCCGGTCGGGCTCGTCGAGAAGAAGAGCTCCCGGACGCCGCCGAAGGACGACGGCTCGAGCGGCAACGGCGCGCAGCCCGAGCCCGACGCTCCGAAGCCTGCGCCCGCGCGCTCGCAGCAGCCGCCGCGGAAGGTGCGCAGGAAGAAGAAAGCCGGGCGTCGTTGAGTGAGGACCTGACGGTCGAGACGACCGGCGAGACCGTCGGGGAAGCGAAGTGGGCGGCGCTGCGGGAGCTGGAGCTGCGCCATCCCGGTCTCGACAAGTCAGCCGTTCGCTTCGAGGTGGTTGCCGAGGGCGAGCGCGGCCTGCTCGGTGTCGGTTACGAGCCTGCGCGCGTTGTCGCACATTTGCCGGCGGAGGCGGCGGAGGCGGCCGTGATCGACGAGAGCGAACAGGCGGGCGCGGCGCGCCTGCTGATCGCACGCGTGCTCGATGCGTTCGGTGTCGAAGGCCGGCTCGACGTGCACGAAGACGACGACGCGGTGACGGTCACGTGCTCCGGTGCGGACGTCGCGCTGCTCATCGGGCGTCACGGCCAGACGATCGACGCGGTGCAGTATCTGCTCAACGCGATCTCGCATCGTTCGTACGGCGAGGAACGGAAGGAAGTCGTCGTCGACGCGGCCGGTTACCGTGAACGGCGACGGGCGACGCTCGAGTCGCTCGCGGTGCGCACGGCGCAGCAGGTGCGGACGAGCGGTGAGCGTGCGGAGCTCGATCCGATGACGGCGGTGGAGCGCAAGGTCGTGCATCTCAGGTTGAAGGAGTTCGAGGGCGTCGAGACGTCGTCGGAAGGGACGGAGCCGAATCGCTACGTCGTCGTCCTTCCTGTTTGACTGGCTGCGCGCGGTCGTCGCGACACCGGGGCTGACCGCGTTGCGCGACGAGTCGCGCGCCCGCGCGATGCTGCTCGACGATGCGCTGCGCGCCGTCGAGGTCGTGCGGGGGTACGAGGGCGCGATCGTCGACGTCGGCTCGGGCGGCGGCTCGCCTGGGATCCCGCTCGCCGTGGCGCTCCCCGAGCGCGAGGTCGCGCTGCTCGAGGCGGAGCGGCGCAAGTGCGAGTTCCTCGAACGGTGGGCGCCACCGAATGCGCGCGTCGTGTGGGGCCGTGCCGAGGAACAGGAGATCGACGTCCACGGCGTCGCGCTCGCCAAGGCGCTCGCGCAGCCGGCAACCGCGCTCGAGTGGTGCCTCCCCCTCGTCCGCCCCGGCGGCGCTGCCGTTCTCTGGCTCGGCCCGACCGCGGACCTCGAAGCCCTCGCCCGCGTTTCCGCGCAGCTCGGCGGCGGCGCTCCCGAGGACCACGGCGGCCTCATCGTCGTCCCGAAGCTCAGCCCCACGCCGCCTGGTTTCCCTCGCCGCACGGGCGTCGCGAGGAAGCGTCCGCTCACCTGAGCGGGACATCCGGCTCTGCGGCGAGAATGGCGGCTGTGGCACGGATCTATGCGCTTGCGAATCAGAAGGGCGGCGTCGGGAAGACGACGACTGCGATCAACCTCGCCGCGTGCCTCGCGGAGGCGGGTGAGCGGTCGCTGGTTATCGACCTCGACCCGCAGGCGAACGCGACCTCCGGGCTCGGCATGCGCGCGAACGGCACCTCGAGCTACGACCTGCTCGACGGCGCGCCGCTCGCGGATCTGACGAAACACACGCAGTTCCCGAACCTCGACATCGTCCCGTCGAAGCCGGAGCTCGCCGGCGCCGTCGTCGAGCTCGCGCAGCGCGAGGACGGTGAGCGCTACCTCACCGAGGCGCTCGCGTCGGGCACGTCGCAGTACGACTTCGTCTTTCTCGACTGCCCGCCGTCGCTCGGCCCGCTGACCGTGAACGCGCTCGCGGCCGCGCACCGCGTGCTCGTGCCCGTCCAGGCCGAGTACTACGCGCTCGAGGGCTTGAGCCAGCTGATGAAGTCGATCGATCTCATCCGCCGCCGGCTCAACCCGAGCCTCGGTATCGGCGGCGTGCTGCTGACGATGGTCGATTCGCGCACGCGGCTCGCGCAGGACGTCGAGGCGGAGGTGCGCAAGCACTTCGGGCCGCTCGTCTTCCGCACGTCCGTGCCGCGCTCGGTGCGGCTCGCGGAAGCGCCGAGCCACGGGCTACCGGCGATTGCCTACGATCGCCGCTCCGCCGGAGCCGACGCGTACTGGAAGGTGGCGATGGAGCTTGTCGAGCGCGCCTAACCGCAGAGGGCTCGGCCGCGGCCTCGAGGTACTCGTCGGCGGCCACGATCCCGCCGTGAACGAGCTGCTCGAGCTGCCGGTCGAGGCGATCCACCCGAACCCGCGCCAGCCGCGGAAGCGCTTCGACGGCGAAGCCGGTTCGGGGCTCACGGAGTCCATCAAGCGGCAGGGCGTCATCCAGCCGCTGCTCGTGCGCACGCGACAGGCGGGCGGCTACGAGCTGATCGCAGGCGAGCGCCGCTGGCGCGCCGCACGCGAGGCCGGCCATGCGACCGTGCCCGCCGTCGTCCGCGAGGCAGACGACCGCGACACACTTGTGCTCGGCCTGATCGAGAATGTCGCGCGCGAGCAGCTCTCGCCCGTCGAGGAAGCGCGCGCGTACGCGGTGCTCCTCGACGAGTTCGGGCTTGCGCTCGGCGAGGTCGCGGAGCGCGTCGGCCGCTCGAAGCCGTCCGTCTCGAACCGCATCCGCCTGCTCGACCTGCCGGACGACGTGCTCGGGATGCTCGAGCGCGGGCAGCTGAGCGAAGGCCACGCGCGCGCCGTGCTTGCCGTTCCCGATCACGAGGGCCGCCGCCGTCTTGCCCGCGAGATCGTGCAGAAGGGCCTGTCGGTGCGTGCGGCCGAGCAGCGCGCGAAATGGGCCGGCGCGAAACAGAAGCCGCGGCTTCGCATCGCGCCCGTCGACCCCGCTCTCGTGACGCGGGTGCGCGACGCGCTCGCGCAGCTCACCGGCTTCGAGGCCAAGATCGGCCGCGGCCGTGTCGAGCTTCCGTTCGCCGACGAGCACGAGCTCGCCGAGCTAGCGGAAGCGCTCGAGCGCGCCGCCGCGAAGCGCTGACGCACGCCTCGATAGGGTGACGGCGTGAGCGCCGCCACGCCTCTCATCCATGCGCAGGGGCTCCGCAAGGAGTTCGGGACGCTGGTCGCCGTCGACGGCATCGACTTCGACGTGCAGCGGGGCGAGGCGTTCGGCTTCCTCGGCCCGAACGGTGCCGGTAAGAGCTCGACGATGCGGATGATCGGCTGCGTCTCGCCGCCGTCCGGCGGCACGCTGCGCATCCTCGACATGGACCCCGTGCACGACGGGCCGAAGATCCGCGCCCGGCTCGGCGTCGTGCCGCAGATGGACACGCTCGATCTCGAGCTCACCGTCCGGGAGAACCTGATCATCTACGGCCGCTACTTCGGGCTCTCGCGGAAGGCCGTCCGCGAGCGCGCCGACGAGCTGCTCGAGTTCGTGCAGCTTTCCGAACGGGCGAACGACCGCGTCGAGCCGCTCTCGGGCGGCATGAAGCGCCGCCTGACGATCGCGCGCGCGCTCGTCAACGAGCCCGAGGTGCTGCTGCTCGACGAGCCGACGACGGGCCTCGACCCGCAGGCGCGCCACGTCGTGTGGGACCGGCTCTTCCGCCTGAAGCAGCAGGGGGTGACGCTCGTGCTGACGACGCACTACATGGACGAGGCCGAGCAGCTCTGCGACCGGCTCGTCGTCATGGACCGCGGCTCGATCGCCGAGGGCGGCTCGCCGCTCGAGCTGATCCGCCGGCTCTCGACGCGCGAGGTCGTCGAGCTCCGCTTCGCGAACGAGGCGCCGCACGTCGACGAGCAGACGTTCGACGGCCAGGTCGCGCGGATCGAAAAGCTGCCCGACCGGATCCTCCTCTACACGGACGACGGCGACGCGCTCGTGCCCGTCGCGCACGAGCGGCTGCATCCGCAGAGCGTGCTCGTGCGACGCTCGACGCTCGAGGACGTCTTCCTTCGACTCACCGGGCGCACGCTCGTCGACTGATGGCGTACGCGCTCCGCTCGTTCGAATACTGGGCGTACTCGTACCGTCGCGTCTGGCGCGGCAGCATCGTCACGAGCATCATCGGCCCGGTGCTCTATCTGAGCGCGCTCGGCGTCGGGCTCGGCACGCTCGTCAACAAGGGCAACAAGCTCGGCGTTCCGTACCTCGACTACGTTGCTCCGGGCATCCTCGCGGCGACGGCGATGCAGCTCGGGACGTTCGAGTCGTCCTATCCCGTCATGGCGGCGATCCGCTGGACTCGCCAGTTTCACGCGATGCTGTCGACGCCGTTGCGCGTGCGCGATCTCATCCTCGGCCACCAGCTCTACATCGCGTGCCGCTTGACGATGGTCGGTGCGATCTATCTCGCGATTCTCGCCGCGTTCGGCGCGCTGCACTCGCCGCTCGCGATCATCGCGCTGCCCGTCGTGGTGCTCATCGGGCTCGCGCACTCGGCGCCGGTGACCGCGTTCTCCGCGTGGCTCGAGCGCGACGAGGGCTTCAACGCGCTCTTTCGTTTCGGCGTCATGCCGATGTTCCTGTTCTCCGGGACGTTCTTCCCCGTCACGCGCCTGCCGCATCCATTTCGCGAAGTCGCCTACGCGACACCGCTCTGGAACGGCGTCGACCTGACGCGCCATTTGACGCTCGGCACCGCGACGCTGTGGCGATCACTGGCACACGTCGCGTATCTGCTCCTGTGGATCGCCGTCGGCCAGGTGCTCGCGCGGCGCACGTTCCAGAAGAGGCTCGTGCTGTGAGCGCGCTCGCGTTCGGCGGCCGTACGCGCGGCCATCTGCTCTTCGAGCGGAACCTCATGGTCTACCGCCGGACGTGGCTGACGATCATCAGCGGCTTCTTCGAGCCGATCTTCTATCTCTTCTCGCTCGGGCTCGGCCTCGGTCACTTCGTCGGCCGCGTGCACGGCGTCTCGTACGCCGCATACATCGCGCCCGCGCTGCTCGCCTCCTCGGCGATGAACGGCGCCGTCTACGACGGGATGACGAACGTCTTCTGGAAGCTGCGCTACGGCAAGGTCTACGACGCGATGCTCTCGACGCCGATCGATCCGACGGACGTCGCGATCGGCGAAACGGCGTGGGCGCAGTTCCGCGGCCTCCTCTACTCGACGGGCTTCGTGATCACGATCGCCGCGCTCGGGCTCATCCACTCGTGGTGGGGCCTCCTCGCCTTGCCGGCCGCGTTCGTCGTCGGGTTCGGCTTCGCCGGGATGGCGATCGGCACCTCGACGTTCATCCGCAGCTGGCAGGACTTCGACACCGTGCAGCTCGTGCAGCTGCCGATGTTCCTCTTCAGCGCGACCTTTTATCCGCTCTCGGTGTACCCGGTGGCGATTCAGTGGTTCGTGCGCGTGTCACCGCTCTATCACGCGATCACGCTCATCCGGTCGTTCACGCTCGGCACCGTCGGGCCGGTCAACCTCGTGAACGCGGGGTACCTCATCGCGCTCGGCCTCTTCGGAATCTGGCTAGCCCGGCGCCGGATGGCCGGGCTGCTGCTCACCTAGAACATGGGCGATCGTGGATTCGAACCACGGACCTCCGCCTTATCAGAGCGGCGCTCTAACCAACTGAGCTAATCGCCCGTTACGGGAGCGCCAGTGTAGCGCGCGGGAGGGACCCTCCTAGTGCACGCGCTGGGTCTTGCGGAGGTAGTCCTCGACGGCCAGCAGGAACGCCCGGTCGGCAGCAAGCTCGGCGAGCTGGCCCTTCGTCGCATCGTCGAGCTCGTCGTCGCGGGCGACCTCGGCGAGGAAGTTCGGCAGGCGGCCGTCGTGCGACATCGCCGCCATCCGCAGGAAGATCTTCCGTGCGTCGGCGTTCTGGGAGATCGCCTCGAGCGAGTCGAGATCTTCGAGCCATGGTCCGACCATCGGAGCTTCAACGCCGGCGCCGACCCGGTGGATACGGCTCGGTTCAGGGATGGTGGCGCAGCCCCGCGGTGCCGATCCCATGAGGGGCTTCCAGCCCTGCGGCATATGGAAATCGGCGACGACGTCCTCTGGCACGGACGCACGCTGCGTCTGCTCGGGCACGAGCCGATGAGCGTGCCGAATCGGCGCGCCCAAGTCGAGGATGCGGCGACCGGGGAGCGTTTCGACGTCCCGTACGACGAGCTCGAAGAGGCGTCCCGGGAGGCGCGAGGTTTCGACCCTGAGGCCTGAGCTATATTCGGCTCGAGGTCGGGTTTGCACGAAATGCTCATCTACGGTGTCAGCTTCGACTTGGTCGGCAAGCAGCCGATCGTTCTCTTGAAGACCGCCGACGGCAACAAGTTCCTGCCGATCTGGATCGGTCATCCAGAAGCAGCCGCGATCCTGATGAAGCTGCAGAGCCAGGCGTCGCCGCGCCCGATGACGCACGACCTGCTGAGCGACATGCTCGAGCAGCTGGAGGCGCAGGTCATCCGCATCACCGTCACCGAGTTGCGGGAGAACACGTTCTACGCGCAGATCACGGTGCAGCAGGACGGACGCGAGATCGAGGTCGACTCGCGACCGTCCGACGCGATCGCGCTTGCGATTCGCGCGGAGGCGCCGATCTTCGCGGCTGACCGCGTGATCGAGGAGTCGGCGATCGAGTTCGAGGGCGACGACGTCGACCAGGAGCAGCTCGAGGCCGAGGTGCAGAAGTTCAAGAGCTTCCTCGAGGACGTCACGCCCGAGGACTTCGCCGTCGAGAACGGCGAAGAAGACTCCTAGCTCAGGACGGCGACGGCCAGTGCCGCGCCGTTGAAGAGCGCGTGCACGACCATCCCGGGATAGACGCTGTCGGTGCGGTCACGCACGTACGCGAGCGCGACGCCGAACGGTACGAGAATAAGCAGCGCCTCGAGCAGCCCATGCGTCGCGCCGAACGCGACGCCGACGACGAGGATCGACGGCCAGCGGCCGAGGAAGCGCAGCAGCGACTGGCCGAGCCCTCGAAACATCAACTCCTCGACGAGCGGCGCGACGACTGTGAAGAGCACGACGTTCGCGGCGAACGCGCCCGCGTATCGCGGCTCCCAGTGCGTCGGTGCAATGCCCTGCTCGTGGCTCGGGCTCTGCGGCAGCGGCAGGACGGAGACGACGGCGGATACCGCGTAGATTGCGCCGATCGCGCCGACGCAGAGCCCCGCCGCGCGTCGCCACGAGCGCGGGCGCCGCAGCGCGAGCAGGTCGTGGCGACCGGTTGCGATCGCGAGCACGATCCCGAACCAGATCGCGTACACGATCAGTCCGCCCGAGAACGCCGACCAGCTGTAGACGTCGTCGCGGCCGCCGCGCGCGGACGACGATGACGACGACGTGAACCGCGCGGCGTAGTTGAGGCCCGCGATGACGATGACGAGCGACGTCCAGGCGGCGAGTCGGATGCGGTTCACGCGCGGCTCCATCGGCGCATAGGGTTGCACTCGTGCGCCACTTCACACCAGAGGAGGCGAAGGCAGCGCTCGCGGACGTCCGCCCGGCCGTCGAGCGGATGGTCGCTCATCGCCGCGCTCACGTGGAGGCGCTGGCCCGGCAGGAGGAGCTCGAAGGGCACATTCGCGGGAACGGCGGCGGCATCCCCCCGGCCGAGCTCGCCGAAGCGGCGGCCGAGGTCGAGCGTGATGCGCGGGAGCTCGCGCACACGATCGACGAGCTCACGGAGCTCGGCGTCGAGGTGAAGGACATCGACGAGGGTCTCGTCGACTTCCCCGCGCTGCGCGGCGGTGAGACGGTGCTGCTCTGCTGGAAGCTCGGCGAAGACGACATCGAGTACTGGCACACGCTCGAGGACGGGTTCGCCGGCCGGCGGCCGCTGCCACTCGACGACTGAGGATCTGGGGCGCCGCCGTCGAAGGAGAAGAGCCGAATGTCCTTCTGGCATCGCCTCATCATCGCGGCCGCCGTCTTCGTCACGGTCTCGCTCGTCGCCCGCCTCATCGACTGGCGGCTGTCTCGACGAACGCTCGCACCGGAATCGGCGACGCGGTATCGCATTCTGCGGCGCAGCGTGATGGTGTCGATCCTCGTCGTCGGCTTCTTCTCGTCGCTGCTCGTCATCCCACAGGTGCGGGCAATCGCGGGCGGGCTGCTCGCCTCGTCGGCCGTGCTCGGCGTGATCATCGGGTTTGCGTCGCAGCGGACACTCGGCAACTTCGTCGCCGGACTGCTGATCGCGATCGCGCAACCCGTGCGTCTCGGCGACCGTGTGACCTATGAAGGCGAGGACGGGATCGTCGAGGAGATCGGCCTCACCTACACCTACATCCGTACCCAGGACCGCACCCGGCTCGTCGTCCCGAACGAGAAGCTCGCCTCGGATACCATTCGCAACTCGACGATTCGGGGTAGGGAGACGTTCGCAGAGATCACCGTGCAGGTTCCGCTCTCAGCCGATCTCGAAGCAGTGGTCGACGAGCTCCGCGAAGAGGTCGCCGACGAAAGCGACGCCTTGGTCTATGTCAGCTCACTCAATGGCAATGCAACCGTGACCATTCGCGCGTCCGCGCGCGACGAGGACGTCGCGCAACAGCTCGAGCGCGACCTGCGCGTGCGCTCGCATGGGCGCCTGCGCGCCCTGGGCATCTGGGGATGACGCCCTCCCCCCCGCCGCAGGGCCGCCGGCGCTCGGCCGAGCCGCCGGGCGCGACTCGCCGCCGCCGGAAGCGCCGCGCCCGCGCGCGCAAGCAGCACTCGCGCCGCACCGTTCTGCTCGCGTCGCTCGTCGGGCTGCCGGTGATCATCGTCGTCGCGGGCACGGTCGGCGCGACAGCGGTGTTCGGCTCCCGTTGCGATCTCAACGCACTGCGCCCTGTCGCCGTCGGCCAGAACTCGTTCGTCTACGCCGCCAATGGCACGGAGCTCGGAGTCATCCCGGCGGAGCGCAATCGCACACCGGTGACGCGCGGCGAGATCAGCCCCTGGGTGCCGAAGGCGACCGTTGCGGTCGAGGACCGGCGTTTCTACTCGCACGGCGGCGTCGATCCGGTCGGCATCGCCCGCGCCGTCGTCGCGGACGTCCAGGCCGGCAAGGTCGTCCAGGGCGGCTCGACGATCACGCAGGAGCTCGTGCGCAATCTCTATCTCTCGCGCGAGCGGACGTTCAAGCGCAAGCTGATCGAGGCCTGCCTCTCGATCAAGCTCTCGCGGCAGTGGTCGAAGGACCGGATCCTGACCGCGTACATGAACCAGGTGTTCTACGGCAATCACGCGTATGGAATCGAAGCCGCTGCCGAGACGTACTTCTCGCGCACGGCGAAGGACTTGACGCTCGAGCAGGCGGCGCTCCTCGCCGGCCTGCCGCAGGCGCCGTCGAGCTACGACCCGTTCCGGAATCCGTCTGAGGCGCTCGGGCGTCGCAACGACGTCCTGAAAGCGATGCTCGTGAATCGCGACATCACGTCGTCGGAGTACGAGCGCGCGAAGGCTCAGACCGATCTCGGCCTCAAGGCCGGCCGCCGCTTCATCCGCATCCGCGAGCCGTACTTCTTCAGCTACGTGCAAGAGCTGCTGCAACAGGAGTACGGCTCCAACACCGTGCGCGAGGGCGGTCTGCGCGTGTACACGACGATCAACCCGGGCCTGCAGAAGGCCGCGACGGCGGCGATCTCGCACGTGCTGACGGAGCCGACCGATCCGGCGTCGGCGATCATCTCGATCGACCCGCGCACGGGTGCGATCAAGGCGATGGCGGCGGTGACGCCGGGTCACAAGGGCAACCAGTTCAACTTCGTCACGAGCGCGCGCCGCCAACCGGGCTCGACGTTCAAGATGATCGCGCTCACCGCGGCGGTCGCGCGCGGCATGGATCCGTTCCGCACGTCGTACCTGTCGGCGCCGCTCCACTACCAGCCCGACTCGACCTGCAACCCGAGCGACCCGAACTGTGCGTGGAACGTCGAGACATACGAGCGCTCGTACCACGGCGTCGAAACGGTCGCGAGCGCAACCGTGCAGTCCGACAACACGGTGTTCGCGCGCCTGTCGCTCGATGTCGGCCCGGAGAACATCGTCGCGATGGCGCGCAAGCTCGGCATCCGCTCGACGCCGCTCGACGCGGTGCCGTCGATCGCGCTCGGCTCGGTCGCGGTCACGCCGATCGAGATGGCGTCCGCGTACGCGACGATTGCTGCCGGCGGGGTCTACTCGAAGCCGATGGCGATCACGAAGGTCGTGCTCCCGAACGGCAAGGTCGACACCGACGCAGGCTGGGGCTCGCCGACGCAAGAGCGGGTGATCCCCGATTGGGTCGCGTCGACCGTGACCCAGGTGCTCGAGCAGAACATGCTGTACGGAACCGGCCGCGGCGCGCACGTCTACAACCACACGGATGCCGGCAAGACCGGCACGACCGACAACTACGCGGACGCGTGGTTCTCCGGGTACACGCCGCGCCTCATGGCGACCGTGTGGATCGGCTACCCGCAGGGCGAGGTGCCGATGCTGAACGTGCACGGGATCGCGGTCTCCGGCCCGACGTTCCCCGCGCAGATCTGGCACCTGTTCATGAACACGGCGATCGGCAACCGGCCGGACGTGCCGTTCCCGCCCGCGCGGACTCAGCCCGTCTGGACGTCGTGGCGCGGCCAGTACCAGTACAGCGGCGCGTACGGAACGTCGACCGATACGACAGGGACGACGGGCGCGACGACTCGGTCGCACAGCCCGACGACGCGGTCGACGCCGGTGACGACCTTGACGCCGGTGCCGCCGACGACGACGGAGCCGCCACCCGTGACGACCGAGCCCGTGACTACGACGGCACCCCCGCCGCCGACGGCTCTCAGCCCGTAGCTACGGCCCCGTTGTTGTCGTCAGGCCGAACGTCGTCGTCGGGGCAGTCGTGGGCGGTGGCGCCGTCGTCGGCGGCGGTGCGGTGGTCGGCGGCGGTGCGGTGGTCGGCGGCGACGTTGTCGCGGTCGTCAGCTCGGTCGTCGTCGTGTTGGCGGTCGTCGTGTCGGCGGTCGTCGTCGGCCCCGACGCCGCCGTGGTCTGCGATTGCGACGGGAGCGTGATCGGCGTGAACGTGCCCGTGTCGCCCGGCGCGGAGGAGGGTCGCGTCACCTCGTAGGCGAGCGCGCCGCCGGCGACGGCGAGCACGAGCAGCGCCGCGGCGATGATCGGCAGCCGGCTTCGCTCCGGCGGCGGTTGGGGGTACGCCTCGACCGCCGCAGCAGCCGGGGCGGCGCGCAGGACTTGCGTCGCCGCCTCGCCCACGACTGCGGTCGGCGCCGTGGTCAGGCTTGCTCCTGCGGGAACGCCGAGCTCGGCGAGCAGCGACGCGCCGTTCGGAGGACGGTCGCGCGGGTCCTTCGCGAGCGCCGCGTTCGCCGTCGACTCGAGCACTGCCGGAGCGTCCGCGCGAAGCGACGCGATCGG
Organism: Actinomycetes bacterium; assembly: GCA_031370755.1. GTDB lineage: Bacteria > Actinomycetota > Thermoleophilia > Gaiellales > Gaiellaceae > Palsa-739. Next base: position 20,264 of record JANMQZ010000093.1, read on the forward strand.
CGGCGGCGTGTCGTCGCGATGCTGGAGCACGAGTTGCATCGGATCGTTCGACTCGAACGGCAGCCGGCCCGTGAGCAGCCGGTAGAGGATGACCCCGAACGAGTAGACGTCGGAAGCTTCGCTCGCGGGCGCGCCTCGCGCTTGCTCAGGCGAGATGTACGCGGCGGTGCCGAGCACGGTGCCGGCTTCCGTCAGTGTCCCGTCCCCGGCGGCCATGCGCGCGATCCCGAAGTCGGCGAGCTTTGCGCGACCCTCTTCGTCGAAGAGCACGTTCGCCGGCTTGAGGTCGCGGTGCACGACACCGCGCGCGTGTGCGTGAGCGAGCCCGGCAGCGACGCCTGCTGCGATTGCGAATGCCTGGTCGTCCGGCATCGGCTTCCCGTCGCGCAGCCGCTGTTCGAGCGTTCCGCCCGGCATGTACTCGAGCACGATGTACGGACGGTCGTCCGCCTCGCCGTAGCCGTAGAGCTGCGTGACATTCGGGTGGGCGAGCGAGGCGACCGCCCGTGCCTCGCGTTCGAAGCGCGCGTTGTCCGCATTCGGTGCGAGGAGCTTTATCGCCACGCGGCGGCCGAGCTCGAGATCCTCGGCGAGCCAGACCTCGGACATCCCCCCGCGGCCGAGGAGCTCATCGAGGCGGTAACGGCCGGCGATGACGGTTTCGGGCATGCGGTTACGTTATGCGCTCGACGTGGCTCCGTTACGCACCATCGAGGAGGCCCAGGCGCTCGTGCTCGCGCGCGCGCAGCCGCTCGGCGCCGAGCCGGTTCCGGTCGCCGCTGCCGCGGGGCGGGTCAGCGCGCAGGCGGCCACGGCCGCCGTCGACCTGCCGCCGTTCGCGAGCTCCGCGATGGACGGCTTCGCGATTCGCGCCGGCGACGCTCCGGGACGGCTCACCGTCGTCGACCACGCCGCCGCGGGAAGCCCCGCCGATGTGGCGCTCGCCGCCGGGGAGGCGATCGAGATCTCTACCGGCGGTGTCGTCCCCGCCGGCGCCGACGCCGTCGTCCCCCTCGAGTATGTTGTCCACCATGACAACACGATCGAGATTGCCGAAGGCGTCGCTCCTGGTGCACACGTTCGCCCGCGCGGCGGCGACGTTGCGACGGGCGATGTCGTCGTGCCTGCCGGTGCTCGGCTCGGGCCTGCGCAGGTCGGCGCGCTCGCTGCGGCCGGCATCGCCGAGGTCTCGTGTGCACGCCGTCCGCGCGTCGCGCTCCTCGCGACGGGCAGTGAGCTCGTTGCCGTCGGGATGCCGCTCGGCCCCGGTCAGATCTACGAGTCGAACGGGCTCATGCTCGCGGCCGCGCTCGCCGCCGCGGGTGCCGACATCGAGCTGTTGCCGACGGTCGCCGACGACGAGCCGGCGCACCGGGAGGCGCTCGCGCGCGGGCTCGCGGCGGACGTCCTCGTCACCTCGGGCGGCGTCTCGGTCGGACCGCACGATCTCGTGCGCCGGATCGAGGCGGAGCTCGGCGTCGAGGAAGTGTTCTGGCGCGTCGCGATCAAGCCGGGGAAGCCGATCTCGTTCGGCGTCCGTGGCGCGACGCTCGTGTTCGGGCTGCCGGGGAACCCGGTGTCGTCACTCGTCGGCTGCGAGCTGTTCGTCAAGCCGGCGCTGCGCGCGCTGCAGGGTCTTGCCGATCCGCTGCCGCGCGTCGAGCGCGGCGTGCTCGCAGCGGCGCTGCGCCGGAACGACGCCCGCGACGAGTTCGTGCGGGCGCGGTCACGCGTGGACCGGGACAGCGTCGTCCTCGAACCGCTCTCGGGTCAGGAGTCGCACATGATCGCGCGCGCTGCGGCGGCCGACGCGCTCGTGCACGTGCCGCGCGGCGCCGGCGTCCTCGACGCGGGGTCGACGGTCGGCTGGATCCGGCTCGGCTAGCCGACGCCGTACGGCTTGCCGTCGCGCGGCGCAACCGAGACGAGGCGCGCGTAGACGATGTAGCGGTGCGTCGCGAAGAAGCGCGGGTGGCAGGCCTGCAGCTCGAGCTGCTCGTGCAGGGGTGACTTCAGCACCGAGAGGTCGCTCGCGGAGACGACGCGGTGCGTGAACGCGCGATAGGTGAACGTCGCGTACGGCATCTCGAGCGTGATCGCGTCGCCCGCCCGGATCGCGTCGATGTGGGAGAACGGTGCGAGGTAGGTCGTCCGGTGGCCCGCGATGTAGACGAGGCGATTCTGGCCGGGCATCGCGCTGCGCGCGTCGCGGCCGGGCCCCTTCTTCAGCGAGTCGTGGTCGGTCCCGTCGACGAGCACCATGTGCAGGCCGATGCGGCTGATCTCGATCCGTCCGATCGCCTGGCCGGGTCGCGCCTCGCGCCGGAAGCGCTGTGCGTCGAGCGCGATCGCGCGGCGTTCGCCGCCCGCGGCGCCGACCGGCCGGTAGGCCGCAAGCTCGCGGTCGAGGCTCTGCGCGAGCTGGTGCTGCTGCCAGTGCGTGTAGAGCGCGGTGAACGGGTCCTGCCACTGCCACACGAGCAGCGCCCAGACGAGCGTGAGCACTCCGGCGCCGAGCATGAGGGCGCCGCTGATCCGTGCGAGGCGTGGCATCTCAGCCGTGTAACGCGCGTCGGGCCGGTTCGGATGCGCGGCGCCTGCGGCGCTGCGCGAGCACGATGCTGCGCACGGTCTGGCGTAGCGGTCCGCGCGGCGGCCGTTCCGCGGCGGAGGGGTACGGCGCGTACCGGCCCGCCGCAAGCGCGGCGAGCTGCCCCGCCGCAGCGGCCCAGGCGAGCGCAATCACGAAGAGCGGCAGCGGTGCGTAGCCGAGCGCGAAGAGCGACACGACGTACCACGGCGCGTCCCAGCTCAGGCCGTAGCGGCCGGCGAAGGACCAGAGGAGCAGCGCGGGCCCGGCGAACCCCGCAAGGAGGACGACCACGCGCACGGCGACCGGGCTGCGGCGCACCTGCGGCAGCCAGACCCAGACGTGGAGCGACGGCAGGAGGAAGATGAGCGCGAACGGATTCGTCGCGACGACGAGGAGCGCGACGACGCTGAGCGCGAGGAGTGCGCCGGTGTGCCCGGCGATCTGCTCCTCCGCGCGTACGGGGCGCCGTGGCAGCAGCCGGTCACGCGCGACGATCCAGCCGATCCCTGCGAGCGTGGCGAGCCCGAGCATTGCGCCGGCCGGCCAGCGGACGTCGGTGAGGGACGGCGGCCGCGCGGCGCCGCTCCCCCAGGCGCCGAAGACCGCGAAGAGGCCGAAGACCGCGCCGCACCAGAGCCAGAAGCCGAGGCGGCTGCGATAGCTCCGAAGTGCGGGCGCGATGCGGATGCGCCGCCGCCGGCAGCGCGCGAAGAGGTCGACCGTGACCGCGAGAAACGGCAGGAGCGCCCCGATCAGGACGAGCTCGATCGCCCAGCCGCGTACGACGCGGCTGCCGAGATAGACGTAGCTCGGCGGGCCGGGCTCGAGCGCGACGCCCTGCTGCATGGCGTCGATCGCGTTCTGGGTCGCGCGGCCGATCTGCCCGAGGCGCGCGGTGTCGAGCGTTCGCGGCTCGTCGTGGAGCCCGGCCGCGGGACGGTCGGCTGCGGTCGTGATCGTGACGGCGGGGATGCCGCGCGTGACGAAGGGCGCCTGTTCGTAGCGGCTGTACGGGAAGCCGAGGTCGATGAGTTGGCGGAGCGCGCTCGGGCGCGTCGGCTCCGAGCCGGTCTCCTGCTCGAGCCTCGCGCGGACGGTCTCGACGAGGCCGGGTGCCGGCGAGCGTGGGGTGTCGCCGGCGAGCTCGAGCCGCGGCCTGCTGGAGCCGGCGATCGCGTCGAGGTTGACGACGCCGATCACGTTCTGCACCTCGGCGGCATGTGCGGCGAACCACGCGGCGCCGAGCCCGCCGTCGATCGCGCCGTCCGTCGAGAGGAAGGCGAGCGTGTAGGGCAGAGGCACGCGGGTCGTTCCCGCGGCGGGTGCGTAGGCGCGGGCGAGCTCGAGCAGCGCTGCCGTCCCTGAGGCGTTGTCGTTTGCCCCGGCGCCGCTGCCGGAGTCGTCGCGGTGCGCCATGAGCAGGATCGTCTTCTGCGAGCGGCCGGGCCGGAGGGCGAGCAGGTTGACGAGGTGGACGCGGCGACGGCCCGCGGCGTCGGCCGTGAAGTGCTCCTGCCGCACCTGGTAGCCGTAGGGCGCGAGCTGCTCGGCGAACCAGCGGGCGGCGCCGGTCGCGCCTGGCGTGCCGGGCACCCGGTTCGGCCAGCTGTCGGCGAGATCGATGGCGAGCGCGCGGGCGGCGTCCTTGTCGAAGGCCGAGGGCAGGTTCGGCGGCGGCTGGAGCGCGCCGGGCCGGGCGACGCTGAAGGCGAGGACGAGGAGTGGCAGGCCGACGAGGAGCCACGTCCCGCGGTAGAGACGGCCGTTGATCGGCCGTTCGAGCGATCCGGGGCGCGGAGGGCGCCGCTCCGGTGCAGGCGGGAGGGCAGCCACGGCGCTCTAGTCTAGGACGCCGCCCCGGCGGTGCTCCGGATTCCACGTGAAAACGCTTGCTCCTTTCCACGTGAAAACGGCCGAGTGTTACCAAAAGACTGCACCTTGTGCGGTTCAGCACGTTCCGGTTAGAAGCGGCCTCCACGGGGTAGGTGGAGGCAACGAGGAGCGGCACCGTCGGCCGGAAGAGGTAGAAATCGGCGGGTTTAGGGTTGCGAATCTACGGAATAAGGACGACGTGCACGCGATGAGCGATTTCTCGGTCGACGGTGCGACACGGGGCGACGGCTCCCGTGCAGTCGTCCTGCGCATCCCGGCGAAGCCCGAGTACATCACCCTCTGCCGGCTCGCACTCACCGGCCTCGCGCAGTTGCGCGAGATCGCCGACGACGTCATGGCCGACCTGAAGCTCGCGTTGACGGAGGCGGTGTCGAACTCGGTGCGGCACGCGTACGGCCCCGGCGGCGACGGCCACGTCGAAGTCACGTACGAGCTGCAGCCCGACCGTCTCGCAATCGAGATCGTCGACGACGGCGCCGGTTTCGATCCGGACGAGGCACCGTCGCTCGGCGGCGAAGACGAGTTGTCCGAGGGCGGCCTCGGCATCGCGATCATCAAGACGATCGCCGACGAGTTCGAGCTCGACTCGCAGCCCGGTCGCCGCGGCTCGCGTCTGCGGTTCGTGAAGAACCTCTAGCCGACCGCGGTCCTAAGCTCCTACGGAGCCGTGCTTCAACTTGTCAACGTCGGCCACAAGTCGCTTGCGGACTACGCGACGATCGCTGCTCGCGGGCTCATGGACGAGATTCGCGAGCTCGCCGCGCCGCTCGCGGGCGCGCGTGTGCTCGAGCTCTCCGCAACTGCGTTCGGCGGCGGCGTCGCCGAGATCCAATACACGCTCGTGCCGCTCCTGCAGGACGCGGGGCTCTCGGTCGAGTGGCGGATCATCAAGGGCGCCGACGCGTTCTTCGCCGCGACGAAGACGATTCACAATGCGCTTCAGGGCAACCCGCAGGGGCTGACTGCGGAGCAGCGCGATGTGTTCGCGCAGTTTCAGGAGTTGAACGCGCGCGAGATCGACGCCGACGCGTACGACTTCATCGTCGTCCACGATCCGCAGCCGGTCGGCGTCATCGACCATCTCGGCGGCGGCTCGGCCAAGTGGATCTGGCGTGGCCACATCGACTTCTCGACGCCGAACGACGACGTGCTCGACTTCCTCCTACCGTCGATCCGCCGCTACGACGCCGCGGTCTTCCACCTCGCCGACTACGTGCCGCGCCGCGACGGCTTGCCGCCGTGCGTGATCTGGCCTCCCGCGATCGACCCGCTCGCCCCGAAGAACATGGCGCTCTCGCGCGAGGACGCCGCGTACATCGTCGACCAGTTCGGCATCGACGTCGGTCGGCCGCTCCTCACGCAGGTGTCGCGCTTCGATCCGTGGAAGGACCCCCTCGGCGTGATCGACGCGTACCGGCTCGTGAAACGGGAGCACCCGGGAGTGCAGCTCGCGCTCGTCGGCTCGATGGCACACGACGACCCGGAAGGGTGGGACTACTGGAATCAGACGGTCGCGTACGCAGACGGCGATCCGGACATCTTCATCCTCTCGAACCTGAACAACGTGGGCTCGGTTGAGGTGAATGCGTTCCAGGTGCACTCGGCGGCCGTGATCCAGAAGTCGATTCGCGAGGGCTTCGGCTTGACGGTCTCCGAGGCGTTGTGGAAGGGCCGCCCGACGGTGGCGGGCCGCGTCGGCGGGATCGTCACGCAGATCGAGGACGGACGCACGGGCTGGCTCGTCGACTCGTCCGAAGGCTGTGCCGCCGCGTGTATCGAGGTGCTCGCCGACCCGGAAGCGGCGCATGCGCGCTCCCTGCTCGGCAAAGAGCACGTACGCAAGCGGTTTCTGACGCCGCGGCTCCTGCGTGACCGGCTCGCGCTCTTCAACCGGCTCGCCGGCCGGGAGACCGGTGCCGAGCTCGACGTGATCGCCGCGTAGCCCCGGCCCGCCGCGGGATACGTTTCCCCGGTGCCGGGGAAGCGGAAGCTGATCGTCGTCGCGAACCGCGGCCCCGTCGCGTATGCGCGGTCGGACGGCGGCGAGCGGATCACGAAGCGCGGCGGCGGCGGCCTCGTCACGGCGCTGCGGAGCCTCGTCACACAACACGACGTGACCTGGATCGGCAGCGCGATGAGCGACGAGGATCGCGCGGTCGCAGCCGAGCACGCGGGAGAGGCATTCGACGAGACGTTCCAGGACGGCTCGCCGTACCGGCTGCGCCTCGTGACACACGACGCCGCGGCGTACGACCGGTTCTACAACGTGGTTGCGAACCCGATCCTCTGGTTCATCCAGCACTACATGTGGGGTCTCGCGAACGAGCCCGATCTCGACTCGGCGTTCCACGCCGCATGGTCGGACGGCTACGTCCCGGTGAACGAGGGCTTCGCTGCGGCCGTGTCGGCCGAGCTCGAGCGTGAGCCGGAGGCGACAGTGTTCTTTCACGACTATCACCTCTATCTCGCGCCGGCGCTCGTGCGCGCACGCCATCCGGATGCGTTGACGACACACTTCATCCACATCCCGTGGCCGGACACGGACTACTGGACGGTTCTGCCTGCGGAGCAGCGTGTCGCCGTGCACGAGGGACTGCTCGCGAACGACGTCGTCGGGCTGCACACGAACCGCTGGCGGCTCAATTTCCTGCGCAGCTGCGCGGACACTCTCGGTGCAGAGGTCGACGCCGAAGCGTCGACCGTCGTGCATCGAGGCCGGCACACGCTCGTCACGAGCCATCCGATCAGCATCGACACGGCCGAGTTCGCCGGACTGCGCGACGACGCCCGTGTCCTCGAAGAGGAACGGCTGATCGAGCAGCGCCGGCCCGAGGCGCTCGTCGTACGTGTCGACCGGACGGATCCGTCGAAGAACATCGTTCGCGGCTTTCGCGCCTTTGCGCTTTTCCTCGAGCAGCATCCGGAGTGGCACGGCCGCGTCACCTTCCTCGCGCTGCTCGACCCGTCGCGCCAGGATGTCCCGGCGTATGCGGCGTACCTCGCTGCGATCGAGCGCGAAGTCGCCGCCGTGAACGAGCGCTTTCAGCGTGACAGCTGGACGCCGGTCGACCTCGAGGTGGCCGACAACTTCTCCCAGTCCGTCGCCGCGTACAAGCAGTACGACGTGCTGCTCGTCAACGCGGTCTTCGACGGCCTCAATCTCGTCTCGAAGGAGGCGCCGCTTGTGAACGTTCGCGACGGCGTCCTCGTCCTCTCCGAGAACGCCGGCGCGCACGAGGAGCTCGCGGAGTGGGCACTGACGGTCAATCCGTTCGATCTCGAAGGCCAGGCGCGTGCGATTCACGAGGCGCTGACGATGGCGCCCGACGAGCGCCGCCGCCGCCTCGACGGGATTCGGGCCCACGTCTCGGAGCACGATCTCGCGGCCTGGGTCTCCGCCCAGCTCGCCGACGTCGCACGCGTGTAGGCGTACGATTCGGCCAATGGCGACGACGGCAACTCCGGAGCTCGTCTCCGTCAATCCGGCGACGCTCGAGCCGGTCGGCGCAGTTCGCCGTACCGACCCGGACGAGCTGCCGCATGTCGTCGCAGCCGCGCGTGCGGCGCAGGAGCAGTGGCGCGCCGCCGGCCCGTCTGCGCGCGCGGAGGTCCTGCGTGCAGCCGCCCGGGCCGTCCGCGCGCACGCCGACGAGATAGTCGACTCGATCGTGGCCGAGACGGCGAAGCCGCGCACCGAGGCGATCGCAAATGAGCTCTACACGGCTGTCGACCATGCGCTCTGGCTTGCGAAGCGCGCGCCGCGCCTGCTCGCCGACGAACGCGTCCGCTTCAACCAGCTGCACCTGAAGACGAAGAAGGCGTGGCTCGTGTACGAGCCGCTCGGTGTCGTCGCGGCGATCACGCCGTGGAACATCCCGTTCGGCATCCCGTTCGCGGTGGTGGCGAACGCAATCGCCGCCGGCAACGGTGTCGTTCTCAAGCCGTCCGAGCTGACGCCGTTGACCGCGGAGTGGGTGCCGCGGCTGCTCGAGGAAGCAGGCGCACCGCAGGGGCTCGTTCAGCTCGTGCAGGGCGAAGCTCCGGTGGGCGAGGCGCTCGTCGCCGATCCGGGAATCGCCAAGGTTTTCTTCACCGGCTCGGTCGGGGTGGGGCGCCGCGTCGCTGCCGCCGCCGGCGGGCGCGGGTGTCCGGTCGTGCTCGAGCTCGGGGGCAAGGACCCGCTCGTCGTCTTCGCGGATGCGGATCTCGATCGCGCGGTCGCGGGTGCGCTCTTCGCATCGTTCTTGAACGCGGGGCAGGCATGTGTGAGTACCGAGCGCATCTACGTCGAGCGTCCGGCGTACGACGAGTTCACGCAGCGGCTCGAGCAGGCGGCGCGCGAGTTGAAGCTCGGCGCCGAGGTCGGGCCGCTCATCTCGGAGCGCCAGCGCGACACGGTCGAGCGGCTCTCGCCGGCGAAGCGGCCCGCACGCACCGGCTGGTTCCTCGAGCCGACCGTGGTGCGCGGTCCGCTGCCGGATCAGGAGATCTTCGGCCCGGTCGTGACCGTGGAGCCGTTCGACGGCGAGGACGGCGCGGTGCAGCGCGCGAACGACAGCGAGTTCGGGCTTGCAGCGAGCGTGTGGTCGCGCGACCTCGCGAAGGCCGACCGCGTCGCGCGCAGGATCGAGGCCGGGATGGTCTGGGTCAACGACTTCGGCTACTCGTTCACGACGGGCCAGGCGTCATGGGGAGGAGTCAAGAGCTCGGGGTTCGGGCGGACGAGCTCGAAGCACGGGCTGTACGAGTGCGTGCAGGTGAAGTACCTCGACTCCGAGCGCGGACGCCTGCGGCCGGCGTGGTGGTTCCCGTACGACGACGAGACGGAGCGCGCGCTGCGCGCGACACTCGACGTGCTCTACGGCGAGGGCCTCGAGCGCTGGCGCGCGGCCTGGCGGCACCGCGGCGCGCTCCGGCACATCCTGAAGCGGAGCAGGCCGTGAGCGAGCTCAGCCACGTCGACGAGTCGGGAGCGGTGAGGATGGTCGACGTCGGCGGCAAGGAGATGTCTCGCCGCCGCGCCGTTGCGTACGCCGAGGTGAGGATGTCGCCGCAGACCGCCCGGCGGCTGCACGATTTGCCGAAAGGCGATGCGCTCGCAACCGCCCAGCTCGCAGGGATCATGGCGGCGAAGCGCACGAGCGACCTGATCCCGCTCTGCCATCCGCTGCCGCTCTCCAACATCGAGGTGACGCTCGCGGTGCGCAGCGACGCGGTCGAGATCACGGCCGTCGCGGAGACGACGGCGCAGACCGGCGTCGAGATGGAGGCGTTGACGGCGGCGTCGGTCGCCGCGCTCACGGTCTACGACATGTGCAAGGCGATCGACAAGGTGATGTCGATCAACGACGTGCGGCTGCTCGAGAAGACGAAGGCGGCGGTGTGAAGGCGGCGGTGCTCACCGTCTCCGACCGCGTGTCGCGCGGCGAGGCGGAGGACGGGAGCGGCGACCTGCTCGAGGAACTGCTGCGCGGGGACGGACACGAGGTCGTCCGGCGCATCGTCCCGGACGAGCGCGTGCAGATAGCCGAAGCGCTGCGGGAGCTCGCAACGCAGGCACGGCTCGTGCTCTCGACCGGCGGTACGGGGCTCGCCCCACGCGACGTCACGCCGGAGGCGACGCGTGACGTGCTCGAGCGCGAAGCTCCCGGCATCGCGCAAGCGCTGCGCGCTGATGCGCTGCACCACACGCCGTACGCTCAGCTCTCCCGCGGCACCGCGGGCACGATCGGCAGCACGCTCATCGTCAACCTCCCCGGCTCCCCCGGCGGCGCCCGCGACGGCTATGCCGTCCTCAGCCCGGCGCTCGAGCATGCGCTCGACCTCCTCGCAGGCGACCCGACTCCGCACCGCCAAACCTGACCCGCGAGGACAGCTCTCGGTGTCAGACACCGTGGTCGGGCATCGCATGGTTGAGCCAAATGTCGTCCGGAGCGGACAGTGTCCCGGTGTCAGACGCTCTTAGAATTGCGCGCCCACGGCATCGCACCTGGGAGACGTGGTTGCGGGAGACAGTGCGTAGCATGGCGCCCGTGACCGCCTCGGCGCCGACGATCGCACCGCTGCCTGCCCGGTTTGCGCGGCTCGTGAAGATCGAGCACACCGTCTTCGCGCTGCCGTTCGCGTACGTCGGGGCGTTCCTTGCCGTCGGCGGCAGTCCGTCCGCACACGATCTCGTCTGGATCACGCTCGCGATGGTCGGCGCGCGCTCGCTCGCGATGGCGCTGAACCGGTTGATCGACGCACGCGTCGACGCGCGCAACCCGCGCACCGCGGGCCGCGAGCTGCCGAGCGGGCAACTTTCCGCCGTCCAGGTCGCGCTCTTCTCCGCCGCGTCGCTCGCGCTGTTCCTCGTCGCCGTGTGGCAGCTCGCGCCGAAGACGCACTGGCTCTGGCCGATTCCCGTCGCCGGCTTCGTCATCTACCCGTACCTCAAGCGCTTCACGTGGCTTTGCCACTTCTGGCTCGGCGCGGTCGACGGTCTCGCACCGGTCGGCGCGTGGGTCGCGATCACGAACCATCTGCCCTGGGAAGCGTGGCTCCTCGGCGCGGCGGTCGCGCTCTGGGTCGCAGGCTTCGACCTGTTCTACGCGCTCTTCGACGTCGAGATCGATCGCGCGCAAGGCCTGCACTCGATCGTCACGCGCTTCGGCGTGCGCGGCGCGTTCGTCGGTGCGCGCATCTCACATGCAGCGACGGTTGCGTGTCTCGTCGCCGCTGGGCTAGGCCTGTCGGTCGGCGCGCTCTACTGGCTCGGCGTCGCGGTGGTCGCGGCGCTGCTTCTGTACGAGCACACGCTTGTGCGCGCGAACGACCTGAGTCGCCTCGATGCGGCGTTCTTCACGATGAACGGCGTCATCAGCGTTGCGTTCGCCGTGTTCGTGATCGCCGACGCCGTCAGCTGACGAGCACGCGAACGCGCTGCGGCGCGTTGTTGCAGTAGCCGCCGGTGTTCCACTCGACGCTCTCCGGCTGGCCGTTGCCCGCCGCATCGGTGGCGCGGCACTGAAGCTCGTGCTCGCCCGGCGTCGCGTCCCACGCGAACGTCCAGCCGCGCCACGCAAACTCCGCCGCCTCGTCGCCGAGCTCGGCATCCGCCCACGCCGCGCCGCCGTCGGTGCTCACCTCGACGCGCACGATCGGCCCGAAGCCGGACCACCCGCGCCCCACGAGCACGCACGGGCCCGCCGCGAGGGTGCGGCTGCGATCGAAGAAGTCAGGGATGCCCGGCGGCGCGAAGAGCGACCGCGGCAGCATCCGCGTCACCGGCTCGCCGGGGTCGTCCTCGGAACGATGGAGGCGGTACGCCTCCGTCTGTTGCCAGCCCGTGAACGGCTCCGAGACGACCGTGATCGCACGCAGCCACTTGACGTGCGTCATCCCGTACCACCCGGGCACGATCACGCGCAGCGGATAGCCGTGCTGCGCCGGCAGTGGCTCCCCGTTCATCGTGTACGCGAGCAGCACCTCGTCGCGCAGCGCGTCGTCGAGCGAGAGGCTGCGTTCGTAGTCGTGCTCGACGCCGCCCTGAATGCCGCGGTCGAGCCCAGTGAACACGACCTCGAGCGCACCGGCGGCGATGCCGGCCTCCTCGAGGATCGGCGCAAGCGGCGTTCCCGTCCACTCCGCCGTCCCAACGGCCTCTGTCAGCCACGGCTGGCTCAGTGCGCGCGGCGGCATGAGCACGCGGCCGTTGCCCGCGCACTCGAGCGTCACGGGCACGGTCCGCGCCGGCCGCGCGCGCAGGTCGTCGAGCGTGAGCTCGAGCGGCTGCCCGACGAGGCCGCCCACCTGCAGGCGCCACGAGCCCGCGTCGACCACGGGAATGTCGAAGTGGATCAGCAGGTAGTGCAGCCCGACCGGCGTAATCCGCTCGCGGAGGCTCTCGAGCGGGAGACCGTGGTTTCGGGCCGCGAGCTGCAGCTCCTCGAGCGTGATGCCGTCGTCCATGCGCGTCGCCCGCGATGCTACTCGTTGACTCCTCCTAGACTGAGCCGGTGATCGAAGCTCGAAAGCTGGGCCGCCGCTTCGGCGAGAAGCGCGTGCTGCGCGACGTCGACCTCGAGCTGCCCCGCGGCGGCTTCGCCGTCGTCACCGGCCCGAACGGGTCCGGCAAGACAACGCTGCTCCGCCTGTGCGCCGGCCTGCTGGTGCCGACCGAGGGCGAGCTGCGCGTGAGCGCGCCCCGTGCAGAAATCGGGTACCTCGGCCACGAGCCGCTCGTCTACCGCGAGCTCTCGGCACTCGAGAACCTCGATCTCTACGGCCGCCTCTATCGCGTCGTCGAACGGCGCGAGCGCATCGGCATGCTGCTCGAGCGCTACGGGCTGTGGGACGTGCGCCACGATCGCGTCGCCTCGTACTCCCGCGGCATGACGCAGCGTCTCGCCCTCTGCCGCGTGCTCCTGCACGACCCCGCGCTTCTCGTTCTCGACGAGCCGTACACCGCACTCGACGCTCAGGGAGCCGAGCTGCTCGACGCTCAGCTCGCCGAGCTGCTCCACGAGCGGACGTTCCTCGTCTCCACCCACGACCCCGCGCGCATCGCGCCCCTCGCGACGGGGACACTCGCGCTCGCATGAACTACGCCGCCGACGTGCGCGCGCTCGCGCGGAAAGACCTGCTCCTCGAGTTGCGCGCCCGCGACACGCTGCCGGCGATGCTCCTCTTCGTCGTCGCGATCTTCGTCGTCTTCCACTTCTCGCTGCCGGACCGCTCGTCGGATCTCGCCGCGAGCGGGCTGCTCTGGGTCGCGATCGTCTTCACCGCGCTGCTCGGCCTCGGTCGCGCCTTCGTTCCAGAGCGTGAGCAGCGGATGTTCGACGGGCTCGTGCTCGCCCCGTGCGACCGCAGCGCGATCTGGCTCGCGAAGTCGCTCGCCACGTTCGCATTCCTCGCGCTCGCGGAGCTCGTCGCGCTGCCGGTCTTCGCCCTCTTCTTCCACGGGATCGACGGCACGACGGTGCTCGCGTTCCTCCTCGCCGACGTCGGCATCTGCACGGTTGGGACGCTCGTCGGCGCGATGGCCGTCGTCACCCGGGCCCGCGACCTCCTGCTCCCGCTCCTCTTCCTCCCGCTCGCGATCCCGATCCTGATCGGTGGCGTCGGCGCCTCGGTCGTCGCCTCGCCCGGCCGCTATCTCCTGTTCCTCGCCCTTTACGACGCCCTGTTCGCGGTGCTCTGCTGGGCCTCGTTCGAGTACGTCGTCACCGAGTGATGCCCGCGGGGGGCACAATGGCCGAGGTGGGCCGGAGCTACCGCATATCCCTGCCCGCGCTCGCCGCGGCCTCGCTCCTCCTCGTCACGACAGCGCTCGTGCTCGTGTTCTTCGTTGCGCCGACGGACGCCGACCAGGGCTTCTCGCAGCGCATCTTCTATTTCCACGTCTCGATCGCGTTCACGTCGTATCTCTGCTTCGGGCTTGGCGCCTGGAAGGCGCTCGTCCATCTCTGGAAGCGCGACCCGAACGCCGACCTCGAGAGCTACGTCGGCATTCACCAGGGCGTGATCTTCGGTTCGCTCGTGCTGATCACGGGCTCGATCTGGGCGCGCATCTCCTGGGGCCACTGGTGGTTGTGGAGCGAGAACCAGCTCGTGCTCTTCCTCGTGCTCTTCCTCTTCTACGCGGCGTACTTCATGCTTCGCTTCTCGCTCGATGCCGGGCCGCAGCGCGCGAACCTTTGCGCCGTCTACGCGCTCTTCGGCGTCGTCCTGATCCCTGTGAGCTTCCTGGCGATCCGGCTCGCGCAGCGCTTCATCCATCCGGTGGTCTTCACACGGCACGGCGCCGCGTTCGGCGGCTGGATCATGGTCACGTATCTCGTGTCTCAGGCGGCGATGATCGTGCTCGCCTACACGCTGTATCGCATCGAGCTGTCAGGCAAGCGTCTCGACGTGCGCCTGCGCGAGCTGCGAAGGGCGTACGCATGACGAACGCCGAGAAGTACGTCACCGCCGCCTACTGCGTCGTGTTCGCGCTCGTGCTTCTCTACGTCGTGATCATCGCGCTGAAGCTGAAGCGGCTCGAGCGCGAGGTCGACGAGCTCGCCGGTCGCGCGGAGCGCGAGCCCGACGACGAGCGGGAGCCGGCGCGCGTTGGCTGAGTTTCTCTTCTGGCCGGCGCTTCTTTTCTACGGCGAAGCCGCAGTGGGCTATCTCGGCGACGCGCGGCGGCCGGGCTTCGCCGGTCAGGCGGCGACCTGGGGCGTGCGGCTCGGCTGGCTCGCACAAACCGCGCTCCTCGGTGTGCAGGCCGCGCGCGAGGACGGCTTCCCGTGGGGCACTTGGGCCGGCTCGCTCAACCTCTTCGTCTGGCTCGTCGTCGGCGCCTATCTGATCTGGGGGTGCCGCAAGCCCTACCGCCTGCTCGGGCTCGCGGTGATGCCGCTCGCCGCCGCGCTCCTCATCGTGTCGCGCGCCGGGGGCGGCACGGGCGTCGGGCACCGCAGCCACTACTCGAACCTCTTCCTCGTGCTCCACGTCGGCCTCGTGCTCGTCGCGTTCGCCGGGTTCACGCTCGCGGCGGCGCTTTCCGCTCTCTATCTCTGGCAGGAACGCAGGCTCAAGCAGCGCGCGACCACGATCCTACGCCGGCCCGCGCCCTCGCTCGCAACCCTCGATCGCCTTGCGGGTCGCACAGTTGCCGTCTCCGTCCCTGCTCTCACGCTCGGCATCGCGGTCGGCATCGCGCGGCTCTGGAGCGACGGTGAGCGCATCGACGCGCTCGTCGTCGCGACGCTGGTCACCTGGGTCGTCTGGGCTTCGTATCTCGTGCTGCGCGCGACCGGCGTCAGCGGCCGTCGCTCGGCGTATGTCGCGCTCATCGGCTTCGCGCTCGTCATCGTCGTCCGTCTCGCGCTCCCGGCGGTTCACTTCAGCTGATGCGTCTCGTTCTCGTCGGCACCTCGCACCATCACGCCCCCGTCGAGCTTCGCGAGCGCGTTGCGCTCGACATGGAGCACGCCACCGCGCTCGCGCACGAGCTCGGCGAGGCCGTTTGTCTCTCGACGTGCAACCGCACCGAGCTCTACGTCGCCGCCGAGGACGCCGAGGCTGCCGAAGCGCGCGCGGTCGAAGTCCTCGCTGCGCTCGAGCCGCAGGTCGAGCACGCGCTCTACCGCCTGCACGACCAGGCCGCCGCACTGCATCTGTTCCGCGTCGCGGCGGGGCTCGACTCGCTCGTGCCGGGCGAGGGCGAGATCCTGGGGCAGGTGCGTGCCGCGCACGAGGCCGGGACGCCGGGGCTGCTGCTCGACCGCGTGTTCCGGCAGGCGCTGCACGCCGGTCGCAAGGTCCGCGCGCAGACCGCGATCGGCGAGAGCCCCGCGTCGGTTGCGTCCGCCGCGGCCGCGCTTGCGGAGCAGGTGTTCGGGGACCTCGACGGCCGCACGATCCTGCTGATCGGTGCCGGCAAGATCAGCGAGCAGGCCGCACGCAACCTGCTCACTCGTCACGCGCACATTGCGTTCGTCGCGAACCGGACGTCCGCGAACGCGACCGAGCTCGCGGAGCGCTTCGGCGCGAAGGCGATCCCGCTCGACCGGATCGGCGAGCAGCTCGCCGAAGCGGACGTCGTCGTGTCGTCGACGAGCTCGCCGGGTTACGTGCTCGACGCCGCGACCGTCGAGCAGGCGCGTCGCGGCCGACAGGTGCTCTTCATCGACCTCGCCGTGCCGCGCGACCTCGACCCGGCGATCCACGACCTCGACGGCTGCTATCTCTACGACATCGACGATCTCGAGGCGATTGTGTCCGAGACGCTTGCCGGCCGCCGCGGTGAGGCCGTGCGCGCCGAGGCGATCGTCGCGACCGAAGCGGAGAAGTTCCACGAGTGGCAGGCGTCGCTCGACGTGGTGCCGGCGATCGCCTCGCTGCGCGCGCACGCCGAGGAGATCCGCGAGGCTGAGCTCCGCAAGGCGGAGGGCCTCCTCGGCCGGCTGGACGACGGCGAAAGGCGTGCGGTGGAGTCGATCACCGCGCAGATCGTGAACAAGCTCCTGCACCTGCCGACCGTCCGCATGAAGCAGGCGGCCGTGTCGGCCGACGGGGTGATCTATGCTGAAGCGGTGCGACACCTGTTCGGTCTCGGCGAGGACGAACACTGAAGCTCGGCAAGCTGACGGGACGTCCGCTGCCGTTGCAGGTGCCGACAGCGTTCGTCCGCGTTCGGCCCAGGGGTATCTCTGCGTGCGGGCAACCCGTCCGGCGCCGGTCGCGTTGTGCTGATCCGCGTCGGCAGCCGCGGTAGCCGGCTCGCGCTGACGCAGGCCGAGCTCGCCGCCGCGCATCTGCGCGCGCCGGGCATCGAGATCGCGCTCGTCCCGATCACGACCGCCGGCGACCGCGACCGCTCGAAGCCCTTCGGCGAGATCGGCTCGCGCGGCGTGTTCGTGAAGGAGCTCGAGGAGGCGCTGCTCGAGCACCGGATCGACATCGCGGTCCACTCCGCGAAGGACATGACGTCCACCGATCCGGAAGGCCTCGAGGTCGGAGCCTACGTCGCTCGCGACGATCCGCGCGACGCACTCTGCGGAGCGACGTCGGTGCAGCCCGGCATGCGTATCGGCACGGCGTCCGCGCGCCGCAAGGCGCAGCTCCTCGCGCTCGAGCCGACGCTCTCGATCGAGCCGCTTCGCGGCAACATCGACACGCGCTTGCGGAAGCGCAGTGAGCGCGGGCTCGACGCGATCGTGCTTGCGGCGTGCGGGCTCGACCGGCTCGGCCTCGCGCACGAGATCGGGCTCCGCTTCGAACCGGAGCAGCTGTTGCCGGAAGCGGCGCAGGGCGCGCTCGCGCTGCAGGTGCGCGCGGGCGACGCACATCTCGTCGCGGCCGCGGACCACGAGGAGACACGGCGTTGCGTCGAGGCCGAGCGCGCGGTCATCGCCGCCGTCGGCGGCGGCTGCCTCGCGCCGGTCGCCGCCCACCACGACGGCACGACGCTGACCGCGTTGATCGCCGCGGAGGACGGCGCGTGGCTCGAGCGCCGCACCGGGGACGATCCCGTTGCGCTCGGACGCGAGCTCGCGTCGCTCGAACGGTGAGGATCGTCGTCACACGAGCTGAGGCGCAGGCCGAACCGCTCGCCGCCCGCCTCGAGGCGCTCGGCCACGAGGTTGTGCGCTGCCCGTTGATCCGAATCGAGCCGCTCGGCGACACGCCGGTCGACCCGACGGGCTACGACTGGGTCGTCGACACGAGCCCGAACGCGGCGGCCGAGCTCGCACGCCGCCTCGTCGCACCGCCGGCCCGGATCGCGGCGATCGGCCACGGCACCGCCGACGCGCTCGCCGCGCACGGTCTGCGCGCCGATCTCGTCCCCGAGGTGTCGACCCAGGAGGGCCTCCTCGCCGAGCTGCCGCCGGGTCGCGTTCTGCTCGCAGCCGCCGAAGGTGCGCGACGGCTGCTCGTCGAGGAGCGCGACGCCGATTTCATGCCGCTCTATCGCACCGTCGAGCTGCAGCCGCCCGCACCGTTCGGCGATCTCGTGCTGCTCGCATCCCCGTCCGCGGTGCGTGCCTTCGCCGCGACGGGCGCGCGCATCCCCGCCGTCGCGATCGGGCCGCAAACCGCCGCGGAGGCAGCCGACCGGGGTCTCGAGATCGTGGCAGTCGCAGCCTCGCACGACGTCGAAGGCCTGCTCGAAGCCGTAAATTCCGTCTCGCACTGATGTTCATCACATTCCTCACCGACTTCGGCCTCGAGGACGACTTCGTCGGCACCTGCCACGGCGTGATCAAGCGGATCGCTCCCGACGCGCAGCTGATCGACATCACGCACGGGATCCGCCCGGGGCGGATCCTCCAGGGCGCACTTGCGCTCGCGAACGCGCTGCCGTACATGCCGTCGGGAGTGCATCTCGCGATCGTCGACCCGGGGGTCGGCAGCTCGCGTCGTCCGCTCGCGCTCCGCGACGCCGAAGGTCGGCTCTACGTCGGCCCCGACAACGGGCTGCTTCTTCCCGCAGCCGAGCGCTTCGGCGGCGTCGTCGAGGCATACGAGCTCGCGAACCCCGTGTACGCGCTCGACTCCGTGTCGCGCACCTTTCACGGGCGCGATCTCTTCTCCCCGGCCGCGGCGCACCTCGCGCTCGGCGTGGCGCCCGGCGAGCTCGGACCGCCGATCGACCAGGACGCCCTCGTCCGGCTCGAGTTGCCGGCGCCGGAGATCGGGGCGTCGCGGATCAGGGCGACGGTGCTCGCGGTCGACCGCTTTGGGAACGTCGCACTCAACCTGACCCGCGACCACCTCGACGAGGCCTCGATCGTGCCCGGCATGCGGGTGGAGCTCGCCGCTCGCGGGAACCGGTATTACGCGGTCGCGGCGCGCACCTTCGCCGACGCGACCGCCGGGGAGCTGATCCTCTACGAGGACAGCTACCGCAACGTCGCCGTGGCTGTCACCCGCGGCAGCGCCGCCTCGCTGCTCGGGGTCGAGGAGGGCAGCGAGCTCGTGATCGCGATCGACGCGATCTGAGCCGAGTTAGTAGTCTCCCGGCAAGGGAGTTCGCGACACGGTAACACCGGTCCGGACACCTGAAGCCCCCGAGGACGCGCAAAGCGAGCTCGGGGGCTCCTTTGTGTTCAGGCGTTGAGCTAGACCCAGCTCAGGTGATCCTGGAGTAGCGGCACGAAGAAATAGAGCGCGAACGCGGCGGACGCAACCCACATCAGCGGGTGGATGTCCTTCGTGCGTCCCTGCGTCGCGCGGATCAGGACGTACGCGATGAAGCCGAACCCGATGCCGTTCGTGATCGAGAAGCTGAACGGCATGAGCATGATCACGAGTGCCGCGGGCAGGCCGATCGCGAGATCGTGGAAGTCGATTCCCGCGAGGCGTGTCTGCGCGCGCGGCGCGGCTCCCTCTTCGATCTCGGCTTCTCCCTCGGCCTCGGTCAGCGCGCTGACCATCAGGTAGCCGACGATGATGAGGGCCGCCGCGGTTGCCTGCGCCGGCACCATCCCGATCAGTGGTGCGAAGAAGAGGAACGGGATGAAGAGCGCACCCGCGACGACTGCGACCCAGCCGGTGCGGCCGCCGGCTGCGACACCCGCCCCGGACTCGATGTAGGTCGTCGCCGACGACGTCGAGGACGCGCCGCCCGCGATTGCCGCGAGCGAGTCGACGAGCAGCGGCTTGCGGATGTCGGGCATCTCGCCCTTCTCGTTCAGGTAGCCGGCAGGCTTACCGACGCCGACGATCGTCCCCATCGTGTCGAAGAAGTCCGACAGGAAGAGCGCGAACACCCACACGAGTGCCGACACGACACCGAGCTTCGAGAACGCATGGAAGTCGAAGCTGCCGAAGAGCGACCAATCGCCCCAGCCCGCGATGTGGCTCCAGCCCGGCCATGTCGCCGTGGTCGTGCCGAAAGCGGAGTGATCGGTCGCCGCGTTGATGATCGTGGCGATCACCGTCGCGCCGAGGATGCCGACGAGCAGGTCGCCGCGGAAGCCGCGCGCGCGCAGGGCGATCGTGACGACGAGCCCGATGATGGTCACGAAGACGGGCCAGGTCGTCCAGTGGCCGAGGGTCACCGGCGTTCCCTGTCCTTGGACGACGAGCCCCGAGTCGTAGAGGCCGATGAACGCGATGAAGAGGCCGATGCCGATCGCGATCGCCTTCTTCAGCTCGAGTGGGATCGCCCGCATGATCTGCTCGCGGACGCCGGTCAACACGAGAGCCGTCACGAGGACGCCTTCGAGGACGATCAGGCCCATCGCCGAGGCGAAGGTCAGGCCGTTCTGCCCGACGAGCTGGAAGGCGACGATCGCGTTGATGCCGAGGCCGGGCGCGAGCGCATAGGCCTTGTTCGTGTAGAGCCCCATCAGGATCGTCATCACCGCGGCGACGACGCAGGTCGCCGTGACGACGCCGTTGAACGCGAGCGTCGTGCCGTCAGGCTGCTTGACGCTCGTGAGGATGATCGGGTTCAGAAAGATGATGTACGACATGACGATGAAGGTCGTCATGCCCGCCATCGTGTCCCGCGCGAGCGTGGTGCCATGCTCGGCAAAGCGGAACCGCCGCTCCAGGACAGACTCCCGGAACGTCGCCGCCATCGTGCTCATAGAGACCGGCCTCCCCTGTAGTCAAGGACCGAAGAAGGCACGAACCTAAATCGTCGGGTGGACGGAAGGGAAGCTAGGACCAGGAGAGTCGCCCGCAAAGAGCAAGCTTTTCCTCCGGCTAGACCAGGCCTGCTTCACGCCCGAAAGTCGTCATGGCCCCGCGAAGCGGGGCCGGACTTTCGGGCGGAGAGTGGCGAGGGCCGGACTCGAACCGGCGACACCCCGGTTTTCAGCCGAGTGCTCTACCAGCTGAGCTACCTCGCCGCTGGCGCCGGCCAGTCTAGCGAGATGCGGGGTGCGCTTTCACCGCGGAGAGGCGCTCGACGAGGGTGTCGACGAGCTCGCCCTTCTCGAGAACGGCGTCGGCTCCGGCCTCGGCGACCGCCTCGTGCAGCTGCCGGTCGGGGTCGCCCGTGACTGCGATCAGGCAGAGATTCGGGTGATCCTTGCGGAGCCTCGCCACCGCGGTCACCCCGTCGACGAGCGGCATGTGCAGGTCGATCACGACCGCGTCGGGGGCGAGGGCGTCGGCCAGCTCGATCGCGTCGAGGCCGTTTTCGGCCGTGCCCACGACAGTGAGCTCAGGCTGGCGCTCGATGAGCGGGCGAAGCGACTCGAGGAACGAGCCGTCGTCGTCCGCCAACAGGACGCGTACCGGTGCCGCAGGCACCCCATCCGGCATGTCCGCCAAGAGGTTGACGTTAGCCTTGCCGCCGTGAGCGTGCAACCGTCTGGGCGCCAGGTGGCACTGATCGGCGCACCCCTCGATCTCGGGGCGGGCCGGCGAGGGGTCGACATGGGGCCGTCGGCGATCCGCTATGCGGGTCTTGCGGAGCATCTCGCCGAGAAGCTCGGCATCGTGACGGACGATCAAGGCAACGTTGACGCGCCTGTCGCCGAGTCGCTTGCGCGCGGCGATGACAGCGCGCGCTATCTCGCCAAGATCCTGGAGTTGTGCGACGACGTCGCGAAGCTCGTCAGCGCAGCGACCCGCGGCGGCAAGCTCCCGCTCGTGCTCGGCGGCGACCATTCGGTCGCGCTCGGCTCGCTCGTCGGCATGGCGGCCGTGCACGGCCCGGGCGGTGTCGTCTGGATCGACGCGCACGGCGACCTGAACACGCCGGAGACCTCGCCGAGCGGCAACGTGCACGGCATGGTCCTTGCGGCGGCGCTCGGCCTTGCCGGCGATGCGTTCGCATACGACGACTGGACGCTGCCGGCAATCGAGTCGGGGAAGCTCGCGCTCGTCGGGGTGCGCTCGCTCGACGAGGGCGAGCGTGAGGTGTTGAAGCGGCTCGACGCGAAGGTGTTCACGATGAGCGAGATCGACAAGGTCGGCATCGAGCCGTGCATGCGCGAAGCGCTCGAGCATGCGGGCGGCGGCGCGTTCCTGCATGTCAGCCTCGATATGGATGCGGTCGATCCGGAGCACGCACCGGGCGTCGGCACGCCGGTGCGCGGCGGCTTCTCGTATCGCGAAGCGCATCTCGCGATGGAGATCATCGCCGAGTCCGGCGCCGCCGACTCGTTAGACGTCGTCGAGGTGAATCCGGTGCTCGACCGTGAGAACGCGACGGGCAAGCTCGCCGTCGAGCTCGTCGCGTCGGCGCTCGGCGCGCGCATCCTCTAGGAGAGGAACCGCCCGACCGCGTCCGCGACCTCGTCAAAGGCGTCCCACATCACCATGTGCTTGCCGGGGACGGCGACAATCTCGGCGTGCGCGGCGTACGCCTCGAGCTGCTCTTCGCGCACGAGGCCGTACGCGGGAGCGTGGATCAGCAGCGTCGGCACGCGCAGCGTCTCGGGCGGCGGCGGGTCCGACGCGAGCTCGCCGTAGATCGAAATCACGGCGGGCTGAAACGTCCGCCGGCGCAGGCGGCCGTCGGGCAGCACCTCGCAGTGGAGCTCTGAGTCCGCGAGCACGAGGTGCCGCGGCGGGTCGTCCTCACGCGCGTCCGCGTATGCGTCCGCGGAGTCGTAGATCGGCTCCCGGCGCTCCTGGTCGGCGACGAACGCCGCGACGTGCGGCAGCACCTGGATTGCCGGGTCGAGCAGCACGGCGCGGCGGATCCGCTCTGGCTCGCGCGCGGCGAGCTCGAGCACCAGCCGGCCGCCGAACGAGTGGCCGACCCAATGCGCCTGCCCGGCCCCGAGCGCGTCGACCGTCTCGATCAGGTCGGCAACATGCGTCTCGAACGTCCACGGCGCGTCGTGCTCCGAGCGGCCGTGCCCCCTCAGGTCGGGCGCGACGATCCGGAACCGCGACGCCCAGCGCTCCTCGGCGAGCCGCCTGAAGCGCTCGCCGTGGCCGGTGACGCCGTGCACGCAGACAACGGGCGGAGCGGCGGGATCGCCCCACTCGTGGACGTGCAGCCTCAATCGACCGTCTCCTCGCCGTTCCCGGACGGCGTGTAGTACGTCGTGCCCTTCAGCTCGTCGGGCAGGTAGTCGACGTCGAAGCCGCGTGGATCGTCGTGCGGGTAGACGTAGCCCTCGCCGTGCCCGAGCTTGCGGCCGTAGTACGAGCCGTCGCGCAGCGCCTTCGGCGGCGGGAAGTTGCCGCGCTCCTGCACATCGCGTGTCGCTGCGTTGATCGCGCGGTAGCTCGCGTTCGATTTCGGTGCGCGGGCAAGGTAGACGACGGCCTGCGCGAGATTCAGCCGCGCCTCCGGCAGGCCGACGTGCTCCACCGCTTGCGCCGCGGCGACTGCGACGAGCAGCGCGCGCGGGTCTGCGTTGCCGATGTCCTCGGAGGCGAGCACGATCATGCGCCGCGCGATGAAGCGTGCATCCTCACCGCCCTCGAGCATCGCGGCGAGGTAGTAGAGGGCCGCGTCCGGGTCGCTGCCGCGCATCGACTTGATGAACGCCGAGGTGAAGTCGTAGTGCGCGTCGGACGCCTTGTCGTAGACGATCGGGCGCTTGCGGGCGGCATCGTCGACGTTCTCCTCGGTGACCTCGCCGGTCGCCGTCTCGGCGGCGAGCTCGACGATGTTCAGCGCGGTTCGCGCGTCGCCGCCCGCGCGCTGCACGATCAGCTCGACGACGTCGTCGGCAGCGGTCACGCCGACCTCCGCGAGCCCGCGATGCACGACGACGGCGAGGTCTGCAGGAGCGAGCGACTCGAGCTGGTACACCTGCGAGCGCGAAAGGAGTGCCGAGTTGACCTCGTAGTAGGGGTTCTCGGTCGTCGCGCCGATCAGCGTCACGAGCCCTTCCTCCACCGCCGGCAGAAGCGCATCCTGCTGCGCCTTGTTGAAGCGGTGGATCTCGTCGAGGAAGAGGATCGTGCGCTTGCCGGTCGTGCCGAGCCGCTCGCGGGCCCGCGCGAGCACCTCGCGGACGTCCTTGACCGTCGCCGACACCGCAGAGAGCTCCTCGAACGCCGCTCCTGTCGACGCCGCGACGATGCGTGCAAGCGTCGTCTTCCCGGATCCGGGCGGACCATAGAAGATCGACGAGCGAACGCGGTCGGCGGCGATTGCCTGACGGAGCGCCGAGCCCTCGCCGAGCACGTGCTGCTGGCCGACGAACTCGTCGAGCGTGCGCGGCCGCAGCCGCTGCGCGAGCGGTGCCACCTCGCCCGCGCGTTCGTGCGCGGCGTCGGAGAAGAGGTCGGCCACGCCATCAGTATGCTCCGCGCGTGGCCGTGACCAGCCTTCGCGGCGAGGTGACAGACCTCCTCAGCCGCCTTATCCGGGTCGACACGACGAACCCGCCCGGGAACGAGACCGCTGCCGCGGAGCTGCTGCGCGACTATCTCGAGGCGAACGGCGTCGAGTGCGAGCTGTATGCGCGCGTTCCCGAGCGTGCGAACCTCGTTGCGCGCATCCGCGGCCGCGGCGACGGCCCGAGCCTGCTCTTCCTCGGCCACACCGACGTCGTGCTCGCCGACGCAGGCGAGTGGTCGGTGCCGCCGTTCTCCGGCGAGGTGCGAGACGACGAGGTCTGGGGTCGCGGTGCGCTCGACATGAAGGGGCAAGTGGCGGCGAACGCCGTCGCGATCGCGTCGCTCGCGCGCGAAGGCCTCGAGCCGTCCGGCGATCTCATCTTCGCTGCAACGGCCGACGAGGAGGTCGGCGAGAACTTCGGGCTCTCGTGGCTCTGCGCAGAGCACCCAGAAGCGGTGCGGTGCGACTACGCGATCAACGAGGGAGCCGGCGACCGGCTCGTGCTCGGCGGCAGCGCGTACTACGTCGCTGCGACGGCGGAGAAGCTCACGGCTCCGTTCACGATCGGCGTGCACGGCCGGTCGGGCCACGCGTCGATGCCGGGAATCGCGGACAACGCGCTCGTGAAGGCCGCGCGGCTGATCGAGCGGATGGCCGCGTATCGGCCGGAGCCGCAGATCCAGCAGGAGGTCGCGGTGTTTCTCGAGGCCGTTCTCGGCAAGGTGCCGGCCGCGACGGCGGTCGTCGAGCGCGCCCGCGCGGTGGACAAGACGGTGGCGGAGCTCGTCGAGCCTCTGCTCGCGCCGACGTTCTCGCCGACGATGATCTCCGCCTCGCAGAAGCGGAACGTCATTCCCGCGCTCTGCGAGGTCGCCGTCGACTGCCGCCTGCTACCGGGACAGACACCGGCGGAGATCGAGCTGGTCGTGCGCGCGGTGCTCGGCGACGACGTCCAGTACGACCTCACCTTCCTGAAGGCGGAAGGCGGCACGCGGTCGTCGCTGGAGACGCCGCTCTGGGCGGCGGTCGAGTCGTTCGTCGAGCAGACGGAGCCCGGTGCCGTGGCCGTGCCGATGATCTGCGCGGGCTTCACTGACAGCCACTGGCTTCGCGACGCCTTCGGTACCGTCGCGTACGGGTTCTTTCCGCTGCGGACGATGCCCTCCGAGGTCGCAGCGACGCTCATCCACTCGGCCGACGAGCGGGCTGCCGTCGACGACCTCGAGCTCGGCGTCGACTGGCTGCGCTTCGCCGCGCGCGCCGTGCTCGCATGACGGTCGAGCTCGAGTCGCTCGCGGAGCTCGAGCCGTCGCTCGCCGCGGACGCGTTCTTCGCACGTGACGACGTCGTGGCGCACGTGTACGTCGGTTACCGGTGCTCCGACGTGCTCCGCCGCACGGATGTTCCGTCGCCGCCTGAGCCATGCGCGCTGCCCGCGGTTGCGTACGCGATCGAGTCCGCCGCCGGACGTGTCGCACACGCGGTGGGCGGCTATGCGATCGGCTCGTGGCATGCCACATGGAGCGAAGCGGAGTACGCGGACGCGATCGACACGCTGCGGTCAGCGAACGCCGAGGGCGACGTCTACCAGGTCAATCTCGTGCAGCACCTGAGCGCCGACTTCGACGGCGATGCGCGCGCGCTTGCGGTTGCACTCTCGCCGCTGCGGCCGTTGCACCCGGAGCCGCTCGTCGGCGCCGGCTGGGCGAACGTCTCCGCGTCGCCCGAGCTCTTGCTCTCGCGGCGCGGCAACCGCATCCGCACGTCGCCGATCAAGGGCACGCGGCCCGCCGGCGTTCCGGTCGAGTCGGCGAAAGACGCGGCCGAGCACGTGATGATCGTCGATCTCGAGCGAAACGATCTCGCACGCGTTGCCGTGCCCGGCAGCGTGCGCTGGCCCGAGGTGCTGGTCGAGCAACAGCTAGCGGGCGTGACGCACCTCGTCGCGACGGTCGAGGCGGAGCTGCGCGAGGACGTGTCGCTCACCGAGCTGCTCGAGGCGATGTTGCCGGGCGGCTCGGTCACCGGTTGCCCGAAGATCGCCGCGCTCGACCACATCGCCTCGCTCGAGCCGGTCGGGCGGGGTGCATCGATGGGCGCGCTCGGGCGGCTCTGGCCGAACGGCGACCTGGAGCTCGCACTCACGATTCGCACGTTCGCGATCGCCGACGGAGCGATTCATCTCTGGGTCGGCGGCGGCATCGTCTGGGACTCCGACCCGGCGGCGGAGGTCGAGGAGTCCTGGGTGAAGGCGCGTCCACTTCTCGCCGCGGTCGGCGCACCGCTCCCGGCACCGGTGTCGTGACGCTCGTCGCGCTCGCGCAGCTCGGACGCGGCGTCGTCCCGGTGAACACGCCGGTGCTGCACGCCGACGACGAGGGCGTGCTGCGCGGGCGTTCCGTGTTCGAGACGCTGCGTGTCTACGGGGGGATGCCGTTCATGCTCAGCGCGCACCTCGACCGGCTCCTCGCGTCTGCCGGCCGGCTGCGGCTCGCACCGCCGCCGCGCGATGCGTTCGAGCAGGCGGTGTTCGAGGCGATCGCCGCCGGCGGCGAGCTCGATGCGTCGCTGCGGCTGCTCTGGACGGCGGGCCGTGAGGGCGGCGGCGAGCCGACCGGGCTCGTGCTCGTATCGAGCCTGCCGCCCGGGCTCGATGAGGTGCGCGTGCGCGGTTTGCGGCTCGCCGTCGTGCGATGGGCTCCGGGTTCGCTCGCAGGCGCGAAGTCGACGAGCTACGCGGAGAATATTGCGGCACAGGGCGACGCTGCCGAGCGCGGCGCCGACGACGCGCTGCTCGTCGCTCCGGACGGCACCGTGCTCGAGGCGCCGACATCGAACGTGTGGTTCCGCGAAGAGTCGCGGCTGCTGACGCCGTCCCTCGCGTTGCCGCTCCTGGCCGGCGTCACCCGCGCGGCGCTGCAGCGGCTCGCGCCCGCGGCCGGCTACGACGTGGAGGAGGGCTCCTTTCCGCTCGACCGGCTACTCGCCGCCGACGAGGTCTTTCTCACGTCTTCGGTGCGCGAGGTCGCTCCGGTCGTCTCGATCGACGGCGCGCCCGTGGGCGGTGGCGCGCCGGGCCCGGCCGCGGCCGCGCTGCAACGCGCCTTGCGGGCTGCCGCGGGCTACGCTGACAGCGCATGAGCAAGGAAAAGATCCGGCTTGGCGGCATGGCCCTCCCGAACGGCGTGCTGGTGCACGGGCCGACCTCGTGGGCGTGCGCGATCCGGAACGCCGACGGCGAGATCGAGGTCGCGGCGGCAGCGAAGACCTTCCGCGCTGCGAACGTGAACCAGCCGTTCCTGCGCGGCCCCGCTCGGCTTGCGGAGGCGATGGCGGTGCTGCCGCAGGTGAAGCGCGCGCTGCCCGGTGCCAAGTTCCCGATGCAGAGCCCGCGCGTGCTCGCGTCGATGCTTGCGGCGGCGTTCGCGGTGCGCGGGATCCGTGAGTCGAAGCGGATCCGGCCGATGGCGCAGGAGCTTCTCTCGGGCCTGCTCTCGCTCGGCCCCGCGGTGCTCGCATTGCGCGGCACGGAGCTCGCCGCGTACCACGGCGCCGAGCACATCTCGATCGGCCGCTACGAGCACGGCGAGGGCGCGCAGAAGGAGCACGAGCGCTGCGGCGGCCACCTCGTTGGTCCGCTCGTCGCGACGACCGCGATCGGCAACGTGCTCGCGAACTTCGCGCCTCTGCACATGCGCACGCAGGCGCGCGCCGCGGCGCAGTTCGGCGCGGTCGCGGCGTCGACCGAGATCTTCGGCTGGATGGCGCGCAACCCCGACAACCTCGTGTCGCAGGCGCTTTCGAAGCCGGGGCACGAGCTGCAGCATCGACTGTCCACGGCGGAGCCGACGGCCGAGCAGTTGGAGGTCGCCGAGGCCGCGCTCGCCGCGTGCCTCGCGCTCGAACATGGCGCGCGCTGAAGCCACGAAGCAGCGGCTCGCCCCGGAGACCTTCGACCTGCCGGTCGAGAAGATGCGCGCCGGCTGGTACACGGACGCGTACTTCAACTACACGCGCGAGACGCTGCTCGAGGACGGAAGACATCCGCGCGTCGTCATGCAGGTCTTCCAGAAGCGGAACGCGTGGCTCGGCGGCATGGACGAGGCGATCGCCATCCTCAAGCTCTGCTCGTACGACTTCGACGGCCTCGAGGTGCGCGCGCTCTACGACGGTGACGTGATCGACCCATACGAGCCGGTGATGCACATCGAGGGCGACTACACGGCGTTCGCGCACCTGGAGACGCCGGTGCTCGGCACGCTCGCCCGGAGAACGCTGATCACGACGAACGTCGTCCATGTTCTCGAGGCTGCGAACCGCAAGCCGATCATCTTCATGCCGGCGCGGCACGACCATCACCGCATCCAGACGGGCGACGGCTACGCGGCGTTCGTCGCCGGGCGGATCATGGGCGCGGAGATCGGCGTCACGACGAACGAGCAGGCGTCGTGGTGGGGCGGTCGCGGCCTTGGCACGGTGCCGCACTCGCTGATCGCGTCGTACGGCGGCGACACGGTGCTTGCCGCGCAGAAGTTCGCCGCGTGGGCGAGCCCGGACATGAACGTCACGGTGCTCGTCGACTTCGAGAACGACTCGGTGCGCACGGCGCT
Organism: Actinomycetes bacterium; assembly: GCA_031370755.1. Classification (GTDB taxonomy): domain Bacteria; phylum Actinomycetota; class Thermoleophilia; order Gaiellales; family Gaiellaceae; genus Palsa-739. The sequence goes on from JANMQZ010000093.1 coordinate 49,101, forward strand.
CGAAGTCGCCGACGCGCTCGGCGACCGTCTGTGGGGCGTCCGTCTCGACACGTCGGAGGCGCTCGTCGACCGCTCGCTCTTCAACGAGCTGGGCGATTTCAAGCCGACCGGCGTGAACGAGCATCTGGTCTGGAACGTGCGGAACGCGCTCGACGCTGCCGGCCACGAGCGTGTGCGCATCGTCGTCTCGGGCGGGTTCACCGCGGAGAAGATCTCGCGCTTCGAGGCGGAAGGCGTCCCCGTCGACGCGTACGGCGTCGGCTCGTCGCTCATCCGCGGCTCGAACGACTTCACAGGCGACATCGTCATCACCGACGGCGAGCCGTCGGCGAAGTTCGGGCGGCATTACCGCGAGAACCCGCGGCTGGAACTCGTGACGTGAAGCGGATCTTGTGGGACGTCGACACGCAGGTCGACTTCATGGAGCCGTCAGGGAAGCTCTACGTCCCGGATGCGAAGCAGATCGCGCCGGCGTTGGAGCGGCTGATCGACGCCGGGCGCGCAGCCGGCCTCACGCACATCGCCTCCGCCGACGACCACGAGCTCACCGATCCCGAGATCTCCGAATCGCCCGACCTCCGCAACACCTTTCCGCCCCACTGCTTGCGGGGCACGCGCGGGGCCGAGAAGATTCTCGAGACGAAACAGCGTGACCCTTTGCCGTTCTCCCTCGTTCCATTCCCGCCGGGCCTCGTGCCGGGCATGATCGAGGGCAAGCGGGAGCTCCTGCTCCTGAAGAAGAACTTCGACGTGTTCACGAATCCAAACACCCAACCGTTGCTCGAGGCGCTCGATCCGGACGAGATCGTGGTCTTCGGCGTTGCAACGGATGTCTGCGACGACGCCGCGATCCGCGGCTTTCTCCAGCGCGGGCGACGTGTCGTCTTCGTCGAGGACGCCGCCAGGGGCCTCGACGAGGCGCGGACGCAGGCCTGCGTTGCCTCCTGGCGCGACGGCGGAGTCGAGCTCAAGACCGCGGAGGAGGTGATTGCCTCCCTCGGCTAAGGGATCCGTCCCAGCGTGCCGATGAGGAAAAAACGATGGTGGGGGACTGGTTCCACGCTTTGGCCAATTTCGCGACGACGTGGCTGCCGCTCGCGTTTTTCGCGATCCTCGTCCTGACCGCATGGCTTCTCTGGAAGACCGTCGGGATGATGCCGCGCGTCCGCCCGCAGCATCTCGACTCGCGGGCGAAGTCGCACGTCACGTGGGCCGACGTCGCAGGCGTCGAAGAGGTCCGCGCCGAGCTGATGGAGGTCGTCGACTTCCTGCGCGAGCCGAAGCGGTTCGAGCGTCTCGGCGCCAAGGTGCCGAAGGGGCTCCTGCTGTACGGGCCGCCCGGAACCGGCAAGACGCTGCTCGCAAAGGCCGTCGCGCACGAGTCCGGCGCAAACTTCTATTCCGCGAGCGCATCGTCGTTCGTCGAGATGTTCGCCGGCCTCGGCGCCGCCCGCATCCGCAAGCTTTTCGCCGAGGCGCGCAAGCACGCTCCGGCAATCGTTTTCATCGACGAGCTCGACGCCGTCGGCGCGCAGCGCAGCGGTCACGGCTTCAACCGCGAGCAGGATCAGACGCTGAACCAGCTGCTCGTCGAGCTCGACGGGTTCGAAGGTGCCGAGCAGGTCGTCGTCATGGGCGCGTCGAACCGCATCCAAGATCTCGACCAGGCGCTCCTGCGTCCGGGCCGGTTCGACCGGCAGATGCTCGTGCCGCCGCCGGACCTCAAGGGCCGCACCGCGATCCTCGAGGTGCACACGCGCGGCAAGCCGCTCGCGCCCGACGTCGACCTGTCGCAGGTCGCGCGCCAGACGAGCGGTCTCACCGGTGCAGAGCTCGCCAACATCTGCAACGAGGCGGCGATCTTCGCCGGCCGGCGCGACGATGCGTTCCTCACCCAGGTCGACTTCGACGCCGCACTCGAGCGCGTCGTCGCCGGGCTGCAGCAGAAGAAGGTGCTGACCGAGAAGGAGCGGCGCATCCTCGCGTATCACGAAGGCGGCCACGCATTGATGGCGCACCTGATGGGCGCGGCGATGGAGCTTCAGAAGGTGACGATCGTGTCGCGCGGCGAAGCACTCGGCTACGCGTTCTATCTTCCCGAGGAGGACCGCTATCTCCATACGAAGGAAGAGCTCATCGATCGCATGACCGTTGCCCTCGCCGGTCGCGCGGCCGAGGAGGTCGTGTTCGGGCGCGTCACGAACGGCGCCGCGAACGATCTCGAGAAGGTCACCGACATCGCGCGCTCGATGGTCTTCGAGTGGGGAATGGCGGACAGCGTTTCCTCCCGCACGCTCCGCGCCGACAACTACGCATTGTCGGAGGAGACGAAGCGGCTACGCGACTCCGAGCAGGCCAATCTCACGGATGGCGCCTACGAGGAGGCGCTGCGCCTGCTCCAGAAGCACCGTGCACCGCTCGATCGGCTCGCGACGGCTCTGCTCGAACGGGAGACGCTCGTCCGCGAAGAGGTGATCGTGCTCCTCGGCGACATCGAGGCAGAGTCACGCGCCTCGGATAGCGTCGGTGTGCCGCGCGTCGTCGCAGCGAAGCAGTCCCCGCTTAGCTAGCCCGTACCGAGCTTGCTCATGTCGACCGCGCCCTTCGGTGCGGTGATCGATACGGTGTCGTTCCAGTTGTCGAACGTGATCGTGCCCTTGTCCTTGCCGCCGACGATTGCGACGGGGTACGGCGTGCCGGTCGAGGCGACGTAGAGCGTCCCACCCTCCGTGGTGTCCGTGATCGCGACGACCTTCTGTCCCTTGAAGGTCGTCTCTCCCTTGTTCTCGAGCTTGCCGTGCGAGCCGAGCGCGCCGTTGAAGAGCTTCCCGATGTCGGTGAGCGGCGCGAGCGCGGCGAGGTCGCCGACCGTCGCCGAGCCCTGTAGCCACTTGCCGTGCAGGAGCTGTGCGCCTGCGGCACCCGCGAACTTGCGCAGGAACGCGTCGCTGCCCTTGATGTACGCCTTGTTGCCGACGCGGATGATCTCGAACTTCAGGCCCGACTCCGACATCGTCCCCTGGCCGCCTGCGTCCTTCACGATCGTGATGTCCAGCGTGAGCGCCTGGCCCGCGTCGCTGATCGCCCCGGACACGTGCACGGCCTTCGCCGACGTGGCCGCGGTCTTCGCGTCGCTCACGACCTGATCGGCCGCCTTCGTCGCCTCACCGTTCGATTTCGAGCCGCCGCCGCAGGCGGCCGCGGCGAGCGCGAGGACGACGAGGGCGGGGAGGAGGCGCCGTGCCACGGGCGCGACAGTAACATCGGGCGAGTGGAGGCGCTTGGGATTCATCACGTCGGCGTCGCGGTCTCCGACCTCGACGAGGCGGTGGCCACGTACGAGCGCCTGTTCGGCGGCAGGCTCGAGCACCGCGAGCGCGTCGAAGCGCAAGGTGTCGAGGCGGCGTCGATCCGCGTCGGCGAGAGCCGGGTCGAGCTCCTCGCGGCACTCGGCGCCGACACGCCGGTCGGGCGGTTCCTCGCGAAGCGCGGCCCGGGCATGCACCACCTCGCCTACGAGGTGGACGACCTTCGCGCAGCGCTCGCCGATCTCACCGAGCAGGGCGCCGAGCTGATCGACGACGAGCCTCGCCTCGGGCTGTTCGGGCTCGAGGTCGCCTTCATTCATCCAAATTCGGTTCACGGTGTTCTCTCGGAGGTGGTGTCGAGTGGCTAATGACGAACGCGTGCGCGTCGAGGTCGGGTTCGAGGGCGGGCAGGTGATCGGCGGCTTCGTCGATGCGGCCTCCGCCGCCGAGCTCGAGCGAGCATTGCACGAGGATGGCCCCCGGGTCATCGTCCTCGAGACGGAGGACGGCCCATACCACGTCGTCGTGCCGCGTGTGTCGTATTTCAGGCGCTACAGCCGGGCAAGCCGCGTCGGGTTCGCGTCGGGCTGAGTGGGGAAGGTCTGAGGGGTGAGCACCGGAGCATCCGAGAAACCGCCGCGCGAGTCGACGGAGAACGTCCGCAAGCTCGTCGACCGGGCCCAGAAGGGCGATCGCGCGGCGCTCGAGGAGCTGTACCTGATCCATTTCGACCGGATCTACAGCTATCTGCACGTGAGCGTCGGCAACAAGCACGACGCCGAGGACCTCACGACGCAGACGTTCCTGAAGATGCTCGAGTCGATCGGCAAGTTCCGCTGGCAGTCGGCCCCGTTCTCCGCCTGGCTCTTTCGCATCGCGCACAACCTCGCGATGGACCACTTCCGGAGCCGCCGTCGCTGGCAGCCCGAGGCGGAGGTGCCGGAGCCGCTCGACTCCGAGGAGCCGTCGGCTGAGCTCGAAGCGATGCAGTCGATCGGCCGCGAGTCGATGCTCGAGCTGATCGAGAAGCTCTCACCCGAGCAGCAGCAGGTGCTGACGCTGAAATTCGTCTTCAACTTCCCGAACGGCGACGTCGCGAAGATCCTCGACAAGACCGAAGGCGCGATCAAGTCGTTGCAGCATCGCGCGCTCGCGTCGCTGCAGAAACAGATCTCCCAGAAATAGTGGCGCTGGAGATCGGGATCGTGGGCCTGCCGAGCTCCGGCAAGTCGATGCTGTTCGAGGCCCTCACCGGCGCGCGCGCGAGCGGCGAGGTGGGGATGGCGGCCATTCCGGATCCGCGCCTGCAGCAGCTCGCCGACGTCGTCGACGCGCGCAAGGTGACCCCCGCAGCGATTCGCGTCGTCGAGGTGCGCGGCACCGGGCCGGCGCTGCTCGGCAACCTGCGCCAGGTCGACGCACTCCTCGTCGTACTAGACGGCTTCTCGGGGACGCGCGTCCCGGACGACGATCTCGAGACGCTCAAGCTCGAGTTGCTCGTCGCCGATCGCGATCACGTCGAGAAGCGCGTCGAGCGCGTCACGAAGCAGGCCAAGTCGGGTGACCCGAACCTGAAGAAGGAAGCCGAACAGCTCGAGCGCCTGCTCGCGCATCTCGACTCGGGGAAGACGCTCGCCGACTGGACGGAGGAGCTTCCGCCCGAGCTCGACCCGTTGACGACGAAGCCGTTGATCGCGATCGAGAACGGGCCGAAGGGCACCGACCTCAAGCTCGAGGCGGAGCTTGCGGAGCTGCCGCCAGAGGAAGCTGCGGAGTTCCGCGGCGCCGATACCGCATCCGCGCTCGGCGAGGTGGTGCGGCGCCTCGCGGAGACACTCGACCTGATCACGTTCTTCACCGCCGGGGAGAAGGAGACCCGCGCCTGGACGCTACGCCGCGGCCAGACGGCGATCGACGCTGCGGCGACGATCCACACCGACATCGCGCGCGGCTTCATCCGGTGTGAGGTCCTGCGCTGGGACGACCTCGTCGCCGCGGGCTCGCACGCCGAGGCGTCGCGCGCCGGCAAGCAGCGCCTCGAGGGCAAGACGTACGTCGTCGAGGACGGCGACGTGCTGAACGTCCGCTTCAACATCTAGGAGCTTGCTGAAGGTGCCTGGCTCCGCGAAGCGGTGCCAGGCACCGCTGTCTCTCGCTCAGCAGCAGTCGTCGCCGTCGCAACAGTCGCCACCGGGCGTACACGTGTCGCTCATCCGCTCCTCCTTCCATCGATAGATGTCGATATATTATATTGAGGTCTGTCGATGAAGACAATCGCGACACTTCCCGTGCTCTGTTGCGGCCCCGGCGTCGAGACGCTTGCTCCCGCTGAGAGCGACGAGCTCGCCGCGCGGTTCAAGGCGCTCGCCGATCCGACGCGTGTCGCGATCGTGAATCGCCTCGCCGCAACGGAGGAGTGCTGCGTCTGCGACCTGAACGCCGCCTTCGACCTCTCGCAGCCGACGATCTCGCACCACCTGAAGGTGCTGCGCGACGCCGGGCTCGTCGAGTCGAGCCGTCGCGGGACGTGGGCGTACTACCGGCTCGTGCCGGACGCCGTGCGGGCGCTTCGTCAGACTCTCGGGGGATGAGCGCAGCGCTCGCACGGCGGACCGGCGTGCCGGTCGCCTGCTATCTCGTGCTTGTGGGAGTCGCGATCAGCGTCGTCCCCGGCATCCATGCGATCCGCTTGCCGCCGGACGTCGTCTTCTACGGCTTTCTCCCTCCGTTGCTCTACTCGGCCGCGTTCCTGACCGCGCCGCGCGACGTGCGGGAGAACTGGCTCTCGATTCTGCTCCTCGCGTTCGGTCTCACCGCCGCGACGCTCTTTGCCGTCGGAGCCGCCGTCTGGGCCGCGGTCGCCGCGCTCGGTGCGGGCGGCGCCTTCCTGCTCGGTGCCGTGCTCGGCCCGACCGATCCCGTCAGCGCGACGTCGATCATCGGCTCGACGTCAGCGCCGGCGAAGCTGCGGACGATCCTCGAGGCGGAGAGCCTCGTCAACGACGGTATCGGTCTCGTCGCGTTTTCGATCGCGCTCACCGCGGTCGAGCGCGGGACGTACTCGGTCGGCGACGGCGTGCTGAGGTTCGTGCAGCTCTCGCTCGGCGGTGTCGCCTTCGGCATCGTCGTCGGATTCCTCGTCGAGCGGCTGCGCCACCGCCTGCACGACGTCCGGGTCGAGATCCCCATTTCCGTCCTCACGCCGTATCTCGCCTACGTCCCGGCGGAGAAGCTGCACGTGTCGGGGATCCTCGCCACGGTCGCCTGCGGCGTCTACCTCGGCTGGCGCTCGGATGGCATCTTCCGCGCATCGGTGCGTCCGCAGTCCGTTGCGTTCTGGAACGTCCTGACGTTCGTGCTGAGCTCGTTGCTGTTCGTGCTCCTGGGGACGCAGTTCCGCGTCGTCGTGAACGGCCTCAGCGGCTTCTCGACGTGGGCGCTTGTGCGCGATGCTGCCCTCGTCTTTGCGGTCGTGGTCGCCGTGCGATTGATCTGGATGTTCACCGTGCCGCATCTCGTCGCGGTCTTCGGACGCAGCCGCGCGTGGGCCGAGATCGATCCGTGGCGTGACCGCTTCATCCTCGGCTGGTCGGGCATGCGCGGCGCGCTCTCGCTGGCTGCGGCGTTGTCGATTCCCGCGAGCGTTGCGCATCGCGACGAGATTCTCTTCCTGACGTTCACGACGGTTCTCGCCTCGATCCTCGTGCTTGGGATTCCGCTGCCGTGGCTGCTTGACCGGCTCGGTTTTCGAGCTAGCCCGCGCTGATCAAGGCAACACCGGTGAGCGCGAGCGCGACGCCGGCAAGCTGCGGCCGCGCGACGCGCTCGGCGAGCAGCACGCGCGCGAGCACGACGAGCACGATCGGGTAGAGCGACGAGAGAACGGCGACGACGCTCAGCAGGCCGCGCGTCGACGCAGCACCGAAGAGCAGCGTCGCGCCCGTGTCGGCGATGCCGACGCCGGCGAGCAGCAGCCAGCCCCGGGACGACTTCGGCAACTGCGGCTTGAGCATGAGCACAGCGATCAAGACGAGCGGCACGACCACGGCACGCATTGTGAACACGGCCCACGCGGTGCCACCGGGCGCCGCGCGGCTGAGACCGATGAGCGAGCCGCCGAACAACAGTGCCGCCATCAGCGCCAGCCCGACGCCAACGCCGAACCGGTGCGCCGCGCGTTCGGGCACATGCTCCAGCGACGCAGCGATGACGCCGACGACTGCAAGCGCGACGCCGACGCCTTGCATCGTCGAAGGCCGCTCGCCGCGCGCAAGGCCGTATGCGACAGGCACAATCGCCGCCGTCGCGGTGATGGGACCGACGATGCCCATCGTTCCGATCGCAAGCGCGCGATAGAACGCGCCGATGCCGACGACTCCGATCAGCCCCGCGAACACCGCCCAGGCAAATTGCGTGCGCGACGGCGTCGAGTGGCTCGTTGCGAGCACGACCACGCCGGCGAGCAGCAGTCCCGCACTCTGCCCGATCGCAGCGACGACGAGCACCGGCAGCCGACGCGCGCCGACGCCCGCACCGAAATCGGCGAAGCCCCACGCGAGGCTCGCGGCGAGCGCGAGGAGGACGCTCACTCGTTGACGGGTCTTGTCGCCGCGACGGCGTCAAGCTGGTTCGCGTGGTACAGCACCGCAGCCTCTGCGGTGCGCGCACCGCGCACATCGTGGTGACAGGACACCGCGTGCAGCACTTCCGCGCGCACGGTTGTGTCGAGCATCTCACCGCGTTCTTCGATCAGGCGAAGACCGAGATGCACGTGACCGAGCAGGCGACCTTCGTCCGTCTGGCGGAACACGGGACCGCGCCCGAGCTCGAGCACACGACCGACGTCGTGCACGAGCGCGGCGGCGAGCAGGAGATCGTGGCGAAGCCGCTGATGCAGTTGCGCGGTCTCGCGACAGAGCGTCGCGACACCGACCGTGTGCTCGAGCAGCCCGCCCGCGTACGAGTGATGCCCGTCGATCGTCGCGGGAAGAACGCGGAACGCAGCGCGAGCATCCTTGTCGAGCACGCGGTCGACGAGCGCCTGCAGCCCCGGATGCGTGATCTCGGCGGCGAGAAACTCGAGAAAGCCTTCGAGCTCGTCCGCGTCGCGCCGCATCGCCGGCGCCATCGCGGAAGGATCGACGTCTTCCGCGGGCTCGAGCGTCCGCACGTCGAGCTGAAGGCGATCGCGGAAACGCTCGACGCGTCCGAGCACGCGCACGGCGTCGCCCTCTGCGAAACGGGTGTCGAGCAGCTCGACGTCGTTCCAGACGCGCGCAGAGATGCGCCCGCTCGGGTCGACGAGCTCGAGCGCCAGATAGGGCGCGCCGTTCTTCGTGTGCAGGCGTTGCTTCTTCGCCACCGCGTACACGCCCTCAACGGTGCGGTTCTCCTCGAGCTGGGCGATCGCGGTCACGGCACCACCACTCTACGAATCGAAGACGATCACGGAGCGGATGCCGTCCTGCGCCTCCATCAGCTCGAAGCCGCGGTTGACCTCCGCGAGCGTCAGGCGGTGCGAGATCAGCGGCGCGACGTCGATCTCGCCCGCGAGCCAGCGATCGACGAGCTGCGGCACCTGGTCGCGGCCCTTGACGCCCCCGAACGACGAGCCGGCGACGCGGCGGCCGGTGATGAGGTAGCGCGGGACGACGTCGAGCGTCTCGCCCTTGCCCGCGACACCGCACACGGTCGCGAGGCCCCAGCCCATGCGCGCCGACTCGACCGCCTGACGCATCACCGCCACGAGCCCCGTTGCCTCGAAGGTGTAGTCGGCGCCGAACCCGCCCGTCAGGTCGAGGATCCGCTGCACCGTGTCGGGCCCGCCGGTCATCACGTCGGTCGCTCCCTGCGCGCGCGCGAGCTCGAGCCGATCGGCCGAGAGGTCGACGGCGACGATGCGCTCGGCGCCCTGCAGCCGGCAGCCGGCGATCGCGCCGAGGCCGACGAGGCCGGCGCCGAAGACGACGCAGGTCGAGCCGGCCTGCACCTTGGCAGTATTTATTGCAGCACCGAGCCCGGTGGAGAGCCCGCAGGCAAAAACGCAGGCCTGGTCGAGCGGAGCGGCCGGAGTGATCCTCGCGAGTGCGATCTCCGGAATCACGGTGTACTCCGCGAAGGTCGAGGTGCCCATGAAGTGCCGGATCGGCTCGCCGCCGCGCGCGAGGCGTGTCGTGCCGTCGGGCAGATAGCCCAGATTCTGCTGCTCGCGGATCGCGAGGCAGAGGTTCGTCCGCTCGTCGAGGCAGTGGCGGCACTCGCGGCACTGCGGCGAGAACAGCGTCACGACGTGGTCGCCCGGCACGACCGACGACACGCCCGCTCCGACGGCCTCGACGACGCCGGCGCCCTCGTGGCCGAGCACCGTCGGCGAATACCCGGACGGATCGGCGCCCGACGCCGTGTAGAGATCCGTGTGGCAGACCCCGCACGCGACGAGCCTGACGAGCACTTCGCCTGCCTTCGGCTCTGCGAGCTCCACGTCCTGGATCACAAGCGGAGCGCCGAACTCCTCGAGAACTGCGGCCTTGATGCGCATCGGCCGATTATCGTCGAGAACGAGTGGCCGAGATCCGCCCGTTCACCGCGTTGCGCTATGCCGCAGACGACCTCGCGGATCTCGTCGCGCCGCCGTACGACGTCATCTCCGAGGCCGCGCGCGCCGACTATCTCGCGCGAAGCCCGTACAACGTCGTGCATCTGACGCTCCCCGACTCCGAGGAGCAGGCCGCAGGCGATCTCGCCGCCTGGCGGAGTGCGGGCGTTCTCGTCGAAGAAGCAGAGCCGTCGTATTGGTGGCTCGCGCAGCGCTACGTCGGGCCGGACGGGATCGAGCGGACCCGCGAAGGATTCGTCGCCGCGCTCCGCATCGAGCCGTACGAGAACCGGGTCGTTCTCCCGCACGAGCGCACGCATGCGGGCCCGAAGGAAGGCCGACTGCGCCTGCTGCGTGCGACGCGCACGCAGCTCGAGCCGATCTTCCTGCTCTGGGACGGAACGATCGAGGTCGACGGGCTCGGCGAGCCGGATCTCGCAGCGGAGGAGGGAGGCGTCGACGCGAAGCTCTGGCGCCTCGATCCCGAGTTCGGCGCCGCGCTGACGGAGGAGCTGAAGGAGGCGCAGCTGCTGATCGCCGACGGGCACCATCGCTACGAGACCGCGCTCGCGTTCCACGACGAGGACGGCTCCGAGGCTTCGGCCTTCATGCTCGTCGTGATCGTGCCCACGGGACAGGAGGGCTTGACGATCTTTCCGACGCACCGGCTCGCGCAGTCCGCCGACGGCGTCAGCGGAACGCCGATCGACCGTCCGGAGGGCGATCTGCCCGGTCTTGTCCTCTATCGACAAGGACAGTACGAGCTGATCGACGCCGAGGGTCTCGATCCGGAAGTCGTCGACCGCCTCGCGCCGCAAGGCGTGACATACACGCCGCATGCGGACGAGGCCGTCGCTGCCGTCGATCGCGGTGACGCCGAAGCAGCGTTCCTCCTGCGGCCGACGCGCATCGAGGACGTGTGGGAGATCGCGCGCCGCGGCGACGTGATGCCGCAGAAGAGCACGTTCTTCTATCCGAAGCTGACGAGCGGATTGCTGTTCCTGCCTCTGTGATCGAGTGGCTCGAGATCTGCCGCGCCTCCGTCGAGGACGTGCAGCGCGTGCTCGGCGAGCTGCCGACGCGCGCCGAGCGCGAACCGGTCGTCGGCCAGGGGCTCGGCGGCGACGAGACGACCGCGATCGACAAGGCTGCCGAGGACGCGATCCTCGCGCGCTTCCGCGCGATCGACGGCATTACGATCGTCTCGGAGGAGGCAGGGCGGCTGGGGGACGGCAGCACGATCGTGGTGATCGACCCGATCGACGGATCCCTGAACGCCAAGCGCGGCATCCCCTTCTTCTCAGTATCTATTGCAGTCGCCGGCGGGCCGACGATGGGAGACGTCCATTTCGGCTACGTCTACGACTTCGGGACGGGCGAGGAGTGGGTCGCGAAGCGCGGTGAAGGCGCAACGCTGAACGGTGAGCGGCTCACCGTCCGCCCGAAGGACACGATCGAGATTCTGAGCTTCGAGGCGACGCTCACCTCGTTGATCGCGCGCGATGCACCGAAGATCGCGGAGCTCGCGTACAGGCTGCGGATCATGGGCTCGCTCGCGCTCTCGCTCTGCCATCTCGCCGCCGGACGCGTCGATGCTGTGTGCTCGCTGAAAGGCGCACGCGCGGTCGACATCGCGGCGGCGCAGCTTCTCGTCCGTGAAGCAGGTCTCACGATCGAGCTGTTCGACGATCCGCGCTCCTTCGGCGAGGCGGAGTTGGATCTCGAAGGGCGCTCGCGTGTCGCCGCCGCCGGAACGGTGGAGCTGTGCCGTCAACTCGCCGATGCGCTCTCGGCATAGGACACCGGAATCCGTGCGGATGGGCCTCGCGGCCCTTGCGGTCCCGCGCAGCATGGCTACGCTCCCGTCTGTGAGGTCGGGGTGGGTTGTGCTTGCGGCGGTGGCGGCCGCGCTACTTTCGGTGTCGTCCGCAACAGCGGCCGGCTGGCTGCCGCACGACGCGGATGCGACGTGGACGTATCAGTGGACCGACAGCGTGTACAACGTGACGCCGACGAACGAGCTCGTCTCGGTGAAGAGCACGGCTGGCGCGAGCTTCACGCTCGCGTGGACGACGAAGGACGCGGGAACACCCGATGCGCCGCAGAGCAACGGCACCGTCTCGTTCCAGGACGCAAACTACGGTCTTGTCAATACCGACTGGCAGAGCTCGCCGCCGCCGAGCTCGTTCCCGCCTCTCTGCTCGACGCTCGGCTCGTGCGGCAACAGTCTCGCGAGCGCGTACTACAACGTCATCTGGGGGACGCGCGGCGCGCCGGTGCTCGCCGAGCCGTTGCTCGCAGGGACGAGTTGGAACGCGACGGGTGGAGCGCAGAACGACGTGTCCAGCCTCAACGACTATCTCGGTGTCGAGTCGATCACTGTGCCCGCGTTTCCGCAACCCGTAGTCGCAGCGAAGATCCGTTCGCAGATCACACAGGCAGGCGCGCTCGGCGATCCGTACGGCAGCGGTGTGCGCACGACGTGGTGGGTGTACGGCGTCGGTCCAGTGAAGATCGTGTTCCAGCATGCGGGTGGTAGCGGCGCACCTGTCACAACGGCGATGCTGCAAACGACGAATCAAACTGCGAAGGCACCACCGGTCGATGTGCAGTACTTCCCGTTGGGCGTCGGCGTGAAGGGCACGTACCGGTGGACGAACACGAAGTACTTCAAGAAGCCGGAGGTCGAGAAGTTCAACATCGATCAGGCTGCGAACGGAACCGCGATCGCAAAGTTCTCGAGCGTGTCCGGCCCGATGAAGGTTGCAGGCGCGTATCAGTTCACGACACGTCTCGACGGTCTGACGAGTGTGTCGAGCGCGACGAAGGCGGCGTCGCTTGCAAAGTTGCCGCCGCTCGGCCCGAGCTCGCTGCCTGCGAACAAGCGTCGTCACTTCTTCACGCCGTTCGACTTGATGACGTACGGGTTCGGTCCAGTACTGCCTGCGTATCCGACGGCCGGTACGACGTGGTCATCCGATCCGGGGAGCCGCGACTTCTCCGTCTACGGCGTCACCGGCTCGACGAAGGTCGTCGGCGTGAGCAAAGTGAAGGTCCCGATGGGCACGTTCGACGCACTCGTCGTCACGAGCTCGCTGAAGCAATCGGGCTTTCCCTTCGGCAGCGGAACGCGCACGATGTGGTTCGCGCCGAACAAGGGTCTCGTGAAACTTCAGTTCCGGCACGGCGACGGCAGCGTGTCCGTCGTGGAACGATTGCACTGACGCGCATGGACCGTAGGACGGCCGTGCTCGGTGTCGCGGCGATCGCAGCGGTCGCTGCTGCCGTAATCGTCACGGTTGCGAAGGGTCACGGTGCATCGCCTGAGCACAAGGCGACGGCGAACTACATCAAGAGCGCCGACACGATTCAGCAGCAGATGCGTGTCGAGCTGACGAAGGCGACGAACGCGTATCGCAACTTCGCGGGTGGCAAGGTGACGGCGAAGCTCGCGCCGCAGCTCGCACAGGCGGAACAGACGTTGCGCACCCTCGAGCAACGCTTGCGCGCGCTGCCCGCGCCCGCGGTCGCCACGCGCTTGCGCCGGTTGCTCGTTCGCCTTGCCACGGCCGAAGTCTCGCTCGCCGACGAGGTCGGGAGGCTCGCCGGCTTCTCGCCGAAGTTCATCGCGCTGCTCCGCTCGGCGAGCGCGGCGGGCGGCGAGCTGTCCAAGGCCCTCGGCGCGGTCACGCCTCCGAGCGCGCACACGATCAAGGGCACGAAGAAGCAGGTTGCTGCCGCGCAGGCGAAGTTCAGAACCGAGGCCGCGCAGGCCGCCGCCGCGCAGGCGGATGCGATCGATGCATACGACGCGAAAATCGCAAAGCTCTCGCGCGCGCTCGCGCGTCTCGATCCGCCGCAGGTCATGCGTCCCGCGTACTCGACGCAGCGCCGGACGCTCTCTGCCACGAGAAAGGCGGGTGCTGCGCTCGCTCAGGAGCTCCGGAAGAAGCGGCGTCCGGAGGTCGCGGTCTACGGCAGGCGCTTCAGCATCGCGGCGCGGAGCGCAACGAGCGTCTCCGCACAGAAGGCCGAGATCTCCGCGGTCAAGGCGTACAACAAGCGCGTCCGGGAGATCGGCGGCATGCAGGCGGCGATTCAGGGTGAGGTCGCGCGGCTGCAGCAAAAGACCGGCTGAAGTCTCACCGCTCCTTCAGCCCGCCGTGCAGAAGGCCGCTGCGAAGCCTGCGACGAAGCGTGCTGCCACGCGGCACGCCGTAGCTCGATTCTGGTTCACGCAGTCTGATGCAATAGGCCGAACGGCCTATTGCACCGTCGCGCGCGAGATGAGACTGTTCGCTCTACCGCTGGGGAGCGGGTCTAGGGGAGAAGGGGGACGCGACGAGCTCGTACGCTTCAGTCGCTGCAGCACAGCCTTACGGGCTGACTGCATTGAGGTTCAGGGGGATTCGGTACTGGTGGGCCGGTCTTGGCCTGGTCGTGCTCGGGTTCGCCTATGTCGGGCCTGTCGTTGCCGCGTTGCGGCAGCCTTCCGTTCCCGCGCGCACGACGCCTCTGCCCCAGCTCTCCATCCCCGCACTCGGCTTCCCGCTCTTGCGCGAGCCGAAGCTGCACGCGCAGGCACCGCTCCCCGCACTTCCGAAGACCCACGCACAGCCGATCGCCCGCGCGACACCGCACAAGGTCGTGTCGCAGCGCGTTCCCGTCGTCTCGGACATCCATGCCCAGGGCACGCCGACGAAGAAGGCAACGGCGAAAAAGACAAAGGATCCCTTCGCGAACGTGCCCGTCGTCCAGGACGACATCGGCACGCCGCTCGCCATTCCCGCGCAGCAGGCGCCCGTTGCGCACGCGGCGGCATCGGCCACGACCGATGTTCAGCCCCCGGCGACCCCGGCGACCCTCGTCTCAGCGCCGCAGGTCGACCCGTCGGACGCAGTCGCGGGCGCAGCGACGCTCCCCGCAGCCGTGCACGACGGTGGTCTCGTGCTCATGTCCGCGCAAGACACCGGCTCGACGCAGGAGACCGCGACCGTCGGCGCAGGCGGCAGCGGCACGGTCGAGAACGTCTCGCCCGGCTTGAGCGGCTCGACAACGGTCTCGACGGCGCCCAACGACCAGAGCTCGACGGGCGGCGCGTCTGGCGCACCGGGCGACCAGAGCGGCCAGACCGTCGGCGGCACCACCGGCGGCACCGGCACGAGCAGCGGCTCCGGCGGCACGACGACGCAGACGACGACAAGCCAGAGCAACGACACGACCCAGTCGACGCCGCAGGGCACGACGAGCGCGCCAACCGACCCGGCGTCGACCCCCGGTAGCGGGCCGTCTCCGCCGGCCGAATGGTCGGCTTCGACGCGCGGCACCGGTCCTCACGAAGTCTCGCTGAAGCTCGACGGCGCGAATCTCGTCCTCACGATCGACGGCACGTCGGTCTCGCGCGCGGTCTCGAGCGTCTCCGCGGTCACGATCACGGGCGTCGCCGATGTCGACGACACGCTGACGGTCGACCTCAGCGGCGGCGACATCCCGGTCCCGGTCTCCTACGACGGCGGCGCCGCCGGCTACGACACACTCGTCGTCACCGGCTCGAGCGCGGCGCTCTCGGCGGCGAGCACCTCCTTCGACGCCGGCACGATCACCGTCGGGCAGACGGTGATCCACTACGCCGGCCTCGAGCCCGTCGCGATCGGCGGCACTGCCACGGACGTCGTCATCACCGGCACATCGGGGGCGGACACCCTCAACCTCGCCTACAACGGCTCGGACATGAGCCTCACCGGCTCGGTGGAGACCACCACCTTCCCCGTTCCGTCGGGCTCGATCACGATCAACGCTGGTGGCGGGGGCGACACGGTCAAGATCTCGAGCCTGAGCCCGTTCGCGGGCGACCTGACGATCAACGGCGGGAGCGGCGCCGACACGTTCGACATCAGCTCGCTGACCGGGTACACCGGCCACATCCACATTCACGGCGGCGGCGGCGCCGACACGTACAAGCTTGGGGACGCGTTCGGCAACGTCACGATCGACGACGCGAGTGCGAGCAACATCCTCGACTTCACGGGCCGCAACCTCAACGCGAACCCGCTCTCGGTCGACGGTTCGAAGAACTTCACGTCGACCGACG
>JANMQZ010000099.1:0-7108 GCA_031370755.1 Actinomycetes bacterium
TCGCGAGCTTCATCCTGCTCCCCACCGTCGCGGCGTTCCTGATCGCGTTCGCCCTCGAGCGGCTCCTCGTGCTCGAGCCCTGGTCGAGCCGTCGGCTCACCGTCGTTCTCGCGCTCGGAGCGCTCCCCCTCGTCCCGGTGCTGCCCGCGCTGCTCCTGCTCTTCGGCGCGACACTCCTGCTCCAACGCCGCCCACGCATCCACACGATGGCCCTCGGCGTTGCGCGGCTCGCCGTGCCACTCGTCCTCATTGTCCTCGCGGTCACTTCCGGCGTCGAGCTGTGGCGCGACACGGGCGAGATCCTGAACGGCTCATAGCGTCGAGTCGCCGCTGCGCGACCGGCTGCCCGCAGGGCCGGTCGCGCGTTCTGCCGCCGGGCGTCGCCTACGCGGGCTGGACGACGATCAGCGAGTTCTTGTCCGGGTCGCGCAGCCAGAACATCGGTGGCACGGGCCCGCCCCACCGCGCGACCTCGTCGTCGACATCGGCGCCTGCCGCCTTCAGCGCGGCGTGATCCGCGTCGACGTCCGACGTGTCGATGCAGATGCCGGTCTCGCTGCCGCCGGCGTCGGTCCCCTGCGGCGGCGGGGCGAGCGCAATGGTCGTCGGGGCACCCGGGAGCGCCACCTCGACCCACCGTCCGGCGTCGCCCATCGGCACGTCGACCGTCTTCTCGAAGCCGAGCGTGTTGACGTAGAAGTCGATCGCGCGGTCGGTGTCGGCGACGGTGACACACACGCGGCCAACCTGAGAGAGGTGCAACTTGGACATCGGAGCCTCCTGCTCGTCGTATTTCCCCTTAGACGGCGGCGGTGGCGAAAACTCATCGCGCCGACAGAGCCCTACTCCGCGGCGGTATCCTCGAGGCATGGCCCGCCTGATCGGCACCGTCGTCCTCTACATCCTCGGCATCGGCTTCTTCCGCTGGCTCGGTGGAATCGGAGCGGCCGCCGAGGCGATCGAGCGCTGGGGGCATGCCGCCGCCGAGCGGCGCCGCCGCATCACGTCGTCCAGCGTCTGATCCGCGTCGTCAGTCGATCGCGAGGGGCTGCGTCAAGCGGGCGCGGTTCGTCCAGGCGTGCACACAGGCACCAACGACGAGCAGCGCGTCGCCGGCCGCGATCGCGAGGTCGGCGAGATTGAAGGCGACGCCGCCCTGCACGAGCGGATCGGGCACGCCGCCGGCCCAGGCGAAGCCGGACACGAGCGTCGCGAGCGCCCCACCGGCGGCGATACCCGCGCCGAGCGCGACGACCCGCGAGCGGATGCGCGGCGCCAGGACAAGCAGCGCCACCGCGAGCACGCCGGCGAGCACCAGCACGACCGACGGCCGCGCGTGCCTGATCGCCGTCGGCGCAAGTGCGTCGTCCACGAGCGTCGCCGCGAGCACTGCAAGCGTCGCCGCGCACGCGACGCGCCGCCGGCGCCTCACTCAGGCGCCTTTCGGTGCCTCGACGGCGAGGGGCTGCCGGTCGCCGGTCGCACCCGCATGCTTGTCGAACCCGTACTTGACGACGGGCTGCTTCGCGGCGCGCACCTCGTCGAGGCGCTTCACCGGACGTCCGTGCGGCGCCGTCTTCAGCAGCTCGGGATCCTCGGCCGACTCGCGTGCGATCGCGAGCATCGCGTCGCAGAACGCATCGAGCGTCTCCTTCGTCTCCGTCTCGGTCGGCTCGACCATGAGGGCCTCCGGGACGATGAGCGGGAAGTAGATCGTCGGCGGATGGAAGCCGTAGTCCATCAGCCGCTTCGCGACATCGAGCGCCGTCGTGCCGTTGTCGCGCTTGAGGGCGCGCGCCGACAGGACGAACTCGTGCATGCAGAGCCGTTCGAACGGCAGGTCGTACACGCCCTTGAGCCGCGCGAGCACATAATTCGCGTTCAGCACCGCGGTCTCCGACATCTCGCGGAGGCGCGGCCCGTACATGCGCATGTACGCGTACGACCGCACAAAGACGCCGAACGGCCCGCTGTAGCCGCGCACCTTGCCGATCGACTTCGGGCGGTCGAAGTCGAGCCCGTACGTGTTCGTCGCCTCGTCACGGCGGACGACCGCCGGCACCGGCAGGAACGGCTCGAGCATGTCGCGCACTGCGATCGGCCCGCCGCCCGGGCCGCCGCCGCCGTGCGGCTGCGAGAACGTCTTGTGCAGGTTGATGTGCACGATGTCGAAGCCCATGTCCCCCGGCCGTGAGATGCCGCAGACCGCATTCAAGTTCGCGCCGTCGTAGTACATGAGCGCGCCGGCACCGTGGAAGATCTCGGCGATCTGCTCGATGTTCTCGTCGAAGAGCCCGAGCGTCGACGGATTCGTCAGCATCAGCGCCGCGGTGTGCTCGTCGACGCGCCCGCGGAGATCGTCAACGTCGATGTTGCCGCGCGCATCCGTCTTCACCGGCGTGACCTCGTAGCCCGCCATCGTCACCGACGCCGGGTTCGTGCCGTGCGCGGTGTCGGGGATGACGACCTTCCGCCGCTGCTCCGACTCGCCGCGGTCCTGGAAGTACGCGCGCACGAGCATCAGGCCCGTGAGCTCGCCCTGGGAGCCGGCGGCAGGCTGCAACGACACGGCGTCGAGGCCCGTCACCTCGCGCAGGATCTCCTGCAGGCGCCACTCGAGCTCGAGCGCCCCCTGCGCGCCGTCCTCCTCCTGCAGTGGATGGAGGTGCGCGAACCCGGGCAGCGCCACGAGCCGCTCGTTGATGCGGGGGTTGTACTTCATCGTGCACGAGCCCAGTGGATAGAAGCCGTTATCGATCCCGAAGTTGCGCGTCGAGAGCTCCGTGAAGTGGCGGATCAGCTCGAACTCGGGCACCTCGGGCAGGCGCGGCGGCTCGCTCCGGCGCAGCTCGTCCGGGATCTCGGGCGCCGGCAGATTCTCGTGGCGCGGAATCGACGACGCGCGGCGCCCGGCCTGCGACTTCTCGTAGATCAGTTTCACGCGGTCACCTCGGCGAGCACGTCGGCGAGCCGGTCGATCTCGGCCGGGGTGCGCTTCTCCGTGACGGCGACGAGCAGCACGTCGTCCATCCCCTCGTAGTCGCGGCCGAGTGCGTAGCCCGGATGGACACCCCGCTCGCGCGCGGCCGCGATCACCTCGCGGGCGTTCCGTCCGACCCGGACGGCAAACTCCTTGAACGTTGCCCGATCTGCAAACACCGGCTCGAGCCCCGCTCGCTCTCGCAGCTGCTGCTTCGCGTAGGCGGAGAGCGAGAGACAGGTCTCCCCCAGCTCGCGCAGCCCCTGCGGCCCGAGCCACGTGAGGTAGACGAGCCCGCCGAGCGCGAGGAGCGTCTGGTTCGTCGTGATGTTCGACGTCGCCTTCTCGCGGCGGATGTGCTGCTCGCGGGTCTGCAGGGTGAGGACATAGCCGCGCTCGCCCGCGGCGTCTACCGTCTCGCCGACGATCCTGCCGGGCATGCGGCGGATGAAGTCCTGCCGGGCCGCGAGGAAGCCGTAGTGCGGGCCGCCGAACGCGGGGAAGTAGCCGGCCCCTTGGCCCTCGCCGAGCGCGATCGAGCAGCCGTAGCGTCCCGGCGCCTCGAGCACCCCGAGCGACAGCGGGTCGACGTGCGCGATCGAGAGCGCCTCCGCCTCGTTTGCGGCGGCGGCGAGCTCCGGCGCCGGCTCGAGGCAGCCGAACATGTTCGGCTGCTGGAAGATGACCGCCGCCGCGCCCTCGGCCGCCTGCCGGACGTCGTCGGGGTCGGTCGTGCCGCCGCGGTGCGGCACCTCGACGACCTCGAGCCCGAAGCCGGGCGCGTACGTCTTCACGACCTGGCGCACCTGCGGGTTCGTCGCCTCGGTGATGACGATCTTCGTCTTGCCCGTCGCGTGCTTCGCGATGTAGCAGGCGTCGGCGGTGACGGTCGTCCCGTCGTAGCCCGACGCATTGGAGACGTCCATGCCGGTGAGCTCGCAGATCGCGGTCTGGTACTCGAAGATCGACTGGAGCACACCCTGGCTCATCTCGGGCTGGTACGGCGTGTACGCGGTCAGGAACTCGCCGCGCTGCATGACCGCGTCGACGACCGCCGGCACGTAGTGGTCGTAGATGCCGGCGCCGAGAAACGAGATCTCTCGCGTCGAGTCGACGTTTCGCGCGGCGAGCGCGCCGAGGTGCGCGGAGAGCTCCTGCTCGGAGAGCGCCGGCTCGAGGTCGAGCGCGCGCCCGAAGCGGACGCCGGCGGGAATGTCGCGGAAGAGCTCGTCGATCGAGGAGACCCCGATCGTCCGGAGCATCTCTTCGCGGTCGTCGTCGGTGAGCGCAAGGAACGGGTGCGTCACTGGTCGGCCAGAACCTGCTTGTACGACTCGGCGTCGAGCAGCGAGTCGACCTCGGCCGGATCGGAGAGGCGGACGCGGATCAGCCAGCCCGTGCCGTACGGATCCTCGTTCACGGTCTCGGGCGCGTCGACCGCTGCCTGGTTCACCTCGAGCACCTCGCCGGAGAGCGGCGCGATGATGTCGGAGACGGCCTTCACCGACTCGACCTCGCCGTACGAGCTGTCCTTCGCCACGGTCGAGCCCGGTGCGGGCGCCTCGTAGTGGACGAGCTCGCCGAGCGCGTCCTGCGCGAACCAGGTGATGCCGAGGACGGCCTCGTCGCCGTCGACGCGCGCCCAGTCGTGCTCGCGGTGGTACTTGAGGTCGTCGGGGTACGACTCCGCAGCCGCCATCTCAGCCCTCCCTGTTGTAGATCGGTTTCTTGACGATGCGGGCACTGCGCGGCTTGCCGCGCACGTCGATCGTCAATGCCGTGTCGACGGCCGCCTGGGCGACGGGGACGTAGCCCATCCCGATGCCGACGTCGAGCATCGGCGAGTGCGTCCCCGAGGTGACCTCGCCGCCGCCCTCGATCGGCATGCCCTGCCGCGGGATCGCCTTGTCCTCCATCACGAAGGCGACGAGCTTCCGCTCGGGGCCTTCCTGCTTGATCCGGCGCAGCGTCTCGACGCCGGTGAAGTCCTTGGCGAGGGCGCACGTGAAGCCGAGCCCGGCGGAGATCGGATCGGTGTCGGGCGAGATGTCGTTCCCGTGCAGCGGGTAACACGCCTCGAGGCGGAGCGTGTCGCGTGCGCCGAGACCGCACGGCGTGACGCCTCGCGCGAGCACCGCATCCCACAGCGCTCCGGCGTCCTCCTCCATGCAGAGGATCTCGCAGCCGTCCTCGCCGGTGTAGCCGGTGCGGTTGACCATGCACTGGACGCCGTCGATCGTCTCCTCGGCGAACGAGTTCTTCGGCGCCGGGGCGAGCCCGAGCTTCGCGATCGCGTTCGGGCCTTGCACGGCGAGGAGGGCGTACTCGTCGGAGACGTCGCGCACCTCGGAGCCGCCGATCTCGCGCTCCTTGATCCAGGCGAAGTCGGTCTCGCGGTTCGATGCGTTCACGACGAGCAGGTAGTGGAACGGGCTGAGCCGGTAGGCGATCAGGTCGTCGACGATCCCGCCGCGCTCGTTCGGCAGCAGGGTGTACTGCGCCTGCCCCGGCTCGATCCGGTCGAGGTCGTTCGAGAGGAGCCCCTGCAGGAGCTCGTGGGCGCGCGGCCCTTCAACGTCGATCTGGCCCATGTGCGAGACGTCGAAGACGCCCGCGTCGGTCCTGACCGCGCGGTGCTCCTGGATCACGCCCTCGTACTGCACCGGCATCTCCCAGCCGGCGAAGGGCACCATCTTCGCGCCGAGCGCGACATGCCGATCGTGCAGCGGCGTCTTCAAGAGCGTCTGCGACATGCGGAGACGATCCTAGTGTCTGCCTGCCGGCCGGCGGTTCGCCTCCAAAACGGGGCTGCCCCGGCGTCATCCAAGGATGGGCCGGGGCAGCGGACCGGGTCGTGGGGTTGACGCTATGTGGTCAACCCTTTGAGGGCCTGCCTCTTGTACCGCGTGCTGCAAGGCCGAAACCTCCCGGCCGAAACTCGTTCAGGGCGGGCGGGTCTGGCGGAACGGTGCTCGTTGCAGGGGTGCGATGGGCGTCGCGATGCAAGGACACAGGGAGCCCCCAAAGTGGTGCTATCGGGGCGACCGAGGACGCGGCAGCGCGGCGCCCAGCGCGGCCCTGCGGCACAGCCACTGTTTCGCCAGACCCGCCTAGTCCTCGCGGAGGAAGGACGGGACGTCGAGCGCCTCGTCCGGGATCTCGAAGCCGCCGCCCGGCACCGGGGCCGTCGGGAGCGGAGCCTCGAAGCTCGAGCCGGCGCGCCGCCGGCGGCGGCCGCCGCCGCCGAAGCCGGTCGCGATCACAGTCACGCGGACGTTGTCGCCCATCGCGTCGTCGATCACGGCGCCGAAGATGACGTTCGCGTTCTGGTCGGCGGCGCTCGTCACGACCTCTGCGGCTTCGTTCACCTCGAAGAGCCCGATCTGCGGGCCGCCCGTGATGTTGAGGAGGATCCCGGTCGCGCCTTCGATCGTCGTCTCGAGGAGCGGTGACGAGACGGCGGCGCGCGCGGCCTCGGCCGCCCGGTTCTCGCCGGAGGCAATGCCGATGCCCATGAGCGCCGAGCCGGCGTCGCGCATGATCGTGCGCACGTCGGCGAAGTCGAGGTTCACGAGGCCGGGCACGGTGATCAAGTCGGTGATGCCCTGCACGCCCTGGCGGAGAATGTCGTCCGCCATCCGAAACGCCTCGACGACCGACGTCTTCTTCTCGACGACCTGGAGCAGGCGGTCGTTCTCGATCACGATCAGCGTGTCGACGCGGTCGCGGAGGTTCTCGATCCCGAGCTCAGACTGCTGCGAGCGCTTGCGGCCCTCGAAGGCGAACGGCTTCGTGACGACGCCGACGGTGAGCGCCCCGAGCTCGCGGGCGAGCTCGGCGACGATCGGCGCGGCGCCGGTGCCGGTGCCGCCGCCTTCGCCTGCAGTCACGAAGACCATGTCCGCGCCCTTCAACGTCTCCTTCAACTCGTCGCGGCTCTCGGTCGCGGCCGCGAGGCCGACCGACGGGTCCGCGCCCGCGCCGAGACCGCGAGTGCCGTGCGAGCCGATCTGGACCTTCACGTCCGCCTCGGCCATCAGCAGCGCCTGCGCGTCGGTGTTGACGGCGATGAACACGACCCCGCGGAGGCCCGCGTCGACCATGCGGTTGACGGCGTTCGTGCCGCCG
>JANMQZ010000107.1:0-1620 GCA_031370755.1 Actinomycetes bacterium
GGGGCGTTTCGTGATCGCGTTCTCCGACGAGTCGCGCTTTCTGGTGAAGGTCAGCGGAAAGCTCTCGCTGCAAGGGCCCACGACCGTCTTGAGGATCCCACTCTTCATCGCGTTCCTCGTGCTGCTCGGCGCGGGCTTCCAGCGGCTTCGTGCGCTCTGGTTGCCGCCACCGCCGACAGGAGCACCACCGGTCGTCAGGTGAGTTAGCGTCCCGCCTTGATGCCCCTGATCAGGTCGATTCCGCGGCATCGTCTGATCGCCATTGCGTGCGCGCTTGCAGCACTGGCATCCGCCGGAGCAGGCGTCGTCGTGTCACTGCACTTTCAAGGCTGGGACACGTCGTCGCTCGTCCGCATGCACGACAACCTCCCGGTCGCGAAGCTCGCCCTGCACGACGATCCCGGCTTTCGCCTGCGCGGGAACGGCGGCTTCTACGACGGCGCGTACTTCTACGCCATCGCCCGCGATCCGGTTGCGACGGGGGAGGCCCATCGCTTGTCGACCGAGGCGCCCTACTACTGGGGACATCCTGCATACGGGTGGCTCGCCTGGGTGGCGAGCGCCGGAGGGAGGCCTCTCGCGGTGCCGGGCGCACTGCTCTTCATCGGTCTCCTCTCGATACTCGTCGCGGGCGCGGCCGCGAGCCTGCTCGCGCGGTCGATCGGCTGGTCGCCCTGGGGCGGCCTCGTCGTTGCCCTGAACCCGGGGCTCGTGTATGCGGTCACTGCCGACACGAGCGAGCCGCTCGGCGCGGCACTGCTGCTGAGCGCGCTCGCGGCCTATGCGCGAGGTCGTCGTGCGCCGGCGATTGGCCTGCTCGCGGCGCTGTGCTTCGTGAAGGAGCCGCTCGTGCTCGTGCCGATTGCGATCGCCGCCTGGGAGCTTTGGCGATGGCGTCGTCCGCCTCTTCTCGCCGCCGCTGTCGTGCCGGCCGCGGTGTGGTGGCTCTATCTGCGTATGCATCTCGGCGCGTTCCCTTTCGGACAGGGGAGCTCGCGACTCACGGCGCCGCTCGCCGGCTGGAGGCGGGCGCTGCTCGACGCCGCCGCGCAATCCTGGGACAGGGGCGTCGACACCGCTCAGCTGGGCCAGGCGGCGGTCCCGTTGATCATCGTCGTCGGCCTAGCGATCCTCGTCGGCGCGATCTGCGGGCTACGGCTCCGCAACGTCGTTCATCCCGCATTTCTCGCGATGGCTGCGCTCTATGCGTGTATTACGCCGAACGGTGTCCAGTATCCGAAGGACATCTTTCGCGAGCTCGCGCTCGTGCTGACCTTGCTTCCGTTCGCGATCGCCGCCCGCACTACTCCCGGCGAGCCAGAGTCCGCGCGTAGATATCCTCAAGCTCCTCGGCCTTCTCGGCTACGACGAGAAAGCTGAAGGCGAACAGCCGCGGCCAGATGCGTGCGAGCCGCCCGGACACCGTGTCTGGACTGCTCGCGCGGATCTGGCCTCGGCTCTTCGCTTTCAGCTTCCTCGTCGTAGCCGAAAAGGCCGAGGAGCTCGAGGATATCTACGCGCGGACTCTGGCTCGTCGGGAGTAGTGCGCGCAACGATCGCGAACGGAAGCAAAGTCAGCACGAGAGCGAGCTCGCGAAAGATGTCCTTCGGATACTGAAC
>JANMQZ010000124.1:0-4495 GCA_031370755.1 Actinomycetes bacterium
GGCACCGACCTCTCCGCCTTCACACAGCCACAACTCGACACGATCGCCAACAGCCTCAACACCCGACCCCGAGAAACCCTCGACTTCAAAACACCAGCCGCTACCCTCAACCAAGCATTGCGCTGACGCGTTGACGGCACCTCAGCCTGGTTGCAGTCGTCGGCACCGGTCGCACGCCACGACGACTGCAACTAACCCTTTGGTTTTCCGTCCGGGGAACCGATTAGAACTCCACCATGTACGACGCTCTCACGAGCAAGTACACATTCGCGTGCCCGAGCGCGGGGGAGAGCCGCGTCGCCCTCTCCGCGTTCCGGACGCTCGAGCCGCTCGCCGGCACCGCCCACCCCGTCGTCTACTGCGTCCGCTTCGCCTGCCCGTGCGGCCGCGAGCACGACGGCCTCGTCAGCCACGACGAGCTCGACTGGGCACCGCTCGGTCTCGACAGCGGCGTCTTCCTCAACCTGATGACCTCGCGCGTCGAGCCGGTCGCCACCGAGCTCGGCGAGCTCGCCGCGGCGCGGATCAAGGCGGGGGAGTGGCCCTGGACTTTCTTCTGCTATCCGGAGGAGCGGCCGCGGCCGGTGTCGCCGTCGTCGTTTCTCGTCCTCGCGCCGGGAGACCGCTCGCTCGGGCTCGCGGTGTGCTGCCCCGCCTGCCGGCGAACGTCCGTGAACGTCGTCTCCTGCGAGCACGTCGACATCCCGTTCTGGAACGACCGCGAGGTGGGAGTGGTCGAGCACGTCTTCCCGGACGATCTCCACGCCTCGGTCGAGGAGTTCCGGGCCGAGCTCTGGTCGGCGAGCTTCGACGCCCGCCGCCTCGCGCTCGAGTAAGAGGCTCTCACACAATGAGCGATTGTGTCGCCCGGACGCGCTCGGCGGCACGCTGCCGCGTCCTCAGTCGGCCCGATAGTGCAACTATCGGGCCTCCCTGCGTCCTTGCATCGCACTCGCCGATCGCGCCCGGATCGACGAACTTCATTGTGTGAGAGCCTCTAGCCCCGCACCTTCCCGGGCGCCTTTCGCGTTTTCTCTCGAACGCACAAGCGACGAGAGGTGAGCCATGCGCAGATACGGACTCTACGACGCGACCCGCGGCTTGATGACGGCGCTCGCCGTCGGCCTGGCCGGGCTGCTGCTCTGGGTCGCAACACAGGTGGGTGTGCAGTCGACGCCGCGCTTCTGGGCCGCGATGGGCATCGTCGCGGGCGGCGGGCTCGTGCTCGCGCTGCTGCCGGCCCTCGGCGGCTGGACGAGCGGGCTCCGGCTTCGGATCTCGCCGGGAGCGCTCCTGCTCGGCGTGCTGCCGGCACTCGTCGTGGCCGGCTGGATCCTGCTCGCGACCCAGCCGGGCAACGGCTGGCACGAGGGGCGGTTCGTGTCCTGGAGCCACGACCTCGGGCTGATGGGCATCGTCCACGCGGTCGGCCTCTGGCCCGGCGCGCTTGCCTTCGGCTTCGGCGTCGTGCTCGGGATGTCGCTCGACGCCCTGCCGGTGGTGGAGCGAGTCGACCAGGTCGTCGAGGAGCGCCCCCTGGCCGCGGACGAGCCTCTGACCCAGGAGCGCGAGACGGTCCCGACGGACACCGTCGAGACGCGCGACCGGGTCGCCACCACGGAATAACGGCGGTTTCGATACGGGGTCGCGCGTTTCGCGGCCCCGTATCCCCACCGTCAGGGATCATGCGGGGAGCCGCGGTGGCCCGATAGAAAAGTGGGATGAACGCCGTGCCACACGATCGTGGGCTGTCGCTTCTCGCTGCCCATTGTCTGAGCCTCGACCCCTATGCGCGGACGGCGCGGGAGCGCCTCGACGCCGCGATCGGGCCTGAGCTCGCGCACATGCTCGTCTTCGCGCTCTCGGGCGACGAGTCGCCGAGCACGTCGCGCGCGCGGAGCGGGCTAGGCGTTCGGACGGTCTTCGCCGCGTAGGCGGACGAAGAGCCAGATCCCCGCGAACGAGAGCAGCGCGATCACGATCGCGAAGCTGCCCTTCGCACCGATCGCGAGGAGCCCGAAGTAGACGTACAGGGCGAGGAGCAGCGCCCACACGAACGCCATGACGCCGGGGTCGATGCTGGGCGGGTTCGGCAGGTGCACGGGCGCGAGTCTACGGGAACGCCAACCGGCGAAACGGGACCATAGATTCGCCGAGCCGCTTGCGATTCCGTCCACAGCTCCGGCTGACTTTCCGATCTTGGCCCTTGCGGACCTCCTCGTACAGCCCTTCGGTGCTGCTTCGACCTACTCTCGCTGCGCGCTCGGCGCACTTGTGAATCTACATGTCCACGGGACACGTGCAAGAGGGCCGTGACATGAAAAGTCCGCACTTTGCGGATTTTGAATAATCAACATTTCCACAGCGCTATGTGCAACCTGTGGATAAGTGGCTCAGGGGTGGGCGGAGAGAAGCCGCGGGCGAAAGCCGTCGATCTGGACCGGCAGCACACGGTAGCCGCGGACGCCGCGCGCATCGAGTTGCAGCTGCAGGATCCCCGTGCGCGCCGTGAGCCCGGACGACGGGAAGACGAAGTTCCCGAGCGTCCAGGCGACGAGCGTCCGCGAGCCGGGACGGAGGATCGAGCCGAAGACGTGGGGGTGGGCGCCGAGCACGACCTGGGCGCCCGCTGCGAGGCACGCGGCGGCGAAGGCCTCCTGGCGGGCCTCCGGGTCGGCACGGAGCTCGGTGCCCCAGTGGAAGAAGCAGACGACGACGTCGGCACTGCGGCGGGCTGTGCGGACGTCGGCGGCGATCGAGCTCGACTCGGCACGCGCGGTGCCGGGGCTCGAGCTCTCCGCGGGGAAGCCGAGCGGGTTCACGTCCGAGTAGCCGAGGAAGGCTACCCGGAGCCCGCCCGCCGCGACGAGCGCGGGGCGGTGCGCCAGGGCTGCGTTCGCCCCGGCGCCGATCGGCTTCATCCCGGCGGCCCGGACGAAGCGAAGCGTGTCGAGCAGCGCGCCGCGGCCAAAGTCGACGGAGTGGTTGTTCGCGAGCGTGAGCACATCGAAGCCGGCGAAGGAGCGCATCGGCGGCAGCGCCTGGGGCGGGCCGCGGAACGCGTACCGCTTGCTCATGGCGACGCCCGCCGTCGAGATCGAGGTCTCGAGGTTCCCGGTCGTGATGTCGGCGCGGCGGAGCGTGCCGCCCACCGCGGCCCAGGGGTAGGTGCCGCCGTAGCGAAGGACGGCCGGGCCGACCTGCTCGCCGAAGGTGATGTCGCCGACCGCGTCGAGGAGGAGCGGCCGGACGACGAGGACGCCGCCCGGGGCCGCCCGAGTCGCCGCTGCGACCGTCAGCCGGTAGCGGCCCGGCTCCGGCGCGCGGAACCGGAAGCGGAAGCCGCCGAGGGGGCCGCTCGTCGTCCGGGCGAGGACGCTGCTGCCGGAGCGCAGGACGAGCCGCTGGTCCGCGGCCGCATAGCCCGTAACGGTCGCATGCGCTCCCGGCGCAAGCCAGGACGGGAGCCGCGTGTCGACGCGAAGGATCGCCGGCGCTCTCGAGCGCGCCGAGAGTGCACCCGCGGTGCCGGACGACAGGGCGGCCACCACGGCGAGCCCCAGGAGCAGCCGCCGGTACCGAGTGGAGGAGCCCACGGCGTTCGCTTTCACCACGCGCCGTCCAAGGCCTGCCTTTGTGCCAACTTGACATAACACCGCTTACCGTGCACGGGTATTCCAGCCAGAACAGGGCCTGGACTTGGGGAATGCTCGAGCGATCCTCCGGACGCGCCCTGCCCGTCTTGAATCGGGCCGTCGATCTCGCACCCGGCGTGCAGGCGTGCTGCGGCGTCTGCCGGACCTGTGTGACGTCGAACGTGTTCGCGCTCGCAGGCGCCGCTGTTGTCGGGCTTGACGCCGCCGTGCGCCGGCTCGTGACGCGCAGCTAGCCCTCCGTCGCGGCCGGACCTTGATTTCGGGAGGCCGCCCGTGTTTGGGTTGTATGAAGGCGCGGGAGACCAGGCAGTACACGGCAAACACCGACCAGGGGGAGCAACGTTGACGGTCGAGATCGATTCGATCCTCGTGAACGAGGAACTTGCGGCGCTGCTCGAAACCGCCGAAGCGAACGGGCAGGTGCGGCAGGTCGACCTGAACGAGATCCTCGAGCCGCTCGAGCTCGAGCCGCTCGAGCTCGAAGCCGTCAACCAGGAGCTCGACCGCCGCGGGATCGAGCTCGTCGTCGAGCCCGAGCAGGAGGCTCCCCCACCCCCGGCCGTCACCGCGCCGGTCGAGACGACAACCGACGCGCTGCAGCTCTTCCTCCGCGAAGCCGGCAAGCACGCACTGCTCACGGCCGCGCAGGAGGTCGAGCTCGCGAAGAAGATCGAGAGCGGCGACATGATGGCGAAGCAGCGGATGATCCAGTCGAACCTCCGCCTCGTCGTCTCGATCGCGAAGAACTACCGCAACCAGGGACTGCCGTTCCTCGACTTGATCCAGGAAGGCACGCTCGGGCTCATCCGCGCGGTCGAGAAGTTCGACTGGCGCCGCGG
>JANMQZ010000140.1:0-2023 GCA_031370755.1 Actinomycetes bacterium
GTCTGGCTCGGAACGGCCGCTCTGGAGCTCGGAGCGATCTCGATGTTCTGGTACTGCTTCCGCGAGCGCGACCGCATCCTCGATCTCTTCGAGCTCGTCGCGGGCTTCCGGATGCACACGCGCTACTTCCAGGTCGGCGGACTGGCCGAGGATGTGCCGGCGGGCTTCTGGGACGAGTGCGCGAAGTTCGTCGAGGTGATGCCGAAGGCGGTCGACGACTACGAGGCGCTCGTCGATCGCAGTGAGATCTGGCTCGAGCGCACCCAGGGCATCGGCCTTCTGTCCGCCGACGATGCGATCGCGCTCGGTCAGTCCGGCCCGGTTCTCCGCGGCTCGGGCGTCGACTGGGACCTCCGCCGGGCGCAGCCCTATCTGGCCTACGACCAGGTCGACTTCCAGGTGCCCGTCTACGCGGAAGGGGACGTCTACGCGCGCTACCGCGTGCGCATGGAGGAGATGCGCGAGTCCGTGAAGATCGTCGAGCAGGCAATGCGGCGGATGCCGGGCGGCCCGTGGATCGCCGACGACCGCAAGGTCGTGTTGCCGCCGCGCGAGGAGCTCCACACATCCATGGAGTCCCTCATCCACCACTTCAAGATCGTCACGGAGGGCTTCCGCGTGCCGGAGGGCGAGGTCTATGTGACGGTCGAATCTCCGCGCGGCGAGCTCGGCTGCTACGTCGTGTCGGACGGCGGGCCGAAGCCGTGGCGTGTGAAGTTCCGCGCCCCGTCGTTCGTGGCGCTCGAGGCGACCGCGACGTGCATGCGGCAGGCACTCGTCGCCGACATGATCGCGATCGTCGGCTCGCTGGACACCGTCATGGGCGAGGTCGACCGGTGAGCACCTACTACGACGAGGTGCAGGAGATCAAGGCGCAGTATCCGAACTGGCGCTCCGCGGCGCTGCCGGCGCTGCGCCTCGCGCAGGAGAAGCACGGCTATCTGTCCCCGGAGGCGTTGCGCGAGTGCGCCGACGCGCTCGGCACGACGCCCGCGTTCTGCGAGGCCGTCGCCTCCTTCTACGACATGCTGCATCTCGCCCCCATCGGCCGGCACATGATCGAGGTGTGCACGAACGTGTCGTGCGCGCTCGTCGGTGCTCAGCAGGTGCTCGAAAGCTTCGAGCAGGAGCTCGGCATCCGCGCCGGCGAGACCACGGACGACGGCGCGGTCACGCTGCGACCGATCGAGTGCCTCGGCGGCTGCGGCTGGGCGACGGTCGTCTCGGTCGACCATCACTACCGCACGCATGTGAAGCCCGAAGATGTGCCGGCGATCGTGCAGGAGCTGCGCAGTGGCGACTGAGCGCAGGATCGTCATGGCCGGCACCGGCGAGCGCGACCTGACGAAGCTCGCCGAGTACGAGGCGATCGGCGGCTACCGCTCGCTGCAGAAGGCGCGCGGCCTAACGCCGCAGGCGGTGATCGACGAGGTGATCGCGTCGGAGCTGCGCGGTCGCGGCGGCGCGTTCTTCCCCACGGGCCGGAAGTGGGCGTTCGTCCCGAAGCCGGAACAGAACCCGAACCCGCACTACGTCGTCGTCAACGCCGACGAATCCGAGCCGGGCAGCTTCAAGGACAACGAGATCATGGCGCGCGTCCCGCATCGCTTCTTCGAGGGCTGCCTCATTGCCGCGCACGCGATCGAGTCGAAGAACGTGTTCGTCTACATCCGCGGCGAGTACACGGGCCCGTACGAAATCCTGCTCGGCGCGCTGAAGGAGCTCGAGACGCGCCCCGACCTGCGCGGAGACGTGACGATCGTGTTGCACCGCGGCGCCGGCGCGTACATCTGCGGCGAGGAGACGGCGCTGCTCGAGTCGCTCGAGGGCAAGCGTGGCCAGCCGCGCACGAAGCCTCCGTTTCCGGCAAGCCAGGGTCTCTATGCATCGCCGACGGTCGTGAACAACGTCGAGACGCTGGCGACGCTGGCACCGATCATCGAGATGGGCGGCGCGGAGTACGCGAAGCTCGGCGTTCCCGACTCGCGTGGCACGCGAGTGGTCTCGATCTCCGGCCACGTCG
>JANMQZ010000200.1:0-26938 GCA_031370755.1 Actinomycetes bacterium
TCCGCTTTCGAATCGAGTTAACGGCGCACGCGCTTGACAGTGACTACGAAGCGCGCGGTCGCGATATTGCCGCTCCCGTCAACGGCGCTGCAGACGACAGTCGTCCGGCCGACTCGGAAGACGCTGCCGGACTTCAGCCGACAGGCCGCCGGTACCGCGCCGTCGGTCGCGTCGGTAGCGCTCACGGAGTAGCGGACCCGTGCCCCTGCAGCCAACCGCGTCTTCACGATTTTTGACATCGCGCCGGCCATCTGCGGCGGAGTCGTGTCGAAGGTGACGCCGGCGACGTTAATTGTCCCCGTCCACTTGTTGGTGCCGATGCCTCCGGCCGCGCCGTGCGTGCTATGGGTATCCAGCACGCCGCTGCCGGATGCATTCGCGTACCGGCCGCTGCCGCCGGAGACGGTGACCGTGCTCGCAGGGAAATCCCCGGGAGTGTCGGGACTGATGCAAGCCGGGGATGTCATTGCGAGGTCGATCTCTCCCTTTCCGCCGACGACGATCGGGATCTGAGCGTGCACATGCCCGCAAGCCGAGCCGAAGTTGTCGTAGACGAGGGTGTACGCCGTCGTCACTCTTCCCAGGCCGGCAACGACTCCACCACCGACGTTGCGGAAACAGCTCGTCGTCGCCGGAGACCCAGCCGGGCAGGCGGCATCGTCGAACTTCGTCGTGAACAGCGCTTTGTTCACCTGAAGCGTGCCTACGCTGTCCGCGCGCGCGGACGCGACGGCCAGTGACGCCAGCACAACCGAGACGAGAAGGAACGTACGTGCCATCTAGCCTTTGTCCCCCTTCATTTCCGAGAGAGCGCGCTGAGGAGGTCCTGACGGACCTCCTCAGCGTGAACCGATCTCTAGAACGGACAGTTCCCCGGGCTCGCCGCATCGATCCGCGGCGAGGTGCCAGGCGGGACGTCGAGGAACGTGATCCACAACTCGAGCGGCGTCGTGCCCGCGTTATGCCCGATGTGGATGTTGCCGTAGCCCTCGTCGAGGAGGATCTGGCCTCGGACATACACCGTTCCTGCGCACGAAGCATCGTCGGCCTCGTAGACCGTCAACTCGCCGGACTGAACGATCACGATCGCCGGGCCGGGATGCGTGTGCCACCCGGTGTACCCGCCCGCGGGGATCGTCACGTGCTGGACGACTGCATCCGCAGGCTTCGACGAGTCGTGCAGCTTGATCTTGAAGTGCGGGCCAAGAGTCCCACGAGCCATCGTCACCGCGGTGATGCCTGTTGTGCCGGGGGTCGACCAGGCGACACCTCCGCCGACCAACCCCATGACGGCGGCCACTACCAAGAACATGCGCATCTTTCGCATCATCGTCCTCCCTTTACATCGGCGGCTTGCAGGTCACGAGGTGTCCTCATGGGGCTGGTCTCCGAGCCGCTGCTGCCGGGTCCCTTGGACGAGCTCTGCGCGTAACGCCAATTGCAGAACGTCTTCGGGCGAGAGCCGCATCCCGTGCGCGCCGAGCGCATGCCGCTGCACCTGGGCGACGAGTTCCGCCTCGTCATCGGCGTGAACCTCGAAACCGCAATCGCAGCGGAGTACCGTCTCCATGAATCACCTCGACCGCGACGCTAGAAAGAGGCTGCAAGATGCAGGAAAACTCTCGGCAAGAGGACGGCTAGATGCCCGCGGGGCTCAGGGTCTCGCTCGCAGGGCGCGTCTCGATCAGCGGCGATGGCGTGCTGATCGACGAGGAGCGCTTTCCCGGGAGGCAGGGTCGTCTCGTCTTCGCCTACCTCGTGAGCGAACACGGTCGGCCCGTATTCCGCGACGAGCTCGCGGAGGCGCTCTGGGGCGAGTCGCCGCCCGCGACGTGGGAGAAGGCGCTCGGCGTTCTCGCCAGCAAGCTTCGCGCCCTGCTCGGCGAATGCGGCGTCGACGGAGCGAAAGTCTTGACGAACGCCTTCGGCTGCTACCGCGTCGAGCTGCCGGCGGGAAGCTGGGTCGACCTCCTGGCCGCCGCGCAAGGAGTGGACAAGGCCCAGGCGGCGCTGGCAGCGGGCCGCGCGGACGAGGCCAAGGTGGAGGCAAGCCAGGCCGCGTCGCTTGCCCGGCTCCCACTGCTCCCCGGCGAGGACGGGGCGTGGGTCGAGCGCAAGCGCCGTGAGCTGGCAGACGTCCTGGGTCACGCGCT
The DNA here is from genome assembly GCA_031370755.1 of Actinomycetes bacterium. Lineage (GTDB taxonomy): Bacteria > Actinomycetota > Thermoleophilia > Gaiellales > Gaiellaceae > Palsa-739. Next base: position 2,154 of record JANMQZ010000200.1, read on the forward strand.
CGATTGCCTCGCAGACGCCTGTTTGCTGTCCGGCGACGCCGAGGAGGCGGCAACGTGGGCCGCCGAGGCGGTCGCGCTCGAGCCGTTCCGCGAGAGCGGCTACCGGCGTCTCATGCACGCGCACGCCGCCGCCGGTAATCAAGCGGAGGCGCTTCGAGCGTACGACCGATGCCGACGCCTCCTCGCCGACGAGCTCGGCGCCTACCCGTCGCCGGAAACGGAGTCGATCTACCGCGAGCTCCTGAGCGATGCGCCGAGCGAGGCACGAGCGGCAGGCCTACCCGAGAGCGGCGAAGAGCCCGCAGTCACGACGACGCCCGACACCGTGGCCGTTCGGCGGCCGCACCGCCGCCTGATCGTCGCGGCCATGTGCACCGCTGTGGCCGTGGGCGTGGGTCTCGTCGTCGGGCTGACGCACGGAGGTAGGTCGACTGCGGTTACGTCCATGGGCGCGGATGCGGTCGGTCTGATCGATGCGGAGAACGGGAAGATCGCTTCGCAGATCCCGGTCGGCGTCGCGCCTACGGCGGTGGCCGCGAGCCGGAACGCGATCTGGGTGACGAGCGCGGACGGCAATTCCATCTCCCGCATCGATCCTCGGACGAACAACGTGCGGCAGACAATCGACATAGGCGGCGGACCAGCCGGTGTCGCCGTGACCCGGAACGGCGTGTGGGTCGCGAACAGCCTCGATGGCACCGTGTCCCGCATCGACCCTCGGACGAACCGAGTCGTCCAGACGATCGCCGTCGGCAACGGCCCAACCGGCGTCGCGTCCGGGGAGCACGCCGTTTGGGTGACGAACTCGGTGGACGGAACCGTGTCCCGGATCGACCCGGACACGGGGCGGGTGACGAGGACGCTGGCGGCGGCAATCGGCGCCTCGGGCGTGGCCGTCGCATTCCACCGCGTCTGGGTCGTGTCTCCGCCGTCGGGAAGCGTCGTCGCTCTGGATCCCCGCTCCGGCCAGGTTCTGCAGCGGATCGGCGTCGGTGTCGATCCGAACGCCGTGGCGGCCGGCGCCGGCGCTGTCTGGGTGGCGAATCGGGCCGATGGCACCGTCTCGAAGTTCGACCCGCGCGCGGGCGCGGTCACCGACACCGTTCAGGTCGGTCGAAACCCTGACGGCATCGCGACGGGGCCGGGCGGCGTCTGGGTGGCAAACCGGGCCGAGGGAACGCTGTCTCGCATCGATCCCTCGAGCGATGCCGTCGTGCAGACGGTTCCGCTCGACAAGCCGCCACAGGGCCTCGCCGCCACGCCGCAAGGCGTCTACGTCGCGGTCCGCTCGTCCGGACTCGAGCACCGGGGCGGCACGCTCAAGGTCCTGTTCAGCTTCGGGCCGGGCTCGATCGACCCGGCGCTGCAGTACGGCCCATCGATCCTGATCCTGACGAACGACGGGCTCGTCGGCTTTCGGCGGGCCGGCGGCGTCCAGGGCACTCAGCTCGTGCCGGACCTCGCAGGCTCGCTGCCCACCCCGACCGACAGCGGGAAGACCTACACCTTCCAGCTGCGGCCGGGGATCCGCTACTCGACCGGGAAGCTGTTGCGGCCGGACGATTTCCGGCGGGGGATCGAGCGTGTCTTCGAAATCAGCGGGGATGCAGGCGGGTACTTCGGTGGGATCGTCGGCGCCGATCGCTGCGTGACGGGGAGATCGTGCGACCTTTCTCGTGGCATCGTCACCGGCGGCGCCGAGCGAACGGTTACCTTCCATCTGACCGCCCCCGACGCTGACTTCCTCCTCAGGCTCGCGCTGCCCATCGCCTCCCCCGTGCCCGCAGGAGCTCCCGCGCACGATGTGGGTACGCATCCGGTCGCGGGGACGGGGCCGTACCGGATCGCGGCATACCGAACGAAGACGCACGAGCTTAGGCTCGTGCGCAACCGGCGCTTCCGCCAATGGTCGGAAGACGCGCAGCCCGATGGATATCCCGACGCGATCTCCTGGTCCTGGCGGTTCGGCCCGGATGTCTCCGCCCAGGTGCGCGCGGTCGAGCGCGGCGCCGCCGACCTTGCGTGGGGCGTGTCACCGCCACTCTCGAAGGAGCAGCTCGATCTGCTCGCCACCCGCTACCCCAGTCAACTCCACGTGAGCACGCGAGCTCACACGAACTACTTCTTCCTCAACACTCGGGTGCCGCCGTTCGACGACGTGCGCGTACGGCAAGCTGTCAACGCCGCCTTCGACCGCGACGCGTTCTCGCGACTGCTCGGTCGCGCGTACGCACCAACGTGCCAGATCGTGCCACCCAACTTCCCGGGCTTCCGCCGCGCGTGCCCCTATCTCTCGGGCGGCGTCACCGGTCTCGACCTGGCGCGGCGGCTCGTCGGAAGCTCGGGGACAGCCGGTTCCCGCGTGAACGTCTGGGTGCCGAGCACGCTCTCCGCGCAAGGGCGGTACATGGTTTCCGTGCTCCACTCACTCGGGTACCGGGCACACCTCCGGGCCGTGCAGCTGAAACCGGACGTCGGTACCTACTACAGCAAGGTGATGGACTCCCGCGTGCGCGCGCAGGTCGGGTACTACGGCTGGGCCGCCGACTTCACCTCTCCCCGCGACTTCATCTATCCATTCAGCTGCGCGGCTTTCGTGCCGTCTTCGCCGCAACGAAACAGCAATCCGGCCGCGTTCTGCGACCGCTCCATCGACTCGCAGATCGAACGTGCCAGCGCCGTCCAGGCACAGGCTCCGCCGGCCGCAACCCTACTCTGGCAGCGGGTCGAGCGTGAGATTCTGGCTCAGGCGCCGGTGGTGCCGACATCCAACCTGCGGGCGGTCGACTTCGTCTCGAAGCGCGTCGGCAACTACAAGTACAACCCCCAGTGGGGAGCTCTCCTCGACCAGGCCTGGGTGAGGTAGCCGGAGGCGAAGCTCCTCGGGCCTTAGAGCAGGCAGGCATCAGTACAGCGGCGGCGCGACTTCACGAGCGCGCCGACGACCGAGCCGGGCGGCGACGGCACGACGTCGACGACGCGGACGACGTCGCCTCCGGCGAGCTGCATTCGCTAGCCGGTCTCGCCCTGGCACTCCTCAGCGCCACCTCAGCCTCTCCTCAGTGGGCCTGCACATCCTCGGTGCGACTGGTCAATCGGCCGAAGAGGAGGAGTTGTGAGATCGAAATGGATCTGGGTTCTTGTTCTTGGTCTCGCGGGCGTCGCGGTGTACGGCGGAGCCGCGTTGGCGACGCCGCCATCGGGAGTGAGCAATCCGCCGTGGTCGCCCGTGATCGGGACCTTCGCCGGCGGCATCGATGCCACCGCCAAAACGGACATCGACTCCGGGAAGGCGAACGACTTCTGGCAGGTCCGGATTAGCGCCAAGGGAGCCACCGACGTACACGTCATCGAGAACGTGATCGCGCCGGGCGGGACGTTCGGCTGGCACAGCCATCCAGGGCCGAGTCTCGTGACCGTCAAGTCCGGGACGCTGAGCGTCTACCACGCTCCCGACTGCAACCAGCAAGACTTCGGGCCCGGATCGCCGAACGGATCCACGTTCGTCGATCAAGGCCACGATCTCCACCTGGTTCGCAACAACAGCACCACCGTCGTGGCAGACGTTTACGTGGTCTCCTTCGTCCCGGCGGGCTTTGCGAGACGGATCGACGAGCCAAATCCGAACCCGGGGGTTTGCCCCAGCTGAGCTGGGCCTGATTGCCGCAGATGTGGGTCGGTCGGCGGCGTCCGCCGCCGACCACCTCATACCAGGCGGCTGACGACGCGGAGAAGCCAGGACCGAACGGCGTCTCCGACCGCGCCGAGATCCGTGCGCAGGCTGTGGTCGCCCGCCACCTGCACCACCGTGCGCAACGCACTCGGCGGCGGAATGCCGAACCGGTCGCGGGCTCCCTGCACGACGAGCATCGGGCCGCTGACTGCATCGAGCTCCGGGAGCCGGTTGGGCGCGGGCGCTGCGCCCGCCCGCGGCGGCGGCTGCAATGGGAAGGCGAGGCAGAGCACGCCGGCGGCGCCCACCGCCTCCGCGGTGCGGCACGCGACACGAGCGCCCGACGAGCGGCCGCCGGCGACGAGCGCGAGTCCACGCAGGTCGCCTGAGAGGAGGTGCTCGACCACCGCCGCCCACGCGGCGTCGAGCTGGTGCGCAGGTGCGGGCGAACGCCGGCCGGCGACTCGGTAGGGCTGCTCAATGAGCGCGACGCTCATTCCAACCGACTGCGCCGCGCTCGCCGCGGCGACGAGGTCCTTCGCCTGCACCCCACCGCCTGCGCCGTGGCCGAGGACGAGCGCGGCCCGCGCGTCACGCGTCGTCTCGACGTGCGCTCTCGCGATGCCGAACGGTGTGTCGATCTCGACCGGCTTCACGAAGCTGATGCTGCCACGCCGGCTCAGTCCGGGAGGAGCGGCACCGTGAATCCCTGCTCGCGGCCGAGGAGCACGGCCCGCGTCACGGCCGCCGATCCGAAGCGCCGGCGCACTTCGTCGAGCGCGGCGTCGAGCGCGCTGCCGCTGAAGCGGTCGAGCGGGAGCACGAGCTGCAGCGCCTCGTCGTCGTCGAGATTCGCGACGGCGATGCCCACGAGCGTCAGGCCCCGCCGCTCGATCTCCGGCATCGCGCCCGCAAAGAGCCAGCGCGCGGTGAGCAGGACCGTCTGCGTGTGCGCGGTCGGCCGCGGCAACGTGTGCGATCGCGTCGCGCGCGAGAAGTCACCGAAGCGCAATCGCAGCACGACCGTTCGGCCGACGCGGCCCGCGAGGCGCATCCTGCGCGTGACACGATCGACGAGCGAAACGAGAACGGCGTCGACGGCCTCAGGCGTCTTCCGCGAACGGCCGAGCGCGCACTGTGAGCCGATCGAGCGGCGACGGCGACCGACGACGACCGGCCGCGGATCGCGGTTGTGCGCGAGCGCGTGCAGATGGCGGCCCGAGGCGCGGCCGAGCATCGACACGAGCACGGACTCGTCCAGCCGCGCCACCTCCCCGACGGTCGAGATCCGCCGCTCGTGCAGCTTCCTCGCGGTCGCGGGCCCGACGCCCCACAGACGCTCGACCGGGAGCGGATGGAGAAAGGCGAGCTCGCCGTCCTGCGGCACGACGAGCAGCCCGTCCGGCTTGGCGACGCCGCTCGCCACCTTGGCGAGGAACTTCGTCCTGGCGACGCCGACCGTGATCGGCAGGCCGACGCGTTCGCGAACCTCGCCACGCAACCGTGCCGCGATCTCGACCGGCGTCCCCGCGATCCGCTCCATCCCGCGAACGTCGAGGAACGCCTCGTCGATCGACAGCCCCTCGACGAGCGGCGACGTGTCGTCGAAGACGCGAAAGACGGCCTTGCTCGCCTCCGCGTACGCCGACATTCGCGGGGGCACGACGATTGCGCGCGGACACAACCGGCGGGCCTGCGCGCCGCCCATCGCGGTGCGCACCCCGAACGCCTTGGCCTCGTAGCTCGCGGCCAGCACGACGCCCGCGCCGACGATCACCGGCCGGCCGCGCAGCCGTGGATCGTCGCGTTGCTCAACGGACGCGTAGAACGCGTCGAGGTCGGCGTGGAGGATCGTTGCGGCTCCCGACACGAACGTATGTTCGCACGGTGTGGCCCGCGTGAAAAGGCCCTAGAGCCCGACGATCTCGTCAGGCCGGACCGGCACACGCGTCAGCGCACGGCCGGTGGCGGCGCGGAGCGCCGAGACGATCGCGGCGGTCGAGACCACCGTCGGCGGCTCGCCGACGCCTTTCACCCCGTACGGCGCGTCGGGCTCCGCCTCCTCGACGAGCTCCGAGACGACCGGCGGCATGTCGAGCGTCGTCGGGATCAGGTAGTCCGTGAAATTCGGATTGACGATCAGCCCGTCGTGGGTCTGGATCTCCTCCATCAGTGCAAGCCCGAGACCCTGCGCGATGCCGCCCTCGATCTGGCCTTCGACCGCCTGCGGGTTGATCGCCTTGCCGACATCCTGCGCCGTCCCGATCCAGACGACGCGCGTCAAGCCAAGCTCGACGTCGACCTCGGCGACGACCTTCATCGCCGCGCACGCGAACGCGACGTGCGCGGGCAGCTCGCCGACCTGGCCCGTCTCCGGATCGAGGTGTCCCGTGCGGAGGTGGCGGTAGACGCGCTCGACGTCGACCTCACCGCCGCCGGCGGACGCCTGCTCGGCGAGCGCCGCGCGGCATGCGTCCCGCACCGCGCCCGCCGCCATCCACGTCATCCGCGATGCGGACGCCGACCCGGACGATCCGACCGCAGCAGTCGTGCCCGGCGCGAGCCGCACGTCGTCGGTGCCGAGCTCCGTGCGCGCCACCTGCAGGATCACGTTCGTCACACCCTGTCCTACCTCGGCGGCCGCACAGTGCACCTCGGCCGAGCCGTCGTCGAAGAGACGCACGCGCGCTGCGCACGAGTCGTCGAAGCCCTCGGAGTAGGCGAGGTTCTTGAACCCGACCGCAAAGCCGACCCCCCGCTTGACGCCCTCGCCGCGCGTCGTATTGCCTGCACCCCCCGGCAGCCTGATCGGGTCGCGCGGCAGCGCTTCCGGCTCCGGCTCGCGTAAGGCTGCGCAGCGCCGGATCACCTCGGCGACCGGCAGCGAGCCGGCGATCACCTGCCCGGTTGGCAGCGTGTCGCCGGAGGCGAGCGCGTTCAGCAGGCGCAGCTCCACTGGATCGAGGTCGAGCGCGCGCGCGAGCTTGTCCATCTGCGCCTCCGCGGCGAAGCACGTCTGCACGGCGCCGAACCCGCGCATCGCGCCGCAAGGCGGATTGTTCGTGAAGACACTCGTCGCCTCGATCAGCGCGTTCGGGACGTTGTACGGCCCGCACGCGAACGAGGCTGCGTTCGCGGTCACGGCTGTCGAGCTGGACGCATACGCGCCACCGTCGAGGAGAATCCGCATCCGCACGCAGACGAGCTCTCCCGTGCGGGTTGCCCGGTGCTCCGCGTGAATCCGCGCCGGGTGACGGTGGACATGGCCGGCGAACGACTCCTGTCGGCTGTAGACCATCTTCACGGGCCGGCTCGTGTGCAGTGCGAGCATCGCCGCGTGGATCTGCATCGAGAGATCCTCGCGGCCGCCGAAGGCGCCGCCCACACCGGCGAGGTGAATGCGCACCTGCTCCTCTGCGAGACCGAGGCACGGCGCAACCTGTTCACGGTCGACGTGCAGCCACTGCGTCGCGACGTAGACGTCGACGCCGCCCTCGCCGTCCGGAACTGCGAGGCCGGACTCCGGGCCGAGGAACGCCTGATCCTGACTGCCGAGCTCGTACGTGCCCTCGACGACGACGTCGCCGCGTACATCTGGGTCCCCGTGGACGATGCGCATCGTCCGCACGACGTTCGGACGCGGGTCGTCCAGATAGTGCTCGTGCGCCGCGCGGTCGGCATGCAGCGGCTCGGCCTCAGTCGCCTGCTCCGGATCGACGATCGGGACGAGCTGCTCGAAATCGACGACGATCCGCTCGGCGGCACGCCGTGCCTGTTCCGGATGCTCGGCGGCGACGAGGGCAACGGGCTCGCCGAAGTAGCGGACGCGGTCGATTGCGAGCACGGGCTGGTCGAGAAACTCGAGGCCGTACGTCTTGCGTCCCGGCACGTCGGCGTGCGTGAGAACTGCGTGGACGCCCGCAACGGTGAGCGCCCCAGAGATGTCGATCGCCCGCACGCGCGCGTGCGCGTGCGGGCTGCGCAGGGTGTGTCCCCAGAGCATCCCTGCCGCCTGCAGGTCGCTCGCGTACTCGAACTCCCCCGTCGTCTTCGGGACGCCGTCGACTCGACGAACGCTCTCGCCGATCCAACCGAGCTGGACGTCCCGGCCTGGCATGACTCTCGAGGAGCTCATGCACGCTCCGCCGCGAGCCGGACGGCGTCGAAGATCTTCGCGTAACCGGTACAGCGGCAGAGATTGCCGGACAGAGCCTCGCGAATCTCGTCGTCGCTCGGATCCCCGTTCCGGCTGAGCAGGTCGGCGGCCGCGACGACGAAGCCCGGCGTGCAGAACCCGCACTGCACCGCTCCTGTCTCGACGAACGCTTCCTGGACCGGATGGAGGCCGTCGTCGCCGGCGAGCCCTTCGACGGTGACGACGTCGTGCCCGTCGGCCTGCGCCGCGAGCACGAGGCATGCACATACGAGCGAGCCGTCGAGCAAGACCGAGCACGAGCCGCATTCGCCCTGTTCGCACGCGTTCTTCGAGCCTGGGAGGCCGAGCCGCTCGCGAAGCGCGAAGAGCAGGCTCTCGCCTTCCCAAACGTCGGCCTCGTGACGGTCGCCGTTGACCGTGACCGAGATCTTCACGCCGCAAGACACCTTTCGAGCGCACGCGCGACGAGGACGCGCAGCGCCCGCCGGCGGTACGCGGCCGTGCCGCGCACGTCGTCGATCGGGCTCGCCGCAGCGACAACCTGGTCGGGGAAGTCCTCCTGCTCGGCGAGCGGCGCGACAACGAGGCGTGCAACCGGCCCTGCGGAGCCGAACGCGGCGCGCAGCTCACCGCGCTCGCGGTCGACCTCGAGCGCGAGCGAGCACACCGCAATCACCATCGCGTTGCGGGGGCCGACCTTCATGAAGGTTTGCGCGGCGCCGCTCGGCCGCAGACGGACCGCAACGATCAGCTCGTCGGCCTGGAGCGCGTTCCGCTTCGGCCCGACGAGGAACTCCGTGAGCGCGAGCGAGCGCATTCCGCGTTCGGCGCTCGCGACCTCGACCGCCGCGCCGGCGACGAGCAACGGCGGCAGCGCGTCACCGGCCGGCGACGCCGTCCCGAGGTTGCCGCCGATCGTGCCACGGTTGCGGATCTGCGGCGAGCCGACAGTGCGCGAGGCCTCCGCAAGCGCCCGTAGCTGCGAGGCGAGCGCATCGTCCATCGCCTCGCTGTAGGTGAGGCCGGCCCCGAGCCGAAGGTCGCCGTTCTCGCGGGCCCAACCCTTCAGCTCGGCGACCTCGTTCAAGTTCAGCAGTGCCTCGGGCCGCGCGCGGTCGAAGTTGAGCTCGACCATCAGATCGGTGCCGCCTTCGATCGGCACCGCTCCCGGCACCTCGGCCCGCAGCCGCAGCGCCTCGTCGAGCGTACGCGGGGTGAGGACGTCCATCCGGGGAAGCCTAATCCGCAGACGCGCCTCGGTTACGAGGCCGCGCCGATCCGGTTTACGGTAGGCGCATGCCCGATCTCGCCCGCAGACTCGCTGTCGCCCGCGGCGACGAGCATGCTGACCTCGTACTCCGTGGCGGACGCGTGCTCTCCGTCTTCACGCGCGAGTGGCTGGAGACAGACGTCGCGATCGCCGACGGGTACATCGCGGGTCTCGGCTCGTACGACGGCGCGGAGATCGTCGACGCGTCCGGGCGCTTCGTCGTCCCCGGCTTCATCGACGCGCACATGCACCTCGAGTCGACGAAGCTGCTTCCCGACGAGTTCGCGCGGCTCGTGCTGCCGCTCGGCACGACCGCCGTCGTCGCGGACCCGCACGAGATCGCGAACGTGCTGGGAAGCGACGGCGTCCACTGGCTGCTCGACTTCTGCGACGACCTGCCTCTCGACGTCTACTTCATGGCGCCGTCGTGCGTGCCGGCGTCGCCGTTCGAGTCGCCGCGTCGCGCGCTCAACGACGGCGATCTCGAGTCGCTTCTGCGTCGGCGTCGCGTGCTCGGCCTCGCCGAGATGATGAACTTCCCCGGTGTCATCGCCGGCGACGAGCGCGAGCTGTCGAAGCTGCGGCTCGCCGGGGCCGAGCACGTCGACGGCCACGCGCCGGGCGTCATCGGCAAGGAGCTGAACGCGTACGCCGCGGCAGGAATCCGCTCCGATCACGAGGCGCTCACGCCCGACGAAGGACGCGAGCGGCTTCGTGCAGGCATCTGGCTCCTGATCCGCGAGGCGTCGATGGCGCGAAACCTCGAAGCGCTCGTGCCGCTCGTGCGCGAGCTCGGGCCGACGCTGATCGCGTTCTGCACCGACGACCGCGACCCCGACGACATCGTCGACGACGGTCACATCAACGGGATGGTGCGGAAAGCCGTCGCAGCCGGGGTCGACCCCGCGGACGCGATCGTGCTCGCGACGCTCAATCCGGCGCAGTGGCACGGGCTGCGCCACCTCGGGGCCGTCGCGCCCGGCTATCAAGCCGACCTGTTGCTCTTGCCCGACCTCGAGTCGTTCCGGCCCGAGCTCGTGCTGAAGGCCGGCCGGCGCATCGGCGAGATCCGGCGACCGGACGTCCCCGAGTGGGTCCGGCAGTCGGTGCGCGTCGCGCCGCTCGCGGCCGCCGACCTCGCGGTGCCGTGGAGCGGCGGCGACATGCGCGTGATCGGGCTCGTCCCGGACCAGGTCGTGACCGCGTCGCTCGTCGAGACGCCGACGGTCGTGGACGGCGTCGCCATCGCGGACCCGGACCGTGACCTCGCGAAGATCGCCGTCGTCGAGCGCCATCTCGCAACGGGCAGAGTCGGGCTGGGGTTCGTCAGCGGCTCCGGCCTGAAGCGCGGTGCGCTCGCCTCGACGGTCGCGCACGACGCGCACAACATCGTCGTGCTCGGCGTCACCGACGACGACATGCTCGCCGCGGTCGAGCGTGTCATCGAGCTCGGGGGCGGGATCGTGACCGTGGACGGCGGCCGGGTCGTCGCGGAGTGTCCGCTCCCGGTCGCCGGCCTCTTCTCGGTCGCCCCGCTCGACGACGTGATTGCGCAAAGCCGTGCGTGCAACGACGCTGCGACCGCGCTCGGCTGGAGCGGGGAGACACCGTTCCTGACGATGTCGTTCCTCGCTCTCTCCGTCATCCCCGCCTTGAAGATCACCGATCGCGGGCTCGTCGACGTCGAGCGCTTCGAGCTCGTCCCGCTGGGCGTCGCGTGAGTCTGCTGCTCGCAAACGCGCACGTTCTCGTGCTGGACGACGCGGGCTCGGAATACCCCGACGGCTGGGTGCTCCTCGCGGACGGCCGCGTCGAGGCGGCCGGTGGAGGCGAGCCGCCGGTCGCGGACGAACGCGTCGACCTCGGCGGCGCGGTCGTCACGCCGGGCCTCGTCAACACGCACCACCACCTCTACCAGACGCTGACGCGGGCGCGCGCGCAGGAGGCCGATCTCTTCACGTGGCTGAAGACCCTCTATCCGGTCTGGGCGGGGATCGACGAGGAGTCGGTGTACGCAGCCGCGCGCACCGGGCTCGCCGAGCTCGCGTTGTCGGGCTGCACGACCGTGTTTGACCACCACTACGTTTTTCCGCGCGGCACGAGCGGCCTCGTCGAAGCGGAGGTGCGCGCCGCGCGCGAGCTCGGCGTCCGCATCGTCGCGTCACGCGGCTCGATGGATCTCGGCGAGTCGAACGGCGGGCTGCCCCCGGACTCGCTCGTCGAGGAGATCGACACCGTTCTCGCCGACACCGAGCGGCTCGCGGCTCTTGCGGACGACGACGGCTTCGTACAGATCGCCGTCGCGCCGTGCTCGCCGTTCTCGGTCACGGCCGAGCTGATGCGCGAGTCAGCCGCCCTCGCGCGCCGCCACGGGCTCGTGCTGCACACGCACCTCGCCGAGACAGTCGAGGAGGACTCGTACTGTCGTGAGCTCCACGGGTGCACGCCGGCCGAGTACATCGAGTCGCTCGGCTGGCTGGCCGGTGACGTCTGGTGTGCGCATTGCGTTCACCTGTCGGCGCGCGACATCGCGCGCTTCGCTGCGACGGCGACGGGGGTTGCGCACTGCCCGAGCTCGAACCTCCGGCTCGGCGCCGGCGTCGCTCCCGTGCGTGACCTCGTCGACGCGGGGGTGCGCGTCGGCCTCGGGGTCGACGGCTCCGCCTCGAACGAGCGCGGCGACCTCATGCTCGAGGTCAAGCAGGCGCTGCTCGTGGCGCGCGGGCGCGGCGGGCCGGCGGCGCTGACCGCCCGCGACGCGCTCCGCCTCGGCACGCGCGGCGGCGCAGCGGTGCTCGGGCGCGACGACCTCGGCTCGCTCGAGCCGGGCAAGCGCGCGGATCTGGCCGTGTGGCGCGTCGACGGGCTCGAGCTCGCCGGCGCGGCCGACCCGGTCGCCGGGCTCGTCCTCTCCGCGCCGCACCGCGTCGACCGGCTCTACGTCGGCGGCGAGGAGGTCGTCCGCGACGGGCGGCTCGTTCGCGCCGACGAGGACGAGATCGCGCGACAACAGCGCGCCCAAGCGGGAAGATTCGCCCCATGATCTCGACCCATGTCCTCGACACGGAGCTCGGCAAGCCGGCGGCCGGGATGAAGGTCGGGCTCTTCCGCGGCACGGAGCTGCTCTCGCTCCAGGAGACCGACGGCAACGGGCGGATCGCCGAGCTCGCAGGGCAGCTCGAGCCGGGCGAGTATCGCCTCGTCTTCCACGTCGAGCGAGGCTTCTTCGAGAAGGTCGAGTTGACGATCGCGATCGCCGACGCCGAGGCCCACTACCACGTCCCGCTCCTCGTGTCCTCCTATCAATGCACGACCTACCGCGGCAGCTGAGCCCGGACGAGCTCGCGGAGCTCTTCGAGGGGCGGACGCGCTTCGTCGAAAGGCTTGCGCAGGAGCCGGACCCGCTCGAGCGGGCGCGCACGCTCGTGCACGAGCTCTCGCCCGACGAGAAGAAGGAGGTCCTCGACGCGCATCCGGCGATCGGCGCGAAAGGTCTCTCCGCGCGCTCGGCCGCGGAGCAGGGCACGGACGACGACCCCGAGGTGCTCGCAGAGCTGGCGCGCCTGAACGAGGGGTACGAGGCACGGCACGGCTTCCGCTTCGTCGTCTTCGTCAACCGCCGGCCGAAGGCGGAGATCCTCGACGTGCTGCGGGCGCGCATTGACCGCCCCACCGACGAGGAGCGCGAGACGGCGCTCGGCGAGCTCGTCGCGATCGCAGAGGACCGATGGCGGCAACGCTAGATCCCTACGTCACGGACTGGCTCGATCTCGTCTTTCGCTGGTTCCACGTGATTGCGGCGATCGTCTGGATCGGCACCTCGTTCTACTTCGTCGCGCTCGACAACCATCTGCTGCCGCCCGAAGAGGAGCGCGACCGCGAGCGGGGCGTCGGCGGCGAGACCTGGGAGATCCACGGCGGCGGCTTCTACCGCATCGAGAAGTTTCGGGTCGCGCCGCACTCGCTGCCGGAGCCGCTGCACTGGTTCAAGTGGGAGGCGTACTGGACGTGGCTGTCGGGCTTCACGCTCTTCGTTGTCCTCTATTACCTGCACGCACAGCCGAACCTGATCGATCCGTCGGTCGCGAAGCTGTCGACCGCGGAGGCGGTCGGTGCGAGCGTCGGCCTGCTCGCCGCGGCCTGGATCGTCTACGACGTGCTGTGCCGAAGCCTTGGCCGCCGGAGTGAGGGCGCGCTCGCGCTCGTCATCCTCGGTCTCGTGACGGGCACGTCGTACGGCGTCACGCATCTCTTCGCGGCGCGCGCCGCATACCTTCAGGTGGGCGCGATGCTCGGGACGATCATGGTCGCGAACGTCTTGTTCGTGATCATTCCTGCCCACCGGGAGCTCGTGCGTGCGAAGGAAGCGGGCCGCGAGCCCGACCCCACTGCGAACGCTCGCGGCAAGCAGCGCTCGGTGCACAACAACTATCTGACGCTACCCGTGCTGTTCTCGATGCTCGCGGGACACTTTCCGTTCACGTACGGCCACGCGCACAGTTGGGCGATCCTCGTCTGCCTGATGGCGATCGGCGCCATGGTCCGCCTGTACTTCAACCGTCGCCACGCCGGGCAGACGCTCTGGTGGATTCCCGTCGCCGCCGCCGCAGGCATCGCCGGCGTCGCCGTCTGGATCCGGCCGGCGCCGACCCCGGCCGCAACCGCACAGCCGGTCGCCTTCGCGGCGATCCGGCCGATCGTCGAGCAGCGGTGCGCGTTCTGCCATTCGCAACAGCCGCAGAGCACGCAGTTCACAACGGCGCCACTCGGGATCCGCCTCGATACGCCGCAGGAGATCGCCTCGCGGGCGGCCATGATCGAGGCGGTTGCGGTTGCGTCGGACACGATGCCGCTCGGGAACGTGACGCACATGACCGACGCGGAGCGCCGCTTGCTCGGCGCGTGGATCAGTCAGGGTGCGAAGATCCCGTGATGCTCGACATCTCCGCCGCCGGCTTCGACTTCGTCGCGCGCTTCGAGGAGGACGAAGCGCCGGAGACGGTCGCCGCGTTTCGCCGGCTGCTCCCGCTCGAGTCGAGAATCATCCATGTCCGGTGGAGCGGCGAGGGCGGCTGGATTCCCTTCGGCGACCTCGACATCGGGATCGGGCCGGAGAACGCGACCTGCTATCCGAACCCGGGTGAGATCGTCTTCTATCCCGGCGGCGTCAGCGAGACCGAGCTCCTGCTCGCCTACGGCCACGTCAGCTTCGCGAGCAAGGCGGGGCCACTCGCGGGCAACCACTTCGCGACGGTCGTCGAGGGCAACGAGAACCTGCGTGAGCTGGGACGGCGCTTCCTCTGGGAAGGCGCTCAGCCGATCGTCTTCAAGGAGCGTTAGCGAGGCCCGCGAGCACGGAGGCGAGGACGTCGATGCAAAGTGCGACGTCATCGGGGTTGCTCCACTCCTCGGGGGCGTGACTGATCCCACCCACACCGGTGCGGACGAAGAGCATCCCGCAGCGGACACCGGCAGCCGCGAGCACACCCGCGTCATGGCCCGCGCCCGAGACGAGCTCAGGTGCAGGTAGGCCGCGCCGCTCCAGTTCCGCGCGCAGCGCCGTCCGCACGGTTTCGTCCATCGCCGCCGGCTCGGCGACGAGCGACGGCTCGAAGCCGATCGCCGCGACGAGCTCGTCAAGCCGATCCCGGTCGGGTGCGCGGGCGTCGACGCTCACCGTTGCCCGAGCCGGGATCACGTTCGCCGCGCCGGGCTCGACCTCGAGGCGGCCGACGGTCGCGACCGCGTCCGGGATCGAGACGGCGGCGTCACGCACGCGCAGGACGAGCTCGGCGGCCGCACCGAGCGCGTCGTTCCGCCCTGTCATCGGCGTGGTGCCGGCGTGGCCGGCTGCGCCTTCGAGGACGACCTCGCCGCGCGCGATGCCGGCGATGCCCGTCACGACGCCGAGCGGTGCGCCGAGTCGTTCGAGTACGGGCCCCTGCTCGTGGTGGACCTCGACTTAGACGTCCGGCCGCGGACCGCGCGCGACGCGCGCGTGGCTGCCACCGAACCCGCGTTCCTCGTCGCGGAACGCGACGACCGCGAGCGTGCGCCTGCTGCGACCCGCGCGCTCGATCGCGTCGAGCCCCGCCAGGACGCCGAGAACGCCGTCGAAGCGCCCACCGCCCGGCACCGAGTCGAGGTGCGAGCCGGTCCAGACCTCGCCCGCGCCCGGGTCGTCGCCCGCGAGACGTCCGACCAGGTTGCCGTCCGGGTCGACCTCGACGCGGAGGCCGGCTTCCTCAAACCAGGCCGCGACGAGCTCGTGTGCGCGGTCCTCTCCTTCACTGCCGCCGATCCGATTCGCCCCCGGCCCACCGCCGAGCGCGAAGATCTGCTCGATCCGCTCGAGGATCCGCACGCGGCGAGCCTACTCGGGAAGCTCGACCGACGCCGCAACGCTCTTCGGCACGACCAACCGCCACGCGTCGAAGACGAGCTCCCGCATCTCCGGAACGTCGATCGCGGCGAGCCGGACGAGCACCCACTGGTACCGGAGGTCTCCTCCGGTCGGCAGCATGAACTTCTCCGGCTCGGCCTCGACGAGCCACTCGCGCTCCTCTTTCGGGAACGCGAAGCCCATCACGGACTCGTCGCGCGAGAACGCGACGTACACGATCCGGCCGACGCGGAACTTCACGCAGCGTCGCACGAACGCCTCCGTCGACCGCGGAAGCGTCACCGTCAGCGCGCGCACGTCGTCGATCGTAACCATCTCTGATGCTCGAGGCTATCTCGGGCGGCGCGGACAGAGCGCCGCGCCGCCCGGCGATGTCAGCTACGCCTCGTGCGCCATCGCGAGGATGTCCTCGCGGGACTTCGTCCCGACCATCTCGGGATGCTTCTCGCGCATGTGCTCTTCCGTGTTCGCGACGAGCTGGTCGTCGTCGTCGCCACGGACGGTCTCGCCGCACGGGCAGTTGATCTCCTTGGCCATGCTGGCTCCTTTCGTCGAGTCGTCATACCTCGGAGAGCCCGGCGCTAAGCATGGAGGGGCCGGCCGGACCGGCCCCTCCCTTACCGAGTGCTAGCTGAAAGAGGGGAACACCCCCTGAATGCAGATCGAGTAGGTCATGTGGTTCGGCGTCACAGCCCGCATGTCGGGCAGCGCGAACGTCGTCTGGCCGTTCCCGCCGTATGTCGTGCCGAGCAGCGAGAACAACGCGGTGTTCTGATTGATCGCCAGCAACTGCCCGTTGGCCGGCACGCCGTTTGCGATGGCCGGCGAGGCGTTCAGGATCATCTCGCCGAGCGTGCACTCCGTGCCCCGGCCGGCCGCAGCACCACCGGTGCTTGTCCCGAACCGGTTCACGAACGTGTCCGCGAACAGATCCGGCCCGGCAGGGCCGGCGGGGCCGGTCGCTCCGGTCGGGCCCGCTGGCCCGGTGGCTCCGGTTGTGCCGGTGTCACCCTTCGGCCCGGGCGGTCCGGCCGGTCCATTTGGCCCAATCGGCCCGATCGGCCCAACGGCTCCCGTTGCGCCGGCGTCGCCCTTGGCGCCGGTGGCACCGGCAGGGCCTGTCGCTCCGGTCGCGCCGGTGTCGCCCTTCGACCCGGTCGCGCCGGTCGGCCCGGCGGCGCCGGTCGCGCCGGTGTCGCCCTTGGCTCCGGCAGGACCGGCAGGACCTGCCGGGCCCGCTGCCCCCTGGACGTTCCAGCTCAGAAGCTGCTCGTTGTTCTTGCAGTCGGACGGGCTGTTGACGATCCGGAGGTCGCCGTTGCCCTTCTCGCAGGCCTGGATCGTTGTGGCCGCCGTCCTCGTGACGGCGTTCGTGGCGTAGGCGACTCCGGCTGCTCCCGCGATCACGGTGACGACGATCGCGACGAAGCGCCCGGAGCGCCGGGCGAATGCGCTGGTCATGCCTTCTCCCCTTCCTTGTGGACGCGGGGGAGTTAAGCGCGCCAGTGACGTTGTCGCAACGTGCCTACGGGCGGTTGTCGCGCGGATCCCAGAGCGGAATCGGCGCGGTCGCCTCATAGGCCATTCCCTTCGGATAGCTGATCAACTCGATGAACGTGCCGAACGGCGCGCGGAAGTAGTTGATCGTCTGGCCAGCTGCGGGACCGTCGGTGACGGCAAGCGGGCCGAGCAGCTTCTCGACGCCCTTCGACTGCATGTACTCGATCGCCTTGTCCATGTGCTTGACATAGAACGCGATGTGTTTGCCGCCCCAGTCGGAGTTCTTCCTGAACGCGTGATCCTGGCCGGGTGCGGTGTACTGGAAGAGCTCGACGTTCGGGCCGTTGCCGCCGCGCACGGACGTGATCTGCTCGACGACCGCACGCGGGTCGACGTCGAGCAGCTGATGCATGAAGTCGCCCGTGTCGCTGAAGGGGCCGAATGTCAACGGTGCGCTGAAGCCGAGCACGTCCTGGAACCACGCGGACGCCTGGGCCACGTTCGGAACCGTGATCCCGATGTGGTCAATGCCGAGGAGGCCCGGGACTTTCGTGACCTCCGCGTTCACGCCGTTGCGCTTCGGCGACCAGAGCGGCCGGCTCGGGTCACGCTCGTACGCCATTCCCTGTGGATAGCTGATCAGCTCGATGAACGTTCCGAACGGCGTCCGGAAGTAGTTGATCGACTGCCCCGCGGCCGGGCCTCCGGTCACGGGGAACGGCCCGAGGAACTTCTCGACGCCCTTCGAGCGCATGTACTCGACGGCCGAGGTGATGTCCGTGACGTAGAACGCGATGTGATGCCCTGCCCAGTCGGAATTCCGCGGATGCGTGTGCAGCTGATCCGGTGCGTCGTAATGGAAAAGCTCGATGCCGCCGCTGTGGCCGAGCCGAAGCATCGTGATCTGTGAGATCACCGCGCGCGGATCGACGCCGAGCAGGTCGTGCATGAACGTTCCCGTCGGATCGCTGAATGGCCCGAAGGTCAGCGGCGCAACGGCGCCCATCACGTCCTCGAACCACTCGATCGCCTGGTTGATGTCCGGAACCGTGATGCCGACGTGATCCGCGCCGACGAGACCGAGCTGGCCGCGGCCGCCGTCCGCCCGTGCGGGCGCCGCCAGCAGATATGGAGCCGCAGCGGCAGCGGCGGTGAGCTTTGCGCCCCTCGCCAGGAACTCCCTGCGCGGCATCCGAGTCTCGCTCCCCAACGTCCTCACCTCCTGCTCGCTTCAGGTGGATCGACCCACCTTCTCACGATGCGCAGGCGCTCGTCTACGGCTTCCGCGCGACGAAGACGACGAAATCGTCGTCGGCAGTCGGCGCTCTGTCCTCGTAGCCCGCGCGCAACTCGATCTCGATGAAGCCCGCGCGCTCGAGCATGAGCACGATCTCGTGCGTGAAGTAAAGGGTCATGTCGAGCCGGTGCTCCTCCTCGGCGACGAGCGCGCCGTCGCGCCACATCCACGCGCGCATCTCCCACGTCGTCTGCTGCTCGAGCGGATCGAACGCGACGACGCGCGAGCGCAACGCGTACTCGGCGCCGTCCGCGCCGCGGCGGCGCTCGCCCGGCTCGCCCCACGGCCGGGGCAACTCCGCCCGCGCATCCTTCTGCCAGTACCTCCACGCCGTGCCTTCGGTGTACGGCACCTCGTTGTCCACGACGAACGTGCCGCCCGGCTCGAGATGCTCATGGATGCGGCGCAGTCCTTCCGCGGTGTCGTCACGCCGGCCGCCGAGGCCGAGCGCGCCGCACACGACGATCGTCCGATAGCTGCGCGGCAGGTCGAGCTCGTGCATCGACTGCACGTAGAGATTCGACGTCAGCCCTTCGCGCTCGACGGCCTCGCGGCAGTGCACGATCATGTCGGCCGACGCGTCGCAGCCGTCGGCGTCGAGGCCCGCGCGCAGCCATGGCAGGAGCAGCCGGCCGGTGCCGCAGCCGAGGTCGAGCGCAGGCTGACCCGCTTCGACGTAGCGCTGGAAGTACTCGACCTCGGGGCCGCCTTCGTTGAACTCGGCCCACCACTTCGCGATCAGGCCGTGATGCCAGGTCTCCGACACGTCATGACTATCGCACGATGCTGCGGCTGCGCAACCACTCGCCGATCGCCGGAAAGAGCGAGGGCACGAAGCCTGGTGACCGCGACAGGCTCGAGTAGAGCCCCGTCGGCAACTCGAGCAGCGCGTGCGTCACCGGCAGCACCGTCCACGTGAAGTCGTGTCCCGCCTTCAGCTTCTGCAGCGACTCGACGCAGAGGTCGGTCGGCACGTTGCGGTCGTCGTCGCCGTAGACCCAGAAGACGGGGATGTCGAGCTTCGCGAGCGCGGGCTTCGGATCGACGCCGTTCGGGCCGACGGCGCGCACCTGCGCGAGCATCTGTGCGCGCGTGCCGCTCGGAGGCCCCTGGCTCTTGCCGGCGAGCGCTCCCCACAGGTCCGACTCGCCCGCGGTAACGGTCGGGCCGACGAGCGGGAGTGCCCAGCGCACCGCGTGCTCGTGCTCGGCGGCGACCGGGATGATCCATCCCGCCTGGCTGTCGCCGAAGAGCCCGAGTCGTGCGCGGTCGATCTGCGGCAGCGCCGCGACGAAGCGGATCTCCGCCTCGGCGTCGCGGGCGAGCACCGCGATCGTCGACTCGCTCGCGCGCTCGCCGGGATACGTGCCGGTCGACTGGCCGATGCCGCGCTTGTCGCCCGCCAGCACCGCGACGCCCTGCGACGCGAGGTACGCGGTGAACGTCTGGAACTCCTCGCGGTTCGCCGGCCCCGAGCCGTGCACCATGACGGCGGCGGGAAAGGGCCCGTCTCCGGACGGGAGCGTCAGCGTCGCCGCAACCGCGCCGACGCGAACCTCGCGCTGACGAAGCGCGACGCGGTCGTAGTGGGCGCCTTGCCACGAGATGCCTGAGACGTCGGGGACGATCGAGCCGTTGCCCGAGGTGTCGCCGAGCAGCGTGCCGACCGTGAGCGACGGGCCGATGCCGTGCGTGCGGCCCGACGGCAGCTCGGTCAGCCACGCCGGGAAGCCATGCGCGCGCACGACGGTGACGACGGCGCCGGCCGAGCTTCGGTAGAGGCCGAAGAGCTGCAACACCTTCGAGGTGCCGCGCGTGAGCCGGAACGAGCCGCGCAGCGCCCCCTGCGACACCTTGCCCGCGAGCACGCGGCCCTTCGACGTCCCGTCGAAGAGGACGTTCGCGGGCAATCCGGGCAGCGCAAAGCGAACGTGTGAGCCGCGCACGGTTGCCGCAACGTCGGTGCGCGCCGGATGGCCGTAGCCCATCGACACCGTCGCACGCGAACCGTGCACCTGCACCAAGACGTCGACCGCGTCGGCCGACGTGGGCAAGCGGAACGTGCCGACCCAGCTGCCGGTCGCCGCGCCCGCGTCGCCGCAGCTCACGGCTGCGGCCGCGCAGCCGAGCGCAACGAGCAGGCTGCGTCTCACCGCGGCCCCCGGCGGAGCGCGCGCGCCACGCCGTCCACCCACTCGAGATCGAGCTCCGCGCAGCGGATGCCGTAATCCAGCAGATGCCGGTGGAACCAGTCGTGACCGCGATTCGTGTTCGTCGGCGCGATCTCACGCAACACGGCGAGCCGTGCCTCCGTGTCCTCGCGGAACTGCTCGACGTGCTCGAGCAGTACCTCCGGCGCCGTGAGCTTGCCGACGAAGAGCTTGAGGAAGAACGTGTCGCGCGCACCGGGCTCGACGCCTTCGATCCACGCCGCGAGCGCTTCCCGGCCGGCCTTGCCGATCCGGTAGAGCTGCTTGTCGGGCTTGGCGGACTGCACGATCGGGCGGCTCTCGACGAGGCCGCTCTTCGCGAGCCGCGGCAGCGTCGCGTAGAGGCCGCTCCGCGCCGGCGACCAGACATGACCGATCGCCCGCTCGACGAGCTTCGCGAGGTCGTAGCCGGAGCGCTCGCCCTCGGTCGCGAGGAGCGCGAGCACGGCGCCCTCGGTCGTCGTCAGCCTCTGGACGCGGGTGCGCTCGGCGGCAGGCACACGGGCACCCTAGCACTCCATCTTGGACTAGTCCAGATTGGACTAAGCAGGTGCATCCTGGACGGCAGGCTCGCGCTCCTCGTCCTCGCCGCGCCGGAGCACGACACCGCCCACGACCAGCAGCAGCACCTCGACGAGCGTGATCGCAACGCGGTTCAGCACCGTTGCGCCGAGCGCCTGCCCTTCGGACGCCACCGCGAGCATGAGCCCGTACATCGACGCCTCGCGCGGCCCGAGGCCGGACGGCGCGAACACCGAGAGCACCGCGACGATCGCGCCGACCGCGGCTGTGCCTCCGAGAAAGACGACCGACGAGATGTTCGGGTGCGCGCCGACCGAGCGGAGCAGAAGCCAGAGAGCGAGCCCGCCGATCACCCAGGTCGCGCAGTAGAAGACGAGCAGGAACGCCATCGTCGAGGTGCGAAGCCGCGGAAGCGTCCCATGACCGAATTTCCGCAACACGCGAGACGCAAGCGGACAAAAGATCCTCGGATGCAGCAATGCCGCCACGACGACCGCAAAGAGGACGATGGGGACGATCGGCGCGTCCACCCCGTCCATCCATGCGAGGGAGACGACGAACACGATCACCCCGGCGACGGCAGAGATTCCCGCCTCGACGAGGATCGAGACGGTGACGAGCGCACCGTCCGTGATTCCCGCGCGACGCGCAGCGACGACGCGCGCGGCAGGCGTCCACACACCGCCCGGGATGTACTTCGCCAGCATCGAGACCATCTCCGCGCGGAGCGCAGCCGGATACGAGATGTGGAGATCCCAATCCGCGAGGATGCGCATCCAGCCGAACACGAAGACGAGGTAGTAGACGGCGAGCGCGACGCAGGCGAGCGTGAAGAGCAGCGGATCGGCGTTGCGGAGGTCGTCGCCGGCGTCCTTGAAGGAGCCGCTCAGCGCCCAGCCGATGAAGCCGAGGAAGACGGCCAGAACGACCGCCTGCACGGCGATGAAGACCCTCGGATGCTCCTTGATGTAGGCATAGGCGCGCCGCGCTGCGTCCATACGAGCATGGTACGGCGCGGTACATTCGCAGGGTGGAGAAAACGCTCCCGTACAGCTGGTACAGCGACCCGGAGATCCTGCGCCGCGAACAGGAGCGCATCTTCCGCGCCGCGTGGCAGTACGCCGGTCATCTCGGCGAGCTGCCGGGGCCTGGCACCTACGTGACGGCGCGCGCAGGCCGTACGCCGGTCGTCATGACGCGCGCGCGCGACGGCGAGCTTCGCGCCTTCCTGAACGTCTGCCGGCATCGCGGCTTCCCGGTCGCCGAGGGGTCGGGTAGGCGCGAGACGATCCAGTGCCCGTACCACGCGTGGACGTATGGGCTCGACGGCTCGCTGCGGAGCGCGCCGCGCTCGGAGGAGCTCGCCGACTTCCCGACGAGCGAGCTCGGCCTCTGCCGCATTGCCGTCGACACCTGGGGCCCCTTCCTCTTCGTGAACACGCAACGCGACCCGGAACCGCTCTCGGAGGCGCTCGGCTCGATGCCGGCACAGATCGCAGAGCTCGGGCTCGACGTCGACGAGCTCGTCTTCTACAAGCGCTGGGAAGCCGAGATCGACGCGAACTGGAAGGTGGTGTGCGAGAACTTCCTCGAGTGCTACCACTGCCAGGTCGCGCACCCGCAGCTCGCGGCGATGCTCGACACCTCCGCCGATGCGTATGCGCTCTCGACCGACGGCCGACTCTCGAGCCAGCGCGGCCCGACGCGCGAGGGCGGCGGTACGACGATGCATCTCGACGGGGAGCTGCCACGCAGCCAGTTCCACTTCCTCTGGCCCAACCTCGGGGTGAACATCTTCCCGGGCAAGCCGAACATCTCGATCGGGCCGATGGTGCCGCTCACGCCCGACCGGACCTACCGCTTCCTCGACTACTTCTTCGGGCCGGACGTCGACCAGCCGTGGATCGACGAGCTGATGGCGTTCGACGACCAGGTCGGGATCGAGGACAAGGCGCTCGTCGAGGGCGTCCACCGCGGCATGGCGGGCGGCGGCGTCGAGCACGGCTATCTCATGGACCGGAGCGAGCAGCTGATCGGGCACTTCCAGCAGCTCACCCGGGCGGCGCTCGACGCCGGTTAGGCGTTTTCGCTGCACCGCGCTAGATTCTGCGTTCCAGCTCCAAACCCACAGGAGGGTTCCTCGTGAAGCGTTTTCTCCCGCTCTTCGCCGTCGCGGCGTTGGTCGCCGTCCCGGCGGCCTCGGCGCGGCCGGCCGCACCGCCCACACTGCAGTCGGGCAAGCTGATCGTCGCCTTCGGCGATCCGGCACCCGGCTTCGCCAGCGGCACCGTCCGCGGCAACACCATCACGAGCCCGCGTGGCTACGAGGTCGACCTCGCGTCGGCGATCGCCGCGAAGCTCGGCCTCAAGCCGGTGTGGATGTTCTCGCCATGGAACAGCCTGTTCGCACCGGGCACGAAGAAGTTCGACATCTCGTTCCAGGAGGCGACGATCACGTCGCAGCGGAAACGGACGGTCGACTTCACCACCTCGTACCTGAACGCGAACCAGGGCGTGCTCATCTCGAAGCAGACGACGGCGCCGAAGAGCCTCGCCGACCTGAAGAAGCTCCAGACCTGCGCCCAGACGAACACGACGGGCCTCGACTGGATCAAGACCCAGCTGCACCCGGCGAAGTCGCCGCTCTCGTTCCCGACGACGACCGCTGCGTACCAGGCCGTGCAGATCAACCGCTGTCAGGCGATGATCCTCGACGTGCCGCTCGTGTCACTGCAGAAGAAGCAGAAGCCGGGCGCGTACGGCCCCGTCGCGGGCCAGGTCGTGACGCACGAGCAGTACGGCGCGGTGCTCCAGAAGGGCTCGAAGCTGCTCGGCACCGTCAACACCGTGATGAAGGGCCTCGCGGCGGACGGGACGGTCGGGAAGCTCCAGAAGAAGTGGTTCAACCTCGACTTCTCGAAGATCGCGGTTCTGAAGTAGGGACGTAACCCATGCATGCGCTGCACGAAGTCCTCCACGCGTTCTTCAATCTGCACAGCTTCACGCTGGCGATGCCGGACGTGTGGGCGGGCTTCCAGGTCAACCTCAAGATGATGGCCGTCGCCGAGGTCCTGGTGCTCGTGTTCGCGCTTGCAATTGCAATCGTGCGTGGTCTGCCGGGGCGCGGAGCGAGACCGTTTCGCGCCCTGGCGATCGTGTACACCGACTTCTTCCGCGGCACGCCGATCATCATCGTCGCCTTCTTCGTCGGCTTCGGCGTTCCCGGCCTTCAGCTCGGCTACATCTCGAGCCGCTCGTTCACGACGTACGGCATCGTTACGCTCACGCTCGTCTACACGGCGTACGTGACCGAGGTCTACCGCGCCGGCATCGAGTCCGTGCACGCAAGCCAGCGGGCGGCCGCGCGATCGCTCGGCCTCTCGTACGCGCAGACGATGCGCTACGTGATCGTCCCGCAGGCGGTGCGGCGTGTCATCCCGCCGCTGCTCAACGACTTCGTCGGGCTGCAGAAGGACACCGCGATCGTCTCGGTGATCGGCGTCGCAGAGGCCGCCTCGCTGTCGCAGCAGTTCTCGACCCAGAACGGCGACTTCCCGTCGTACCTCGTCGCCGCGGTGTTCTTCATTCTGATCACGATCCCGCTCGCGCGCTTCACCGATCACCTGGTCGCGCAGCGTGAGCGCCGCGAGCGCGCACAAGCCTTTTGAGCAGCAACGGCAACGCCGCAACGCCCTTCGTGCAGGTGAAGGCCGTCTCGAAGTGGTTCGGCGACCTGCAGGTGCTGAAGGAGGTC
>JANMQZ010000223.1:0-18288 GCA_031370755.1 Actinomycetes bacterium
TGCGGAGGCGAAGCAGGTCGCAGCGGTCGTGCGCGAGGTGCTCGACGAGATCGGCTACGTCGGCTGGCCGAAGACGAGCACCTCGCGCACGACCGCTGCGACCGCCTTCGCCTCCGCAAAGCCGGTGCCGGGCTGCGGATCGATGTCGATGCGGAGCTCGTCCGGGCGCTCCGGGTCGGCGCGACGCGACGGCCAAGCGCCGAACTCGAGCGTCGCGAGATTCGCCGCCCAGACGACCTGCGCGACCTCGGTGACGCAGAGCTCGTCGGCGTGCCGGCCCGACGGGAACGTGACGCGCGCGGTCTCGATCCACTCCGGCCGGCGCTCCGGCACGCGCTTCTGCCAGATCACCTCGCCGCCCACGCCCTCGGGCTGCCGCTTCAGCTGGCACGGGCGCTCGTAGAGCGCGCGCACGATCCCGTCGCCGACGGCGATGAAGTAGCGGACGAGGTCGAGCTTCGTCTCGCCGCGCGCCGGAAAGTACACCTTGTCCGGGTTCGTGACCTTGACGACTCGGCTGCCAACCTCGAGCTCGACGAACGGCGACGGCATCCCGGGAGTATCGTGAAAACGTGCTGGAAGACCCCCGGCCCATCCCGATGACGCTCGAGCCGCTCGACGACTTCCTCGTCATCCAGACGACGGAGGACGAGTCGGAGACGCGTGCGGGGCTAATCCTGCCGGCGAGCGCGGAGACGCAGTGCAGCGCGGGGATCGTCACCGCCGTCGGCCCCGAGGCCGAAGGCGTCGCGCCCGGCGACAAGGTTCTGTTCCTGAAAGAAGCGGGCTACGACGTCCGCTTCGCAGGCTACGCCGTCAAGGTGTTGCGCCGGCACGAGCTGATCGCCCGCGTGCACGACTAGATACCATGCGCCCGCCGGAGGGGTGGCAGAGCGGTCGAATGCGGCGGTCTCGAAAACCGTTTCGGGCCCTTGGGTCCGACGAGGGTTCAAATCCCTCCCCCTCCGTTTGGTAGAGCCGGACGCCGCATGGTCACGCGGCGCCGGCTCTTGGTCTATCAGGATCAGTCGTCGTCTCCCTGGTCGTTGTCATCGCCGTACAGCGACTTGAAGTAGTGCGCGTGCTCCCAGTTCGCGACGGTCCTGCCGAGCTTCGCGCCCTGCTCGTCGGCCGTGCGGAAGTGGATGCCGCCCCAGACGCGCGCGTTGACCACTTCGTCGAGCGCACTCGAGAAGCTGTCGTAGTGCCGGGTCTGCGCGGGCGTGCCCGCGAACCGCGTGCTCACGATGTCGAAGCCGATCTTGTCGGTGCCGAAGAAGCGCCGCATCGTGTTCAGGATCGCGCCGCTCACGCAGCTGTGCCCCGACGGGTGGTCAGGGAAGTTCGGCGTGGCGAGCGGAGGCGTCGTCGGGGTCGCCGGGTCGAAGAGCGGCCGCCAGGTGGGGTCGCCCTCGGTCGCGGGGTTGCCGTCGTTCGCCGCCTGACGAATCGCGTCGAGCGGGCGCCAGAAGTTCCAGTAGTACTTGTCGTTCCAGCAGCCGATCGCGCCGTCGGCACCGACGAGGCTCACCTCCGCGAACAAGCGGGCGTTCTGCGCCGTCGTCAAGCCGAAGCGGGCCGAGAGCGAGCGCATGACGCCGCCGTAGAGCCCCAGCGGCTGCGACTGCCAGAAGATCGCGGCGTTCGTCTCGTCGGCGGTGCGCGTGGTGCTCGAGAACGAGCCAACCGACTTCACCTCGTTGAGGTCACGCGCGTACGCCTTGCTCGTGAGCGCGTTCGGGCCTTTGGTGCGGAGCATCTCGGCGCTCGGCACGAGGAACGGCTTCACGTTCCCGACCCACGGTGTTGGCTCGGGTGCGGTGAGCGGCGGCGACACGCGCCAGACGCCCGGGGTGGTGCCGAACACGAACGGGAACGGCGTCGTGGGATTGCGGCCGTCGTTCGTCCGTGCGGTGAGCATCGCACTGGCGGCCGCTTCGCCGGCAGCGATCCCGCCTTGCTTCGCAGGCCCGGCGGGAATCGCAGCGAGCGCGGCGGTGTACTGCGCTGCGAGGTTCGCAAGCGCGACCGTCTGAGAGGACGGCACGACGGCCACGAGGACGCGGTACGCAGCAGTCGCGACCGCAGCGTCCTCCGAGTCCCACGGGTTGGCTTGCGGCCGGACGAGATACGGCTGATAGCCGCCGTCGATTGCGTTGACGGCGTCGTAAACGGCGCCCTGGACCATCGCGAAGCTCAGCGTCGAGGCGTGCGCGGTCGGGCTCGAGGCGAAGATGGCGGCACTCGCGTTGATGTTCCACTGCGTTACCGCATCGGCGCGCGCGACCGCGGGCGCTCCGAGCGCGACGAGTGCAGCGACGAGAACGGCAAGACCGCGTGAGACACGAAACTGCATGACGAACTCCTTCCGTTGACGGCGTGCTGGAGTCCGCGCGTTGCCCGGCAGGGGCTCCTGGTCACCTCCTCGCGTCGAGCTCGGTGCGAGGCGAACGACCCACTCTCTTCGATTGTGCTGTTTGTGTCAAGAGCACGGGCAAGGCTAGGATGCCGACTCTCGGAGAGGTGTCCGAGTGGTCTAAGGAGCGCGACTGGAAATCGCGTACGTGCTGAAAGGTGCGTCGCGGGTTCAAATCCCGCCCTCTCCGCTGTGACGCGACCCGGCCGGCGGCCGGGTCGCCGTCGCGCCCGCGAGAAGCTACCTTGGCTGCATGGACGAGTCGGCAGCCACCGGCGACTGGCGCGAAGAGCGCCTCGCGCAGAACGAGGTCTTCTTTCGGACGGTGAACGAGGGGATCGAGCAGCAGGCGATCCGCTTCGGTGGCGACGACGACTACGAGTTCATCTGCGAGTGCGCCTCGCGCTCGTGCCTCGACCGCGTCTCGCTCACGCTGCGCGAGTACGAGCACATCCGGGCGGAGGGGACGCGCTTCGTCGTCGTCCCCGGGCACGAGAACGTGGAGCTCGAGCTCGTCGTCCAGACCGCGCGGAGCTACAACGTCGTCGAGAAGGACGGCGCCGCCGGCATCGTCGCGGAACTCTCGGATCCGCGGGACGGCGACGTCCTACAGCACTGACGGAGAAGGAGGGATTCGAACCCTCGATGGAGACATTCATCCCCATAACGCCTTAGCAGGGCGCCGCCTTCAGCCACTCGGCCACTTCTCCGGAACGGCTACAGGGTATCCAACCGAAGATCACCCTTTTTCGGGAGGGCGCACACACGACGCGTGCCGAAGATTCGTGTGCCGGATTACTCCCCCCTCCCCGGCAAGCTCCAGAAGCCCGCTGCGGCCCCCCTCGGCGGGCTTTCCCCTTTTCAGGAGTCGTTTTCTCAGCCGACGCTGATGGTCGCGTTCATCCCGAGCTGGCGATGACCGTCGACGGAGCAGAAGAGCGAGACGGTGCCGGCCTCGAGCGGAACGGTGAGCTCCGCGGTCTTACCCGGCTGGATCAGAGCCGTCGTCTTCGTTCCGACCACGAGGTTGTGCGCGACGTTGCCGTCGTTCTTCACGACGAACGTGTAGGTGCCGGGCGCCAGCGACTTCAGTGACGGGAGCGAGATCGTGTACTCGCTCTCGGTGACGTCAATCGTCTTCGCCGTCTCCCCGTGTGCTTCGGTGCCCGCCTCCGACTTCTCGACGCCGAAAACCTCGACGGCGGTGAGCATCGCGGCGAAGAGCACGAAGCACACGATGATGAAAACGCTCAGGCCGTTCTTGCCCGGGAAGTCGGGCCAGCGGCGCGGTGCGAGGAACGAGGCCGAGAGCGCGAACGCGATGAAGACCCCGCCGGTGACGGCGAGGCCGATCATGTGTCCCGTGGAGAGCCCCGCGACCAGCACGGCGCTATTCCATCAGATCAGGAGGCGTGCAGGAGCCGGTCAACCGACCGCCGGCGCCAGAGCCAGACGAGCACAGCGGCGATCGCGAACGGGCTGATGACGATCAGCGCATAGAGGGCGATCATCGCCTCGAGCGCGAGAAACCCGACCGCCGAGTGCAGCATGCGGCCGAGCCGCCCTCGGTGGGTGACGGGCGCGATCACCTTCTCCGTGCCGATGACGAGCGAGATGCGCGCGGTCGCACCGGACGACACAGTTCCCTTTCGCGCGCTCAGCCGCTGCGCGAGCGCGCGCTTCGACTCGGCGAGACGGATCTGGAGCAGCACCCGCTGCGCGTCCGGGAGCGCCGGATCGGCGAGAGCGGTGCGCAGCGCGGCTACGCGGCGGCGCAGCTGCGCGATCTGCGCGGACTGCGTTTCGAGCTTGCCCTGGAGATCGGTCACGGAGAGCTCCTGCGAGACGATCGTGCCGAGATCTGCGAGCCGGCTGATGGCCGTCTTCACGTTCTGCGCCGGGACGCGCAGCTCGATGTACGCCGCGCCGTCGCCGTTCTTCGGCGTGCGGTAGTCGACCGACTTCGCGTACCCGCCGAGCGACGTCGCGATCTTCGTTGCACGCGACGTCGCGGACGCGAGCGCATCGGTGTCGGCGACACGGATCTGCAGCGAGGCGTCCGTGTGCGCGAGCCGCGAGGATGTCACGCTTGGCGTGGCGGCCTTGAGCTTGTAGCCCTGCGCACCACCGGCACCGACGCGGCTCGGCGCTGCGGAGAAGGTGTCCGTCACGGTCGGGGCATCGAGGGCGGCCGGGACAGGTTGCACCGCCGAGGGATGGTTGCCGGAGCGGACGATCCCGTTCACGACCGCCGCCGTGACTGCGAGGCCGAGCGCCGCAGGCAGCGCGACGAGCGCAAGCCGCCGCGGCGGGAGGCCCCAGGTCCGCACGGGCACCGCCTTCGGCGCGAGCACCCGCGCGCGCAGTCCCTCCGGCGCGTGCGGCGCGTGCGCGCGCAGCAGCCTCTCGACGGTCATGTCATTCGCGGACATCGTCCATCCTCTCTTCGAGTCGCCGCAGCGCGCGGCTGAGCCGCGTCGAGCAGGCGGTCTGACTGATTCCCAAAACGCGGGCTGCGCTCGGCCCGTCGAGCTCGAGCAGGACGCGAAGCGCGACGACCTCGCGCTCCGCCGGCGAGAGCTCGTGCAGTGCTTCCTGCAACGGGCCTGGCAGGCCGTCCCCGAACTCCTCGACGAGCGGCACTTCCCGCGCATACGTCTCTTCGCGCCGGCGCCTGCGCGTCTCCGCGCGGAACCAGTCGATCGCGACGCTGCGCGCGATCTTGCAGAGCCAGGTGCGCGGCGAGCCGCGCCGCGGGTCGAAGCGGCGCCAGCTGCGGAACGCCTTCTCGAAGGTCTCGGCGGTCAGGTCCTCGGCGGCTGCGCGGTCTCCCGTGAGATAGACGAGATAGCGGTACACCGCGTCGAGCTGTTCTGCGGCCACCTCTGCGAAGGCGGGCCGCCCGCCCAGAAGCGACGGAGCGTCGAGCGAGGTCGAGACCGCGTTCACACCAGCTGATACGGCGCCGCGCCTGCGGATCGTCACATGGCGCAGCGTAGATAGCGTCCCGGAGATGCGCCGTCTGCTGCTCCTCGTCGCCGTCCTCGTCTTCGTCGACACGATGCTCTTCGCAGCGCTGACGCCGCTTCTCCCTCATTTCGCCGACGAATTCGGGTTTACGAAGACGCGGGCGGGCGCGCTCGTCGCGGCGTATGCGGCCGGCGCGCTCATCGGCGGGCTGCCCGGAGGCTTCGCAGCTGCGCGGCTCGGCGCGCGCCGGGCGGTGATCGTCGGCCTGACGGCGATGGGCCTCGCGAGCGTGGGCTTCGCGCTCGCGGGCGGGTTCTGGACGCTCTTCGCGGCGCGCCTGCTCCAGGGCGCGGGTAGCGCGTTCACCTGGGCTGGCGCGTTCGGCTGGCTGCTCGCCGCGGCGCCGCGCAACCGTCGTGGCGCGCTCATCGGCAGTGCGATGGGCGCGGCGATCTTCGGCGCGCTCTTCGGGCCGGTGATCGGCGCGGCGGCCGCGCTCGCCGGCCGTGACGTCATCTTCTCCGCGCTCGCCGGCCTCGCTGCCGTTCTCGTCGTGTGGACGCTGCGGCTCGATAGCCCGCCGCCGGGCGAGCAGCCGTCGGGCGCCGCACTCGTGCGCGCGCTTCACAACCGGCAGTTCGCGGGCGGGCTCGCGCTGATGGCGGTGCCGTCGCTCCTCTTCGGCGTCCTCTCGGTGCTCGGGCCGCTGCACCTTTCGAACGCAGGCTGGGGCGCGGCGGCGATCGGCGGCGTCTGGCTCGTCGGCGCGGCGTTCGAGGCGGTGCAGGCGCCGCTGATCGGCAGGCTCATCGACAGGCGCGGTCGGCTGCTGCCGGTGCGCGTCTCGCTCGCGGCGGGCGCCGTGTTGTCGCTCGGGCTCGCGGCCGACGCGAGGCCGCTCGTCTACGTGCCACTCGTCGTGCTCGCGGCGATGGCGTACGGCGTCCTGTTCACGCCCGCGTTCGCTCTGATCGCCGACGGCGCGGAGCACGTCGGGCTCGCGCACGGCATGGCGTTCGGGCTGATGAACGCCGCGTGGGCGCTCGGGGCGATGATCGGCCCTGCTGCAGGCGGTGCGATCGCGGGCGCGACCGGCGACTGGATCCCGTTCGTGCTCGCGGCCGCGTTGTGCGCGTCGGCGCTCGCCGCACTCCGCTCAGCTCATGAACGCCCCGCCGTTCTGGTCGATCGCCTGCCCGGTGACGCCGCGCGAGTCGGGCGAGAGTAGCCACGCAACCGTGCCGGCGACGTCCTCGGGCGCGCCCATGCGCCCGAGCGGCACCTCACGCATCGCAGCGGCGTGCGCCTCGTCGCGGGTGACGCCCATCGCATCAGCCATCAGGCCGATGCCCTCCCAGGCCATGTCCGTGTCGACCCAGCCGGGACAGATGGCGTTCACCTGCACGTTCTCGGGCGCAAGCTCGGCGGCGAGCGAGCGGACGAGCCCGAGGAGCCCGGCCTTCGACGCGCTGTAGCCCGTGTAGCCGGGAACCGGGATGCGCGCGAGGATCGACGCGATGACGACGATGTCGCGACGGTCGGGCGCGGGCGCGAAGCGGCGCTGCGCCGCGCGCACGCACTGATACGTGCCGACGAGGTTCGTCTGCACGAGGTCGAAGAAGCGGTCGCCGTCCCCCGGCTCGTTCGGCCCCCCGCTGCCGCTGTTCGCGACGAGCGCGTGGATCGGGCCGTTCGCGTCGGCGGCCGCGGCGAAGGCGGCGTCGACCCTCGCACCGTCGCGGATGTCGACGCCGCGGACGAACGCACCGCCGATCTCCGCCGCCGTCTCGGCGAGTGCGTCCTCGCCGCGAGCGAGCAGGCTCAGACGCGCGCCGTCGCGGGCCAGGCGAAGCGCGATCGCTTTGCCGATGCCGCGACCTGCTCCCGTGACGACGACATGCTTGTCCTGCACGCGCCGAGACTAGCGGCCGCGAAATGCGAGAGGCCCGCCGAAGCGGGCCTCTCATCGAGCGTCGTCGTGCGTCGGTCGTCTCTTACGAGAAGAGAAACACGTTGTCGACGAGGAAGCCGTTGCCGCCGTTGGCCGGGTGCGCAGTACCGCGGGCGGGGAAGATCAGCTTCGACACGGACGGGACGAGGTTGCCGTTCCCGTTCTGCTCCGGGTCGTAGCGGTAGTAGTCCTCCCACGTCGTGCCGGTGACGACCTTCTTGCCGTCGATGAAGACCTTCACGTCGTCGTTGCCGGGACCGCGCTTGAAGTTGATCAGGAACCTGATCGAGTGTGCGCTGGTCCGGTCGAGGGTGGCGACGTCGGTCTCGTTAAAGGTTGCGCCGGTGCCGATCGGGCCCGAATCGGTCACGTCGTCGAAGAAGACGTGTACGCCGTTGGCCCGATCCTCGAAGCGGAGATAGCTCATCCGCCCGCCGTTGCCGTCGTCGGGGCTGACCGACATGTGCAGGCCGGGCTGAAGTGTGGCCAGCGCCGTGCCGATGTCGAAGCTCGCCTCGAAGTGCGTGTTGCCGGGGGTCTCACTGGCCGGGCTTGCGAGACTGGGCGAGAAGGTCTGGTCGCCGAAGCTGCCGGAAGTGATCTCATCGGACAAGCGCAGCGCCTGCGTGCCGAAGCCGTAACCGGACGCGGCCGGGAAGCTCGCGACGCTTGCGACGGCCGCGTCGTACGCGCCCGTCTTCGTCCAGCCGTCCTGGCTGTTGATGTTGCCGACGTTGTAGGTCGGCGGCTCGAAGGTGATCGGGCCGGCCGTGTCGGCCGACGCCCCTGCGACCACCGCGACGCCGGCGAGGGCGACGAGGGTCACGGCGAGCGAGAGCCGTGCCGTTGCGCTTGCGCGCAGGCGTGCCCTCATGCGTGATGCGTGCATGTGTTGCTCCTGACTGTCCGTGAGAGTGGAGAGCCCGTGCGAGCTCTCTCGAAGCGCTCGGGCCGGGTGTGACAGTCGAAGAGGAACAGCTGAAGCCCTCAGCGGCTTCCGGGCTAGACCCACGCGCCTGCACACCATAGCCACGATCCGGCTCGGCTAAAGTGCGGCCTCCAGGGCGCGTAGCTCAGCGGGAGAGCACTCGCTTCACACGCGAGGGGTCGCTGGTTCGATCCCAGCCGCGCCCATCAGCTCACGCCCCTTCGTGCGCAGGCTCCGCTCCGGAGCTTCGGGCTTCGATGGCCTTCGCAGTGTTCCGCAGCGCCTTTGCCAGCTTCCCCTTGCCGATCGTTCCGAGCACGAGCCCGAGGAGCCGTCCTTTGACGTTCTTGCCCTCGCGGACCACCACGACATCCACGTCGGTCGTGCCATTCGGCTGCCGCGTGAAGGTGTAGGTGTGACCCGAGGCGCCTCCCCACGTGTTGGAGTCGGCGGTCGTCATGACCACGCGGTTGGGGTCGGACCAGTCGTAACGCAGCCGCTCCCAGATGCCGGCCGAGCCTTCCGTGACGTCCGCTGTACTCGGGCCCCGGTCGTGCACTTTGAGATACCCGTCGGCGCTGTTGCCGAAGAGCTTCGAGCGGCCCGGCCCGAAGTCGGTGAGCCCGGCTAGGAACTGCTCGGGCGTCGCGGTCGTCGTCTGGTGGAGGTGGATCGTGGCCATGCGTCCTCCTTCGCTCTTGGTAGCGGTTAGCCGAACGTGAAGGCGTACGCCCCGACTCCAGGCGCGGCGAACGTGATCTCGAACGTGTGCTCGTCGATCGAATCGCGCTGACGGACCAGCTGATAGAGGCGCGGCTCCGAAACGCCGCCGTGTCCCTCGTCGTCGCAGTCGGCTCCGCTCGACGAGCCCGGCGGCTGCCCGTCGATCAGAACACTGAACGGCGTCTCGCCTCGCGTCGAGCCCATGACGAGGTTGACGTCACGAGCGCGGAAGCGGTACGCGATCGTGCCCGCGCCTGCGTCGAGGAAGGCCGCATCCGACCGGATCGTCCACTCGCCGGCGAGCGCCCACTGGTTGAGACGAAGTTCTCGCCCCTCCCGCGCCGGCACGGACCGCTCGCCGCGTGCGGAGCCCAGGTACGTCTCGGGCGACTCGAGGTGACTCCAGTCGGCGGCCACCTCGACCCCCTCGGGATCGACGTCGACGTCACCGCGAGGCAGATCGCGACCGCCGGCTTCGTCCAGGAGCTGCTTGATGACCCGTTCCGCTTCCTCGTAGCCGCCCTCGCCGAACTGGTGGTGTCGGATGACTCCGTCCGCGTCGGCGAGATAGAGGGCCGGCCAGTAGTGGTTGTCGAACGCGTCCCAGACTGCGTAGTCGTTGTCGACCGCCACCGGATAGCCGACCCGGTTCACGTGCATGGCTTCGCGCACGTTGTCGAGCTCGTGCTCGAAGACGAACTCGGGCGTGTGGATCCCGATCACGATCAGCCCGTGTTCGCGATACCGATCGGCCCAGGCGCGGAGGTAGGGCAGCGTCCGCAACCAGTTCACGCACGTGTACGTCCAGAAGTCGTAT
Organism: Actinomycetes bacterium; assembly: GCA_031370755.1. Taxonomy (GTDB): domain Bacteria; phylum Actinomycetota; class Thermoleophilia; order Gaiellales; family Gaiellaceae; genus Palsa-739. The sequence goes on from JANMQZ010000223.1 coordinate 9,806, forward strand.
GCGACGACGTGACCATGCAGGTCGGCGGGCGTCAGCGGGTCGGAGTTGAGCCACGTCGTCGCTCCGTCGAGTGCGGGCGCTCGCCCGCCATCCGAAGTGGTCAGCAAGTTGCGCAGTCTCATCAGTACTCGCCGATCAGACCGCCCGCCTCGTCGCGGCTGAGCGTCCGGGAAGGCGCGGTGGTTGTCGACGTCATCGTCATCGTTGCTCCTCGCGGCTTGCGCGGGGCCCCTCGGACAGGAAGGCCGCAGCGTCTTTTGCGTCCGCTTCGTCGACCAGGAGACGCGCACCGCCCGATAGGTCGAACGGGTAGGCGCCGCCGGCGTCGTCGGCTGCGAGCACGGACGCGATTCCCGCTGCTACGAGTGCCGCCTGGGCGAGCTCCGCGTCGCTGCGTGTGGGGTAGGCGCCGACCTCGATCATCGCTCCTCCTAGATCTTTACCGTTCATACCTCGACGAGCGGGGGCCCGTCGAGCGACCATGTCACGGACACCCACGAAAGGAGCCGAATCATGCGATCCGACATCGTCCCAGGAGCCACCTTTCCCGACTACGAGCTGCCCGACCACACGGACACGCCGCGCAAGCTCAGCGATCTGCAGGGCGACGACCCGCTGATCCTCACGCTTGCGCGCGGCCACTACTGCCCGAAGGAGCACCAGCAGCATCTGCAGCTCGCGGCGTTCTACTCGCAAATCACCGTGGCCTACACGCAGATCGCCACGATCTCCACCGACGACCACCACGTGAGCCAGGAGTTCCGTGCGTCGGTCGGCGCGCAGTGGCCTTTCTTCTCCGACCCGGAGCGCACCGTCCAGCAGGATCTCGACATCCAGGAGTACACCGACCCGGAGCGCAACCCGATGATCCCGCACACGCTCGTGCTCAAGCCGGGGCTCGTCGTCCACAGCATCTACAACGGCTACTGGTTCTGGGGCCGGCCGTCGGTCGAGGACCTCCGCCAGGACCTGCGCGCCCTGACACGCGAGATCCGCCCGGACTGGGACCTGAGCGCACCGGCGCTTCGCGAGGCCTGGGACGCGGGCGACCTCTCCGACTTCCACGGCTGGAGCAAGTGGAGCCCGGAACGGATCGCGGCCGAGCGTGAGCGCCTGGCGGGTTGAGCGTGTTCTGGCTCCAGGACACCTCCATGCGATGGTGCGGGATACGTAAGCTCCTCCGGTGGATGCAGACCGGGCACGTGAGCTCCTGAAAGCCGAGCGCGAGCGGATCGAGCGGGCGCTCGGCGGGCTGACGCATGAGGACGACGGCGAGCCGGCGGACGAGTTCGACCCGGCGAATCTCGGCGCCGATCTCTACCAGGACGAGCTCGACGAGGGCCTGCAGGATGACCTGCGCCAGCAGCTCGCCGCGGTCGAGCGCGCCGAAGCCCGGCTTGCGGCCGGCACGTACGGGCTCTCGATCGAGAGCGGCGAGCCGATCCCCGACGAGCGCCTCGAGGCGCTCCCGAGCGCCGAACGGACGGTCGAAGAGGAGCGGGCCCTGTCGTAAGCCCTCAGGGGCGGGCTTCAGTCCCGCACGTGTCCCTGCCGATAAGACCTGCGTGGGTCGCCGCCCCGCACCTCGGTCGTTGCAGCAGTGAGCGCCGCGCTCGACGTTCGGCAGCCGCTGCCATCGGACACGACGCGCCGCACGCGCGAGCGCGACCGCCTGCTGCTCGCGTTGTGGTTCCTCGGCGGCCTCTATGCATCGGTCGCGATCGTCGGCTGGCGCACCGCGCTCGGCTACGACGCGCACGCCTACTGGCTCGCGTGGCACCACTCGCCGATGTACGGCCTGCCGCCGAACACCGCGGACGCATATCTCTACTCGCCCGCTTTCGCGCAGGTGCTCTGGCCGCTCGCGCAGTTGCCGTGGCCGCTCTTCCTCGCTGCATGGACGGTCGCCGGCTTCGCGTTGTACGCGTGGCTGCTGCGTCCGCTCGGGTGGTCGCTCGCAGCGCCGCTCCTGCTCTTCTGCGTGCCGCAGGCGATGGTCGGCAACATCTGGCCGCTGCTCGCCGTCGTGCTCGTCTTCGGCTTCCGGCGCCCGGGGCTGTGGGCGCTCCCGCTCCTGACGAAGGTGACGGCGGGCGTCGGCGTCGTCTGGTTCGCGGCGCGCGGCGAGTGGAGGAACCTCGTGCGCGTGTTGGTGCCGACGGTTCTCGTGACGGCCGTCTCCGTCGCGATGTCGCCGCAGCTCTGGGCCGACTGGCTGCACATCCTCCGCGGCGGCGGGACGGGCGGCAGCGCAGCCGGCGGCTTCGACATCCCGCTCGTCTACCGCCTGCCCGTTGCGCTCGCACTCACGCTGTACGCTGCGCGGCGGTCGCGGCCGGGATTCCTCGCCGCCGCGATGGCGCTTGCGTGCCCGGTCTTCGCGCTCAGCTACGTCATGAGCAACGTGTTTCTCCTGACGGCGCTCCCGCGGCTACGTGAGATGCACGCCCATCCCGATCGTGCCGACGTACCCGGCTCCGCTCTTCTTCAGCGTCAGCATTCCCTTGCTGCCGCCGTTGCGGAAGATTGAGTCATCCGGGTTCGGCGTGTCGGGCGTCGTTCCGTGCGCGCTGTACGGCGCGCGCTTGTAGACGGCGTTCGTCACGCTCGCAGGGAAGAACAGCTGCCCGGTGTGCACGACCGTGCCGCCGATGTGCACCTTGACGTGGATGTGCACCGCACGGCCCTGGTAGAAGCCGGGGTAGATCGTCTTGAACGTGGCGACGCCGGCGGCGTTCGTCTTCTGGACGCCGCGCAAGAAGTTCGTGCCGGGGTTGTTCGCGACTGCGCCCGAGTAGACGCCGCCGGCGTCGCAATGCCAGATCTCGACCGACGCGTTCTTGACCGCCTTGCACGTGGACGCGTTCACGACGGTCAGGTTCAGCAGCAGTGACGTGCCGGGCTTGCCCTCGGTGACGTCACGGCGGAGCTTCTCCCCCACGACGTAATACGGCCCTTCAGTGAGCTCCGGCGTCAGCACGCACTTGACGAGGCCCGACGAAACGGCGAGTGGGCCTGCAGCGTCGGCGGTGTCGAGCCGAAGCGCGCCTGCACCGCCGGCGGCCGCCGCGAGCCCCGCGAGGCGGAGGAGCGATCCGCGCCGCGTCAGGCGCTCGTTCTCGATTGAGTCGTTCTCGTGTCTGGTCATGAGCCTCACGCTACGGCGCGATCCTGTGAGCGCGCTGTGAGTCGGTCGAGAGCGGGCTGAGACGCGCCCGTCTCGATGTGGTGGATGGGCCGGTCGAAGCGGCCGCGTGCGCGGGCAACGACGTTGCGGGCAAGCCAGTTCGACGAGCCCTCGGGGTGCGTCGAAATCACGATTGCGTCGGCGCCGAAGATGCTCAGTGCGTCCTCGATCGCCTGGATCGGATTGCTGTCGCCGATGTAGCCGGCCGCGTCGACGCCGGCGTCGCCGAGCGCCGCCAGGCACTCGTCGAGCCGGCGTCCCGCAGCGCTGCGCGCGCGACGGTCGTCGCTTGCCCAGAAGTCGAGCCGGCCGATGAGCGTCGGCGCGACCACGAGGACGCGAGTCTCAGCGTCGTCCGCGAGCTCCGTGACGAGTCTCCGCAACGCCGGGCTCGTAGCGGTCTCGTTGGCGAGAACGAGGATCTTCATGAGATCTCCTTTCGTGCGGCACCTGCCGCGAGTGGTTGACACCACTCACGATGCGCGGCGCACCTTGGAGTCTTCTGAGAGCGGGCTGTGTCTCTACCGAGAGTCGGCGAGCGGCAGGTCGACGTGGAAGCTCGTGCCCTCGCCGGCGACGGACTCGACGCCGACGCTGCCCTCGTGCGCCGCGGCGACGGCGGCGACGATCGACAGGCCGAGCCCCACGCCGCCGCTCGCACGCGTGCGCGACGCATCGGTTCGATAGAAGCGCTCGAAGACGTGCGCAGCCTGGTCCGCCGACATGCCCCCGCCGCGGTCGGCGACGGTCACGCGCACGCTCCCGTTCAGGCGCTCGATCGAGACGCGGACCGGCGTCAGCGGAGCCGTGTGCGCCCGCACGTTCGCCAGGAGGTTGTCGACGATCTGGCGGAGGCGGTCGCGGTCGCCGATGACGGCAGCCGGCTCGAGCTCGACCTCCAGCGGCCGCTCGGGGTCGAGCGTCCGCGCGGTCTCCACTGCTTCGTGGACGACCTCGTCGAGCGCGACCGGCTCCCGCTCGAGCGGACGGCCCTCGTCGAGCCGGGCGAGTAGGAGCAGGTCGTCGACGAGCAGGCTCATGCGCTCCGACTCGCGGCTGATGCCCGTCATCGAGCGCGCGAGATCGTCGGGACGGCTCGCGGCCCCGCGCGTGAAGAGCTCCGCGTACGCGCGAACTGCGGCGAGCGGTGTCCTCAGCTCGTGCGACGCATCGGCGACGAACCGACGCAGCTTGCGCTCGGATGCCTCGCGCGCTTTGAACGCAGCCTCGATCTGCGCGAGCATCGCGTTCAGCGACGCGCCGAGCCGCCCGACCTCCGTCCTGTCGTCGGCGCGCTCGATGCGACGCGAGAGCTCGCCGCCGGCGATCGCGGCAGCCGTCGCGCCGATCGCGTCGAGCGGACGCAGGCTCAACCGAACGACCCAGAGGCCGACTGCCGCGATGCCGGCGAGCACGAGCCCCGTGACGAGCAGCTCGATCCAGAGCAGCCGGTGCAGCGTGCTGTCGACGTCGTGCAATGGCGCGGCGACAATGAGCACGTAGTTCGGGGCACTGCCCTCGATCGACGCGCGCACGCGGTAGCGCTCGCCGCCACTGACGGCGGCCACGGTGAGGGAGCGGACGCTGTCCTGACCGTCCGACGGCTGCTCGAGGTCGATCGTCTTCGGCAGCCGCGGGCTCGGCTCCGCGTCGCTGTCCGGAAACTGCCGGGCGGCAACCGTGCGAACGACGGCGCCGTTGAGGCGGCGCACCTGGACGAAGTCCCCGCCGACGAAGAACTGGTTGCCGCCCTGCGGGCGCGGGCCGCGCGAGCCGGCGTCGCGCGACCCGTTGGGGATCGCCTGCTCTGCGGAGACGTGCGCCTGCTCGAGCGAGCTGTCGGTACGGCTGATGAGAAACGAGCTCAGCGAGGAGTACGTCACGACATCGGCGGCGCCGAGCCCCACGGCCGCGAGTGCGATGACGCCGAGGATCAGCCGCGCGCGGAGTGAGAGCCGCGCGAGCAACTTACGCGCGATCCGATTCGAGCATGTATCCCGCTTGCCGCACGGTCTTGATCAACGGCGGCCCGACGGAGTCGAGCTTGCGGCGCAGGTAGCTCACGTAGGTCTCGACGACGTTCGTGTTGCCGCCGAAGTCGTACTTCCACACGTTCTGAAGGATCTGCCCCTTCGACAGGACGCGGCGGGGGTTCAGGAGGAAGAAGCGGAGAAGCGAGAACTCCGTCGCCGTCAGCTCGATCTTCTCCTCACCGCGGAACACCTCGTGGCGGCCTTCGTCGAGCACGAGATCGGAGAACCGCAGCACGTCGCCCGGCAAGTCGCCGCCGGTGCGGCGGAGAATGGCCTGAACGCGCGCAACGACCTCGGCCAGGCTGAACGGCTTGGTGACGTAGTCGTCGCCGCCCGCGCGCAGCGCTTCGACCTTGTTCTCCACCGCGTCCTTCGCCGTGAGGAAGAGGATCGCGGTCTTGAACCCTTGCGCGCGCAGGCGGCGGCCGACCTCGATGCCGTCGAGATCGGGGAGCATCCAGTCGAGAACCACGAGATCGGGATCGACCCGCGCGGCGGCGCTCAGCGCCTCTTTCCCGGTTCGCGCCTCCTCGACCTCGAAGCCCTCGTAGCGAAGCGCGGTCGCGACGGCGTCGACGATCGACGCCTCGTCGTCGACGACGAGGATGCGCCCGCCGCCGGCCGCCCGTTCGGTTCCGTTGATCATCTCGTCCACCGTCGCATCGCTTGCTGTGAGTCGCCTGAGAAAGGACCGCCGCAACATGTGAATCGCCTGAGAATCCGATTCTGAACCTCACAGCACCTTCCCAGCGATCTCTGATGCGCGCGGGCGACGCTGGGACGCAGACGGGTGGACGCTCGTCTCGACAGCAGGAGGTCCATGCATGCAGTCACTTCGGGGCAAGGTGATCGTCGTCTGCGCGGTCGGCGCGATCGCAGCCGGGGGTGCATTGTCGGCGGTCGCGCTCGGCGCCAACGGCAAGCACAAGACGAAGGCGAAGGCGGTGGCGACGACGACAACGTCGACGTCGACCACCGCGGCGCGCGGATCGAACGAAGACGCCGCGCACGAGGCCGGCGAGAGCGCGGCCCGCGAAGCGGCGGAGGCGGCCGGGCACGCCGGCGGCGGCGCGTTCAAGCCGAACGAGGACGCAGCGCACGAGGCCGGCGAGAGTGCCGCGCGTGAGGCGCAGGAGGACGCAGGCCAGCGTCCGACGACGCCCTAGCTCGCAGTCCGTGAGCGGGCCGGACGCGTTCCGGCCCGCTCAGGCGCGCGCTTCGGCGATGACCGTCGTCACCGGCAGGCCGAGATGCGTGAGCCGGTGCGGCAGGTCGACGTGCAGCCACCGCGAGATGTGATGCGGCAGCGTCGAGACGATGATCTCGTCGAACTCGCCCGCGGCGAGTGTCTCCTCGATCGCGTCCATCGGATCGTGCCGGATCGAGACGGAGCCTTCCGCAGCGCCGCCGGCGGCCCGGTCGATCAGCGGCAACGCGAGCTCGAGGACGTGCTCGCCCTCCGTGTGTTTCTGCTCGCGCTCGTGGTGCGTGAGCTCCGCATGCGCGGCGGGATTCGGGACGAGGAGATGGAAGCGCGCGGGGCCGCGTGCCGCCCGTGCCCGGATCGCGTCGAGCAGCGCCGGCGTGGCTGCCGTCCGGTGCGCGACGACGAGCACCTGCGCCGCCGGCTCGACGCGTGCGACCTCGGTCGCATCCTTGCGCGTCACGCTCAAGAAGGCGACGACGAGCAGGATCGCGCCGAGAAAGATCGCGCTCGTCACGGTTGTGCCGAGGCCGAGGCCGCCGTCGGCTCGATGCTGCGAGAGATAATCGCCGAGTGAGGCGCCGAGCGGACGGGTCAGGATGTAGGCGATCCAGAATGCACCGACCGCGTTCAGGTTGAAGCGGTAGTGCGCGACGGCCACGACGACGATCACACCGGCGAACAGAAGCACGGACCACGCGTAGCCGACGTTGAGCCGCTCGGCCGTCAGGTCTCCGGCCGCAGTGCCGAGCGCGAACGTGAAGAGAACGGCGAGCCAGTAGAACGCCTCCCGCCGCGTCGTATAGATCGTGTGGATCGAGAGCGTGCGCTCGCTCGCGTACCAGGCTCCGAACACGATCGCGAGGGCGATGCTGAAGACGACCGTGGTCGTCACGAGCGAGACGCCGAGATTGTCGGTCAGATTGTCCGTGATCTGCGTGCCCACGACGCTGATCAGAACGACGGAGAGCCAGTACACCGCGGGCACGTACCGGCATAGACGGAACTGGAAGACCAGCGCAACGATCAGGACGCTCCCGGTGATGAGCGTCGTCTTCGTCAGGCCGAGGCTGAGATTGCCGGCGAGGTAGTCCGACGCCGTCTCGCCCACGGTCGTGCAGAGGATCTTGATCACCCAGAAGTAGAGGGTGACCTCGGGGACCTTGTTCAGCATCTGGCGGCGCAGCGAAGGCGCCGAGTCGTGGGTGAGTGCCGGATTCACGGTCGGCGAGTGTCGCAGCACCGACCTGAGTTCGATCTGAACGGCGGGAAGCGGTGCCCGACACCGGCTAGGTGTCGGGCACCGCTCAACCGATCAGGCCGTCACAGGGACTGCGGAGTGCCCGCCCCTGCCGCGGCCCGCGAACACGAGGAGCGCGCCGAAGGCCAACAGGAGCAGGCCGCCGCCGAGCACGCCGAGACCGATGGCCAGCGGATGGGTGATGCGGCCGCCGACCTTGACATCCGCGTTCACGCCGCTCGAGCCGTCCGCGTTCATCAGGACGACGCGCCAGTCGCCGGAGCGGAGCCTCCACGTGAGCTGCTGCTCGCCGGTCCCCGACGCCGAAGCCGCCCAGATCGAGCGGGACGCCGGCCGGGCGGGCGACGCCGTGCCCACGCGCTGCGCGTAGTCGACCGTGAACGGGCCGTAGTCGAGATTCCGGACCTGACTCCGGCTCACGTTGGCGAGGTACGCATCGACGTCGCTCTTGCGTGCGACGCCGACGAACACCGGCTTGCCGCCGGTCGACGAGGCGGTGATGCGCGCACGCCCGAAGAGCCAGCTGGGAATGTCGCTGTCGACCTTGAAGCTGTCGGTGTAGATCGCGTGCGTCGACGCATCGAACCGGTGGTTGCCGGTCGAGACGTAGCCGCCGTCCGACTTGCTGTTCGCCCACAGGGCCGCGCCTGCGGCTGCGAGGACGAGTGCTGCGAGCACGAGGACGATCGCGCCGGCGACGGTGAGTGCCGTCCTCGATCTGGAGGATGTCTTGGGGGGTGTCATCTCGGGTCTCCTTTGGGGAGCGGGGAGCCCGGGCCACCCGCAGGTGGCCCGGGC
>JANMQZ010000324.1:0-9764 GCA_031370755.1 Actinomycetes bacterium
GCTCGACGACATGGAGACACTGTTCGCCGACATCCCGCTCGGCGAGGTGTCGACGTCGATGACGATCAATGCGCCCGCCGCGATGCTGCTCGCGTTCTATGCGTGTGTCGGTGAGAACCAAAGTGTGCCGCTCGAAGCGCTGCGCGGAACGGTGCAGACGGACATCCTCAAGGAGTACATCGCGCAGAAGGAATGGATCTTCCCGCCCAAGCCGTCAATGCGGCTGGTCGTCGACATGATCGAGTGGTGCTCGCGCGAGATGCCGTTGATGCATCCGGTCTCGATCAGCGGCTACCACATTCGCGAGGCGGGCTCGACCGCGGCACAGGAGCTCGCGTTCACGCTCGCGGACGGGTTCGCGTACGTCGACGCGTGCGTCGAGCGCGGGATGGACGTCGACGATTTTGCGCCACGTTTGTCGTTCTTCTTCAACGCGCACCTCGACTTCTTCGAGGAGATCGCCAAGTACCGGGCGGCGCGGCGGATCTGGGCGACCCAGCTGCGTGAGCGCTACGGCGCAAAGAACCCGCGCTCCTGGCTGATGCGCTTCCATACGCAGACCGCAGGCGTTTCGCTGACGGCGCAGCAGCCGGAGGTGAACCTCATCCGCACGGCCATCGAGGCGCTCGCGGCCGTGCTCGGCGGCACGCAGTCGCTGCACACGAACTCGTTCGACGAGGCGCTTGCCCTGCCGACCGAGAACGCGGTGCGGCTCGCGCTGCGCACGCAGCAGGTGATCGCGCACGAGGTCGGTGCGGTGAACACGATCGATCCGCTCGGCGGCTCGTACTACGTCGAGCATCTGACGAACGAGCTCGAGCGGCAGGCCTACGACTATTTCGACCGGATCGAGAAGCTCGGCGGCGTTATCCCGGCGATCGAGGAGAACTTCATGCAGCGCGAGATCGCGGAGGCCTCGTACCGCTACCAGTCCGAGGTGGAGTCGAAGCAGCGCGTCATCGTCGGCGTCAACCGATACGAGCTCGAGGACGAGGTTCCGATCGAGATCCTCCGCATCGATCCGGCGCTCGAGCAGCAGCAGATCGAGCGTGTGCAGGCGCTGCGCGCCCGCCGCGACTCGGCCGCAGTCGAGCAGGCGCTCGCCGAGCTCAAGCGCGCCGCCGAGAGCGGTACGAACCTGATGGAGCCGATCATGGTCGCCTCGCGTGCATACGTGACGATGGGCGAGATGTGCGACGCGCTTCGGGACGTCTGGGGCGTCTGGCGCGAGACGCCGGTCTTCTAGACTTCTCGTCATGGCTGGAAAAATCAGAGTCGTGATCGCGAAGCCCGGGCTCGACGGGCACGACCGCGGCGCGAAGATCATCGCGCGCGCGCTGCGCGACGCCGGCATGGAGGTCATCTACACCGGCCTGCACCAGACGCCGGAGCAGATCGTCGAGACCGCGATCCAGGAGGACGCCGACGCCGTCGGCATCTCGATCCTCTCGGGCGCGCACATGACGCTCGTCCCGCGCATCCTCGATCTCTTGCGCCAGAACGGTGCCGAGGACGTGCTCGTCGTCGTCGGCGGCACCGTGCCGGCCGACGATGCGGACGAGCTGAAGCGGCTCGGCGTCGCCAACGTTTTCGGTCCCGGCGCGCCGACGACCGACATCGTCGAGTTCCTCAAGGGCGCGGTACCGGTTTGATCGACGTTTCGTCCGACGGCGGGGTCTGCGTCGTCACGATCGACCGGCAGGACGCGCTGAACGCGCTGAACGTCGAGACGCTCACCGAGCTTCGCGACCGGCTGCGCGAGGTCGCCGAGGATGCCAGCGTGCGCGCAGTCGTCCTGACCGGGGCGGGCGAGAAGGCGTTCGTCGCCGGTGCCGACATCAAGTACATGAGCGGGCTCGGCCCCGAGGAGGCGAAGGGCTGGGGCGCGCTCGGGCACGAGGCGGGGCGGCTGCTCGAGACGATGCCGAAGCCGACGATCGCGGCGATCAACGGCTTCGCGCTCGGCGGCGGCTGCGAGCTCGCGCTCGCGTGCGACATTCGCTACGCGTCGTCGCGCGCGAAGCTCGGCCAGCCGGAGATCAATCTCGGCATCGTCCCAGGGTGGGGCGGGACGCAGCGCCTCGCACGCGTCTGCGGCATCGGCGTCGCGAAGGAGCTCATCTTCAGTGGGCGCACGGTCGACGCGGAGGAGGCGCTTCGCATCGGCCTCGTGAACGCGCTCGCCGACCCGGTGCTCGACAAAGCGCTCGAAACGGCCCGCGAGCTCGCGGCGAAGAGCCCGGTCGCGCTCGCGCTTGCGAAGCGGCTCGTGAACCTGTCGCCGGGCGCCCTGGACTCGGAGGCCGACTCGTTCGGCGAGCTCTTCGCGAGCGAGGACGCGCGCGAGGGGCTGACGGCGTTCGTGGAGAAGCGCGCGCCGAACTTCGTCGGCCGCTAGGAGGGTCTGACGAAGTGGTGCTCGTTGCAGGGGTGCGATGGGCGTCGCGATGCAAGGACGCAGGGAGCCTCGATAGCGGTTGCTATCGAGGCGATTGAGGACGCCGCAGCGCGGCGTCCAGCGCGGCCCTGCGGCTCAGCCACTACTTCGTCAGACCCTCCCTAACCGAGCTGCACGAGCGCGGCGCTGAGCGCGCCGTCGGCGCCGAGCATCGCCTTCGTCGTCGCGAGCGCGGGCTGCGTCCAGACGACGACCGGCTCGCCTTCGTACGCTGCGAGCAGGCGGGCGCCGGGGGAGACCGGCGGCTTCTGTTGGATGACGGCGGTCGCCGGCACGGTGAGCGTGAGCTGCTGCGTCAGGCCTTTCAGCTTCAGGTGCATCGGGAACGCCTGCAGCGTCGAAAGCGTGATGGTGAGCGACGTGTCGGTCGCGGTGACGACGGTTCCGCTCAGCGCGAGCGTGAACGGCGTACCGGTTTTCGCGAAGAACAGGAGCTTCTGCGCGCTCTGCAGGTACGGGTACGGCGAGACCGCGGCACCGCCGCCGGGGTGCACCTCGAAGTGCAGGTGCGATGCGATCCCGTTCGCGTCGCCCGAGTCACCGACGTAGCCGATCATCTGTCCGGCCGACACCTTCGCGCCGTCCTTCAAGCTGCGCGCGTACGACACGCCCGGCACGCACTTGCCGCGGTTGTCGTTCTTCATCGTCAGGTCGTTGTTCAGATGGATGTACATGTACGTCGTGCCGCTCGCGCCGTAGAGATAGTGCATGCAGCCGGCGTTCGCGGACGTCGTCCAGAACTTGACCTTGCCGGCCTCCACGGCGACGACCGGTGTCTTCTTCGTCGCCATCATGTCGTTGCCCTGATGCGCGCCGCCCGCGCGCGCCTGGCCGAAGTCGTCGATGTACGTTGCGGCGCCGGCGACGGGGAAGATGAGCGTCGGCACGGTCGAGCTCTTCGGCGGGGCAGCGGAGGCAGACCCGGCTGCGCCGAGCATCAGAGATAGGAGAAGAACTCCTCGGGCTGTCGTCCGGTGGAGGCTCATAAAGCTCCGGTTCGCGCTCGAAGTGCCCGACCCTAGCAGGCAAATCGGCGAATCGACGGGGAGGAATCCTGCAATCGGCGCGGTAAACCGTGGGTCCATGCGCTTCCGCCTCGCACTCGCGGGGGTGCTCGCGGCGGCTTGGGCGGCAGCCGCACCCGCGAGCGCCGCCCTGAATCCCCAGCACGCAGGCCTCCAGGTCGCGCTGCGCGCGCAGGGCCTCTATCTCGGGCCGATCGACGCGATCATCGGGCCGAAGACTGTCGCAGCCGTGCGTGCGTTCCAGCGGGGGCACAGCCTTCGCGTCACGGGCACGGCCGATCTGCGCACGCGCCGCGAGCTCGGGCCGCTCGGCACGCCGCTCTTCGGCTCGCGCGCGCTCGCACACAGAAAGTTCGGGTGGGACGTCGCGGTGTTGCAGTTCCTGCTCGTGAGGCACGGTGTGCGCGTGCCCGTGAATGCGTACATGGACACGCCGACGGTTTCCGGCGTCAAGCGGTACCAGCGCGCGATGCACTTGCATGCGGACGGCGTTGCTGGGCCCGCGACGTTTGCGGCACTCGGGCTACAGACGCGCGTGCCGGTGAAGCAGGTGGAGGCCGCGCCGTTGCTGTCGCGCTACGTCGTGCGTCCGGGCGACTCGCTGACCGCGATCGCGCGCAAGCACGGGACGACGCTCGGAAAGATTGCGCAGCTCAACAAGCTCAACCCGGCGCGGCCGCTCCTGATCGGCGTCAAGTTGCGCATCCCGGCGGCGGAGCGCGTCGCCGCGCCCACGGCCGTGTCGGCGACGAACGCGGGAACGGTGCGCGACTCGCTCGACCGCTGGTCGTCGCACTACGGCATCGACCGTAGCCTCGCGCGTGCGCTCGCCTGGATGGAATCGGGCTACAACAACAGCGTCGTCTCGAACGTCGGCGCGCAGGGCGTGATGCAGCTCCTGCCGACGACCTGGGACTACGTCGAGACCGTTCTCATCGGGCACCAGGTCGCGCACGACGCCGACGGGAACGTCCACGTCGGCATGGCGTATCTGCACCACCTGCTGAATGCGTTCGGCGGCGACGAGCACCTCGCTCTCGCCGGCTGGTACCAGGGCGAGCGCTCCGTCAAGGCGGGCGGCCCCTACAAGGTGAGCAAGGCCTTCGTCGCGGACGTGCTCGCGCTCAAGCAGCGCATGTAACGGGGACACACACGCGTCACGGAAGTGTGACGAGTTCCCCAGAAGCACCATCCGTTCCAGGCTTTCCGCGCTGCCTCGTGTCCCGCCCTCGCGTGTGGAGCCTTCACGGGGGACACTCCCCGGGTATGTAGGATCGCCCGCGGTCATGAAGATCGCCGTCTGCGTGAAACACGTCCCGGAAGGGGCCGGCCGGCTCGATCCGGGCACGAAGCGCCTCGACCGTTCGGGCGAGGGGGCGCTCAACCATTTCGACGCGAACGCGGTCGAGGAGGCGCTGCGGCTCAAGGGCGACTCCGACACCGAGGTGGTCGTCGTCTCGCTCGGGCCTGAGAAGGCCGCCGACTCGCTCCGGAAGGCACTCGCGATGGGCGCCGACCGGGCCGTGCTCGTCACCGATCCTGCCGCGGCAGGCTCCGATCTCGTCGCGACCAGCGCGATCCGCGCGAAGGCGCTCGAGCGCGAGAGCGCCGACCTCGTGCTCTTCGGCCAGCAGGCCTCCGACGCCGACGGCGCCGTGCTCTGGGCAGCGATCGCCGAGCGGCTGCGCCGCCCGGTCGTCTCACAGGCCGCCGAGCTCACCGTCGACGGTGGCGCGCTGCGCGTCAAGCGCCAGACCGAGTTCGGCTACGACGTGATCGAGGCGCCGCTGCCGGCGGTCGTCGCGGTCAGCGACGCGATCAACGAGCCGCGTTACCCGTCCCTCAAGGGGATCATGGGCGCGAAGAAGAAGCCGTTCGAGATCCTCTCGCTCGGCGACGTCGGCGTCGACGCGGCCGACGCGGGCGAGGCCGGCTCGAAGACCGAGGTGCTCGCGCTCGGCGAGCCGCCGTCGCGCGGCGACGCGCGCAAGATCGAGGACGACGGCAACGCCGCGCAGGCGATCGTCGACTTCCTCGCGGAGAAGCGGCTCGTATGAGTGTCTTGGTTTTCCTCGAGCATCACGGCAGCGAGCTGCAGAAGGGCGCGCTCGGCGTGCTCGGCAAGGCGGCGACGCTCGGCGACGGCGAGGTCGCGGCGGTGCTGGTCGGCGGCGGCGTCAAGGCGCTCGCAACCGAAGCCGGCGCGTACGGCGCGACCAAGGTCTACGTCGCCGAGGATGCGTCGCTCGAGCCGCCGCTCCCGCAGCCGCGCGTCGACGTGATCGCGAAGATCGTGCAGGACGGCGGCTACGACTCCGTTCTCTTTGCGAACTCCGTCCTCGCAGCCGACATCGCCGCGGGCCTCGCAGCACGGCTCGACGCGGGCCTCAATTGGGATCTCGTCGACGTCGAGTCCCGCGACGGCGCGCTCGTCGGCAAGCGCCCGGCGCTGCAGGACTCGATCGTCGCCGATGTCGGCTGGCGCACCACGCCGCGCATCGCGCTCTTCCGCGCAGGGTCGTTCGACGCGGCGCCCGGCGCAGGCGGCGAGCCGCAGGTCGAGGATGCCGCAGTCGAGCTCGAGGAGCACTCCCGCGGCGCGAAGGTCGTCAGCCAGGAGCAGGAGCAGTCGAGCGGACCGTCGATCGAGGACGCCGACGTGATCGTCGCCGGCGGCCGCGGCCTCGGCGCACCCGAGAACTTTACGCTCGCGGAAGAGCTCGCGCGCGCGCTCGGCGGCGCAGTCGGCGCGACGCGCGCCGTCGTCGACGCCGGCTGGTACCCGTACTCCGCGCAGATCGGCCAGACCGGCAAGGTCGTCTCGCCGAAGCTCTACGTCGCGCTCGGCATCTCGGGCGCGATCCAGCACAAGGTCGGCATGCAGAGCTCGAACGTGATCGTCGCGATCAACAAGGACCCGAACGCGCCGATCTTCGAGTTCAGCGACTTCGGCGTCGTCGGCGACGTGCACGAGATCGTCCCGAAGCTCACCGAGCTCGTGAACGCCCGCAAGGCGACGTGACCCGCGCATCGGACTTCCCGCCGCCGTTCGTCTCGCGCGACTTCGTCGCCGAGCCGACCGATCCGGTCGACGAGCGCATCGAGGTCGGCGTGCTGATCGTCGGCGCGGGCCCCGCAGGCCTCGCGTGCGCGATCCGGCTCGGCCAGCTGCTCGAGGAGCACCCCGATGTCGCGGAACGTCTCGGCGAGGTGCCGATCGCGCTCGTCGAGAAGGGCAAGCAGGCCGGCTCGCACCTGCTCTCCGGCGCGGTCGTCAACCCGCGCGCGCTGCGGCGCCTCTTCAAGGACCGCTACCGGCTCGAGGACATGCCGTCGTACGGCCCGGTGCACGACGAGTCCGTCTACGTGCTGTCGCGCCGCAACGCGCTGCGCATCCCGCCGCCGCCGACGATGCGCAACCACGGCAACTGGATCTTCTCTCTCTCGCAGCTCGGCCGCTGGCTCGCGGAGCGCGCCGAAGAGGGCGGGGCGATGATCCTCCCCGAGACAGCGGCGCAGACGCTCCTCCTGTCGCACGGTCGCGTCGTCGGCATCCGCACCGGCGACAAGGGCGCGAACCGCGACGGCGATCCGATGGGCAACTTCGAGCCCGGCGCCGACCTCGTCGCAAAGGTGACCGTGCTCGCAGAGGGAACGCAGGGCCATCTCACCGGCGTCGCACTGGACCACTTCGGCCTGCGCGGCAACGAGCCGCAGGTGTGGGAGCTCGGTGTGAAAGAGGTGTGGCGCGTGCCGAAGCCGCTGCGCGGGATCGTCCACACGATGGGCTGGCCGCTCCGCACGCGCGCGCGCTACCGCGAGTTCGGCGGCTCGTTCATCTACCCGATGGGCGACGACATGCTCACGATCGGCATGGTCGTCGGCCTCGACTACCGCGACGTCGACCTCTCCGCGCACGATCTCCTCCAGGAGCTGAAGACGCATCCCAAGCTCCGCAAGATGCTCGAAGGCGGCGAGCGCATCGGCTGGGGCGCGAAGACGATCCCGAGCGGTGGCTACCACGCGCTGCCGCAGAGGCTGCACGCGCCGGGCCTGCTCATGTGCGGCGACGGCATCGGCCTCGTCAACATCGCGCGCCTCAAGGGCGTCCACTACGCGATCGAGTCGGGACGGCTCGCAGCCGACTCCGCGTTCGCCGCGCTGCAGCGTGGCGCCACGCCTGCAGCCTCGCTCTCGACGTACGACGACGCGATCAAGCAGAGCTTCATCACGAGCGACCTGCACGAGGTGCGCGACATGCGGCAGGTGTTT
Source organism: Actinomycetes bacterium (assembly GCA_031370755.1). GTDB lineage: Bacteria > Actinomycetota > Thermoleophilia > Gaiellales > Gaiellaceae > Palsa-739. Next base: position 7,756 of record JANMQZ010000324.1, read on the forward strand.
GGCCGCGGCTTCTTCGTCGGCGGTGCGCTCGCGAGTGCGATGACGGTGTCGAAGGGCCGGCTCGACATCGGCAAGCTGCCGGCCGAGCCCGACGCCGAGCAGCCGCTGCTCCGCACCGACAGGGCGTCGCAATACCCGGCGCCCGACGGCAAGCTCACGTTCGACAAGCTCTCGTCTGTCTTCCTCTCGGGGAACAAGACGCGCGACGACCAGCCCAACCACATTCGCCTCGAGCGCCATGTCCCGCGCGACGTCGCCGATATGTGGGTGCACATGTGCCCGGCGCAGGTGTACGAGATCGGCAACGAGGGCGGCGACGGCACCGTGACGGTGAACGTCGCACCGTCGAACTGCGTGCAGTGCGGTGCGATCACCGCGAAGGGTGGGCGGCTGACGCCGCCCGAGGGCGGCTCCGGCCCCGAGTACACGCTGACCTAGCGAACCTTCTCCGGCCGCTCAGGCGTTGTTGCTCCATGAGCGAGTTCGCCCAGCTGCGCGTCCGCGCGCAATCGCCCGACCGCTGGGAGGAGGTCCTCGCGCGCGTCGGCCTCGTCGCGAAGGGCGTCTCGTACGGTCTCGTCGGCGTGCTGTCGATCGGCCTGGCAGCCGGTGTGGGCGGCAAGGCGACGAGCCGGCAGGGCGCGCTGCATCAGCTCGCGGGCAACGGCTTCGGCAAGGTCGTGCTCGTGCTCCTCACCGCCGGCTTCGCCGCGTACGCGTTGTGGCGGCTCGTGCAGGCCGTGCGCGTCCACGAGGACAGCGCCGCGAAGGCATGGGGCAAGCGCGCGGGCTATCTCGGCCGCGCCGCGATCTACGTCAGCCTCGCGTACAGCGCCGGGAAGATCGTCGCCGGCGCGGGGAGCGGCGGATCGTCGAACGGGAAGGCGCACCACGCGACCGCGGTCGTGCTCTCGTGGCCGGGCGGCACGTGGCTCGTCGGCGCCGCGGGTCTCGTCGTGATCGCCGTCGGCGTCTGGAACCTCTACCGCGGGCTCACACGCAAGTTCGAGGACAAGTGGGTCGGCGGACGCAGCGACGCGGCGCAGCGGTGGGGCGGCTACGCGGGCGTCGCCGGGCACGTCGCGCGCTTCGTCGTCTTCACGCTCATTGGCGTCTTCGCCGTCAAGGCGGCCGTCGACTACAACCCGAAGGACGCGGTCGGGCTCGACGGCGCACTGCAGAAGCTGGCGCATCAGAGCTACGGCCCGGCGCTGCTCGGCCTAACGGCCGCAGGCCTCGTCGCCTATGCCGTCTACTGCTTCGTCGACGCGCGCTACCGCGACGTCTCGGCCTAGTAGGAGGTTCTGGCGGAATAGTGGCTGAGCCGCAGGGCCGCGCTGGACGCCGCGCTGCCGCGTCCTCAGTCGCCCCGATAGCAACCGCTATCGGGGCTCCCTGCGTCCTTGCATCGCGACGCCCATCGCGCCCCTGCGACGAGCACCATCCCGCCAGACCCTCCTGGACTTACGCGCGTTTTACGGGCGCCATACTCGCACCTGATCGCCCGCGGGGAGAGTCGCTACATCAGCTTTCTTCCCACGGAGGTCAACCGATGCGCACCAGAGTCTTTCTCGTCACCGTCGCCGCCGCGCTCCTCGCGGCAACGGTCGCCCTTGCCGGCAACCCCGGCAACGGCCACGGTAAGATCCGCTACTCGTTCCTCGGGCAGCTCACCGCAACGCCGTCGAACGGCGGCGTCTCGATCACGGTCGAGGGCGGCAACAGGCAGGCCCTGCGCGCGATGCTCGGCGCTCCTGTCACGCAGACGTTCGCGTACGGCAGCACGACCGAGTTCCTGAAGTGGTCGAAGGGCATTCCGACCGTCGTCGGCCCCGCCGATCTCGCCGCCGGCGAGTTCGTGTGGGTGCACGTTCGCGCGCCGCGCGGCGCGACGCTCGCCGAGATCGAGCAGCAGGCCGCCGGCATCGTCGGCGACCACGGCAGCCAGCTCTTCAAGCCGACCCAGCCGCTCTATCTCTTCCGCGGCACACTGAGCTCCGTCGGCTCGG
>JANMQZ010000021.1:0-4398 GCA_031370755.1 Actinomycetes bacterium
CCTAATAAGGAGGTAGTGATGCCCACCAATCGCCGAGCAGCTTGAAGGCATTCCAGAACTGCGTCTTGTCCGGCTGCTCGTCGAGGGATCGGTCGATGTCCGGCGTCACGAGCGCATCGATCGTCGGCGTGAACGTCTGCAGCTCGCCTTCGGTCGTGCTGAGCTCGCGGGCCAGCGGAAACTTCACGGAGTTGAGGAACGCGACGGCCTGCTCGCCCATCGCAACGACGAGCTTCGGCTGGACGATGTGCAGCTCGCGTAGGAGGAACGGCCGCGACTCCTCTTCGTCACCGTCCGCGAACTTCAGGCAGTTCGTGCCGTAGATCGCCATCGCGTCGACGCGCAGCCGCTGCAGCGACTTCAGGAGCGCGTTGCCGGAGCGCCCGTAGAACGCGACGCCCTCCTGGAGCTCCGACGCCTGCGGCGCGTACTTCAGCAGGAAGACGTCTGCGAGGGGATGGCCCGAGCCGACGACCGGCACACGGGTGCCGCTGGCGGCCTGCGCGACTTCGTCACCGAGAGCGTTGATCTCGGTGATCGCCTTTTGCAGGTACTTCTCATAGATTTCGTCGGTTGCCACTGTCACCTGAGTCCCCAACGATGGTTCGCCCCTACCGGACCCTTTCCTTGGCTTGGGCGACCCACTTCAACCCCTGGAGGTACGCGAGCGACTTCGGGCGGCGCAAGACTTCCGCGCCGCGCAGCGAGACGAGGAACTCCTCCGGGCTCTCGAACCGGCGCATTCGCACGGCGCCCGTCCCGACCCCCTGGAGGACGTGCGCGTCGGAGCCGGCGCCCGCGGTGAGGTTGTACTTCTTCGCGAATCGCGCCGCCTCGACGTTGTACGCCTCGAAGAGCAGGCGCGCGTTGTAGACCTCGAAGACGTCGATCTCGGCGAGGTGGCGGTGGAGCGTCGCGGGGTCGGGGATCGCATGGAGGCGATCGAAGGGGTGGGGCACGTAGACGAGGCCGCCCTGGGCGCGGATCGCCTCGACGGTGTCGGCGAACGGTAGCCCCCGCGGGATCTCCTCGGTCAGGAAGAGACCGATCACCTCGCCCTGGCCGTCGGTCTTCACCTCCTCGCCGGGGATGACGACGAGGTCGCGGCCGCGTGAGCGCTCGGCTGCTTCGAGCGCGCCGCCGAAGACGTTGTGGTCGGTGACGGCGATCGCGCCGAGCCCCTCGGCCTCCGCGTGGTCGAGCAGGTCGTCGACCTCGATCGAGCAGTCGTGCGACCACGTCGTGTGCATGTGGAGGTCGACGACGATCCAGTCCTTGTCCTCGAGCAGCGCGCGCGGCGCGGGCGCGCGGCGGCGGGAAGCGATGTCGGTGTAGACGGCCAGCACGTCGGTCGCCAGCGCCTCGAAGCTCTGGCCCTGCGCCTGCTCGAGGCCCACGGCGGCCCGCTGCGCGCGAAAGGCGTCGTCCTCGACGAGCCTCGCCGCTTCTGCGGCGGCGAGCTCCGGCTGGAGCACGCGGCCGGGCGGCGACGCGACGGCGGCGCCCGCGGTGCGCGCCTCCAGCTCGACGCGTGCGATGCCGTCGACGGCCGGAACGAACACGGCCGCGTCGCGCAGGATGTCGGCACGGGCCGCCCCGTCGAGCGCCGTGCGCACCCGCATGCGGCCGCGCAGCGCGCGAGGCACCGGCGGCCGCGAGCCGAGCGGTCGGGTCCGCAGGAGGACGAGCTCCCAGTCGGGCTGCGTCGCGAGCTCACGCGCGAGCGCGCGCAGCAGCGGCCGCTCCGCCTGGCGCCACTCGAGCACGACGACCTTCCGCTTCGCCGCGGGGGCGAAAAGCTCGAGGTCGACGCCGGCCGGCACGAGCTCGTACCGCCCGGGGAAGCGCTCGGCGGCGGCCTCGGCCGTCGCCGCGCTCGTCGCGAGCAGCGCGTCGAGCCGCCCGAGCAGGCGCTCCCGGCGCGTGCGCGCGGGTGGATACGACAGGCGCTCCGGCGAGAAGAACGTCGCGACCGTCAACGCTGACGCGTCACGGAGCGCGAGATAGGAGAGGCTCGGCAGCCCGGGCTCGAAGCCGTGGACGATGTCGAAGCCGCCCGTCGCGAGCGCGACCGCGAGGTTCGCGCGGACCCCGACCGGTACCCCGATGCGGCTCCGCCGCGAGATCGGCACGGCCGGGCCGAGCGCGACGAACTCCGCGTCGCCGAGACCGCGGGCGAGCGCGCGCCTGCCCGCACCGAGGTCGCGGGCGCGGTTCGACGGCCCGAGCACGGTCACGTGGTGACCGCGTGCGCGTAGCTCCCGTGCAAGCCCCGCGACGTGCTCGTTGACGTCGTGCGGCTGCGACCAGGCGAAGGGGGTGACGAGGGCGACCCGAAGTGCCATCGTTGTCTCCGAGTCTAGTGGCGACCATCAGGCAGAAGATCGTCACTGCGGCACGGTGGGGCATCGAGAACGAGCCCCGCATCCACTACGGCGAGGTCCGGCCGATCCCGCTCGGCCGCACGCTCCCGCTCCGGACCGACTGCTCCGGCTTTGTAACAGTCTGTTACTTCCTCGCGGGCGCACCGGATCCGAACGGCCGCGACTACGACGGCGCCGGCTACACCGGGACGATGCTCGGCTGGCTGCCGCACATCGCCCGTGCCGACGCGAAGCGCGGCGACCTCGTCGTCTGGGGCGCATATCCCGGCCGGCACGTCGCGATCGTGCTCGAGCCCGGCGACGACCCGTTGCTCTGCTCGCACGGCAGCGAGCGCGGGCCGCTCGCGATTCGCTTCAGCGACGAGTGCGCCTATCAGCCGCCGGCCGTGACCTGGCTCGCCGCCGGCGTCTAGCGCCCGACGAGCAACGTGCGCCCGTTCGGCTCGACCGCGAACGCCGTGCCGGCGGGGACGACCATCGCCTCACCTGCCGCGAGCTCGGTCGTGCCGGCGCGCGCGCGGCCGTCGAGCACGAGCACGATCGTCTCGTGGCGGAGCGGTGCGTCGACACCCGAGACGATGCGTACGTGCGTGCCGGCCGTCTCGGCACCCGCCGCGAGGTCGATGCGGCGCGGGCCTTCCGTTGCCGGCGTGGCGGGCGCTGCGAAGAGCCGCCTTCCGACCGGGATCAGCACGTACGCGAGCACGGCGAGGATCCACACTGCGGCGAGCAGCTTCCCGTAACCCGCGCTCGCGTGTGCGGCGAAGATTGCGACGACCGACAGCGATGCGCCGATCGCGGCGAGGCCGCAGTTCACGCCGAAGAGCGGCATCAAGGACGGGCGGTCGCCGACGAGCACGCGCGCCGTGCCGATGAGGAGACCGGTGGCGAGCAGAACGTACGACGCGCCTGCGGCGCGCGCGAGCGAGTCCGCGTCGAACTCGTTCCAGATCGCGGCCACGGCCACGAGGCCGAGCACGGGTGCCCCGGCGGCGAGCAGCCCGCCGAGCAACGGCGAGCGTTCCGCTTCGCGGAGCGCTGCGCCGACTGTCGCGACGGCACCCGCGAGGAGCAGTGTCCCGAGCGCCCCGAGGATCTTGGCGTCGGTCGAGTCGAAGCTGCCCGTGGTGACGGCCGCGAGTGCGACCAGGGCGGCGACGACGAGAATCGTCGCCGCCCCGATCCAGAAGAGCCGAAGCAGCTCGGCGCGGCGCATGTTCGGTGTTACGCGGCGGTTGCGGGCTCGGGCGCGGTGACGGGCGCCTGCCGCTTGTTCTTCTCGATGAACTCCTCGGTCAGCTCGTGCGCCTCGTCGTCCTGGATCTGCTGCGGGGGCGACTTCATGAGGTACGAGCTCGGCCCGACGAGCGAGCCGGCGATGCCGTTGTTCAGGGCGAGCTTCGCCATGCGGACGGCGTCGATGACGATGCCGGCCGAGTTCGGCGAGTCCCACACCTCGAGCTTCAGCTCCATGTTGAGCGGCACGTCGCCGAACGATGTGCCCTCCATGCGGATGTATGCCCACTTGCGGTCGGTCAGCCACGGCACGTAGTCCGACGGGCCGACATGGACGTTGCCCTCGCCGAGGTCGTAGTCGAGCATCGATGTGACGGCGTTCGTCTTCGAGATCTTCTTCGACTCGAGGCGGTCGCGCTCGAGCATGTTGAGGAAGTCCGAGTTGCCGCCGACGTTCAGCTGCATCGTCTTGTCGAGATGCACGCCGCGCTCGCGGAAGAGCGACGTCAGCACGCGGTGCGTGATCGTCGCACCGACCTGCGACTTGATGTCGTCGCCGATGATCGGCAGGCCCTTCTCCTGGAAGCGATTGTTCCAATAGTCCTCGCGTGCGATGAAGACGGGCATGCAGTTGACCATCGCGCAGCCCGCCTCGAGGATCTGCTCGGCGTACCACTTCGCAGCGGCCTCCGAGCCGACCGGCAGGTAGTTGACGACGACGTCGGTCTTCGTCTCCTTGAGGATCCCGACGATGTCGTCGGTCTTGCCCGGCGCCTTC
>JANMQZ010000037.1:0-1535 GCA_031370755.1 Actinomycetes bacterium
CTCCGCCGGCGCGCGCTGCCCCAACAGCCGCGCCACGATGCGATCACCATGATACCGTCCGTTCTCGATGAACACCTTGTTGGCGTCGTACCCGGCAACGACGACCCCCGCAATGAAGATTCCGGGCACTGATGTCTCCAGAGTCTCGGGGTTGTGTGACGGAATGCCGGTGGTCGGATCGATCGGCACTCCCGCCTCGCGCAGCAGTCCAAGGCTCGGCGCGAAACCGGTCATGACGTAAACGCGATCTGCCTTGATGCGCTCCTCACCGCGGGCGGTGCTGAGCACTACTTCGTTCGGCTCAATGGCTTTCACCCTGCTCTCCCATTTGGCCGCGATGTATCCCTCCTTGACGCGATTGCTGAAATCGGGAAGCACCCACGGTTTGATCTTCTTGTCGAATGTCGGCCCGAAATGAACCAGGGTCACCCGCGCCCCCGAGCGCCAAAGATCGAGCGCCGCCTCGGCCGCCGAGTTGCCGCCGCCGACGACGACGGCGTCCTGGAGGAAGGCTTCGTGGCCCTCGCGGTAGAGGTGGGCGACGTGCGGAAGATCTTCGCCCGGCACACCGAGCCGGTTCGGAGAGCCGAAAAATCCTGTGGCGACGACGACGGACGCCGTCTTCGTGCGCCGCTCCTCCCCGCCCAGAGTTCGAGACACAGCGACGAAGCTTCCGGAGCGCCTCTCTATGGCGGTGACCCGCTCGCGCTGGCGCACCGGGATCTTGAAATGCAGCACGGCGGCACGGTAATAGGCAAGCGCGTCACGCCTGCTCGGCTTCTCGGTTGCGATTACGAAAGGCAGTCCGCCAATCGCCAGTTTCTCGGCGGTCGAGAAGAATCGCACGTAAGTCGGGTACGCGGCGATAGTGCTCACCACGACTTCCGCATCCAGCACGACCGTCTTCAAACCCGCGCTCTGCGCGGAGACGGCGGCAGCGAGACCGCATGGTCCCGCACCTACGTTCAGGATATCGACATCATTCGCCATCGACGCGGCGGGCTTTCTAGGCGACGCCGGCGGGGCGAGATGGAACCGCACCCTCCACGCCTATGATCTGATCGCGCCGGGTACCGACGCTCACGTAAGTAATCGGCGTCTCGACCAGCTCCTGAATGCGATCGAGATAGCGACGCGCTTCCTTCGGCAGGTCAGTGAGCGCACGCGCGTCGGCAGTGGAAGTCTTCCAGCCTTCGTACCACTCGTAGCGCGGAACCGCGCGGTCGAGCACGCTCAGGTCGCCGGGAAATTCCTCGTAAAGCTCGCCGCCGGCTTCATAGCCGGTGCACAACCCAATGCGGTCGAGCGTGTCGAGAACGTCGAGTTTCGTGACAGCGAGATCGGTCAGCCCATTGACGCGGGCGGCGTAGCGAACGACGACTCCGTCGAACCACCCGCACCTGCGGGGACGTCCCGTCGTCGCGCCAAACTCGTTTCCGAGCTGCCGTATCTCGGATGCCAAAGGCTCGTCGAATTCGGTCGGAAGCGGCCCGTTCCCCACTCTCGTCGTGTAGGCCTTCACCACCCCTATCACG
>JANMQZ010000058.1:0-3372 GCA_031370755.1 Actinomycetes bacterium
CGGGCCTCGGCCGGCGATCTCGAGCTCGAGGTCCGGCAGCTCCCGTTTCGCCTCGGCGAACGCGCGCAGCAGGACGATGTGCCCCTTGATCGGAATCAGCCGCCCGACGCAGAGGAGGCGCGGCACGCCGTCGGTGTACGGCTTCGGCTCGCCGTTCGGATCGATCCCGTAGTGGACGATCTCGAAGCTGTCGTCGTCGAAGCCCTCGACGTCCTCGAGATAGCGCGCGAGCCCGCGGGAGATCGCGATGTGCACATGCGCGAGACTTGCGAACGCGCGGTCGGCGAGGCCGAAGTACGGCGCCTCGCGGAACTCGTTGAACCCGTGCTTCGTCGAAAAGCGGAGCGGCACGCCGGCGACCGTCCCGGCGAGCAATCCGTAGGCGTCGGCGTGCACGAGATGCGTGTGCAGGATCGCAGGGCGCGCGCGCATCAGGTACGCCGTCATGCGCACGAACGCGATCGGGTCGAAGTCGGCGCGGAGCGGGATCGCGTCGAGCGGCACGCCGCGCGCGCGCAACGCCCGAGCGAAATCCCAGGCGCCCGGCTCGTTCTCGTGGAGCATCAGCATCCGCACATCCCACCCGCGCTCGCGCAGGTGCGGCAGCAGCGAGAGCAGATGCGCTTCGGAACCGGAAATGCCGGCGACCTTCTGGAGATGCAGGACGGTGTCGGGCTTCATCGACGCTCAACCGTAGCGAGGAGCGCGTCCGCCCAGTGCCCGACCGAGTGGTTGGCCGCGACGAGCCCCCGCAGCTCGGGGCGCCGGCGACGGTCGAGCGAGCGGAGACGGGCGGCCAGGCTCTCGGGGTCGTTGCGCTCGAATCGCAGCTCGTCCGGCAGCAGGTCGTCGAAGACGGGATTCGACGCGAGCACGGGCACGCACGACGCCGCCGCCTCGTAGACGACCTTGTCCGGCGCCCCAGCGCGCATGTTGTTCACGAGCACGTGGCTGCGGGCGAAGAGCACCCGCACGTCGGCGCGCGGCACGGGGCCGTCGAGCTCGGCATCGACGCCCAGATCGCGCGCCAGGCCGGCCAGGCTTCGCTTGTACTCCTCGAACGTCGCATCGGACCCGCGCGCCTCGACGTGCGCACCCGCGAGCGCCGCGCCGCGGAGGATCGTCTCGAGGCCTTTCGCGGGCGAGTAGCGCCCCAGCACGAGCACGCGCAGCTGCTCGCCCGTCGGCGTCTCCGTGCATACGAACTCGTCGACGTCGATCCCGTGGCCGATGCCGTACACCTTCCGGGAGCGCAGGGGAAACGAACGCTCGTCGACGGAGACGATTGCCGTGCAGAGCTTTTCGGCCGCGCGGACGACAGCATGCGCTTTCCAATGCGTGTACCAGAGGACGAGCGGGATGCGGCGCGGCCGCACGAGCGGGGCGGCGAGGACGGCGTAGAGCGGGACCATGTGCGCGACGACGCCCAGCGGGCGTGCGTGCAGCTCGCGTGCCAGCGCGCGCTCGAACCTCACGCCGCGCTGAAACTGCGTCGGCGCGCCGAACTCGTGCACGCGCACGTTCGCGGGAGCCGCGCCCGGCGCGGCGGTGTCGCAGAGCACGACGAGCTCGTCGACCCGTTCGGCGAGCGCGCGCACCATCGGCACGGTCGCCGCCAGCACCGGATCGTCCGGGTCGAGCTTCTGCGTGGCGAAGACGAGCCGGCGCATCAGAAGAAGTCGAGATCGCCGAGAGTGAACGACCACGCCGCGCGACGCTTCGGCAGCTCGGGAGCGTCGGCAGTGAGCCGCTTGCCGATGAAGCGGATCGTGCGCGGCGTCGGCACGAAGCCCGCCCGAAGAAAGCGGCGTTCCTCTCCTGGGTTGACGAGCGCAACGGCAATGTCGGCGTCGACGAGCTTCAGAGCCTCTCGCAGCGCGCTGCCGTGCTCGCAGATCACTGCCGATGACAGGCCGTGCCACACGGCGTGCGTGACCACGACGTCGCCCACCTGTGCGTACGCTCTCGGCGACTCGACGTAGCGCCAGTTCAGATACGCCCGGTCGCGTATGACGTGGTGCTCGCCGCGCGGTGGGGACACGGCGAAGGGCTCGACGCCCGCCTCGACGCGCACGCCGCCTTTCCCGCGCCGGCGCAGCCGCTTCGGCCGCGCCCAGATGCGGAGCGAGGTCACGTCCTCCCAGCCGAGCTTGCCGACGAGGATCGGCCCCGCCAGCGGATTTGTGAAGCCGAGCGCCCAGGTCGCCCCCGCCGCCGCCGCTTGCCGCTCGTTCTGCAACTCGAGCGTCGAGAAGACGCCGCGGCCGCGCGCGGCCGGCGTCGTCACCGCGTGAACCGCGAACGCTGCGAGCCCCTGGCTCATCCGCGCGAACGACATCGCGAGCGCGCCGAGCGACGTGCCGTCATCGTCGCGCGCCTCGTTCAGAATCCGCGGCCCGGCCGGGTTGCGGTCGAACCACCAATCGAACTCGGCCGGCGTCATCGCGTTGCCGTACGTCTCCTGCATCAGCGCGAGAAACTCGTCGCGCTGCGCCTCCTCGACGATCACTTGGAGGAGGTGCCGAGTGCCGCGTTGAAGACGCGTCGCGCACGCGTGCCCGTGACCGTGTCCTTCACGGCAATCAGGTCGCACGCCCCCGCGAGCACGAGCTCGAACGTTCGGGCAGAGTACGGCTCGACGTTGTAGCGGCGCAGCTCGAGGGGATCGCTCGCGGGCGTGTTCGCGCCGGAGACCGCCGTGAACGCGACGTCGTAGCCCGCCTGTCGCACCAGGCTGAGATGCACCTTGTTGTAGTGGGCCTCCGAGCCCTTCACGTACGAGAACGCCCGTACCGGCCGGCCGAGGCGCTCCTCGAGCTGCAGCTTCGAGATTGCGATCTCGCGTGCGGCCTCGTCGAGCTCGAGGTCGGCGAGGGGCTTGTGACTGATGCCGTGCGACTCGATACGCACGCCGAGACGCTCGAGCTCGCCGAGCTCCTCCCAGTCGACGGTCCGGTTGATCACGCCGCTCTGCGCGAGATGCTCCTCGTGCGGTAGGGGCTGGCGATCGCCGATGTACGCGAGCGGCACGAACTGCACGGCGGGGTAGCCGTGCTTGTGCAGCACGGGCGCTGCGTTCTCGAGGTTGTCGCGGTAGCCGTCGTCGAAGGTGATGAGCACGGCGCCCTCGGGCAAGGCGGCGCCGTCGACGTAGTGCCCGAGCACGGCGTCGAGGTCGACGACCGTGTAGCCGAGCTCGCGTAGCTGCGCCATTTGCTCGTCGAAGAGCGACACCGGCATCGACATGCGGTTGCCCGGCAGGTCGTTGACCTTGTGGTACATGAGCACGCGTAGGCTGCGGCCGTCGCCGTGCACGACGCCGATCCCATTGGCCGTCTCCCCAATCGCGCGGTAGACGGAGTTCTTCAGCAG
>JANMQZ010000064.1:0-4229 GCA_031370755.1 Actinomycetes bacterium
GACCTACGCCGCGCAGATCCACGCTGCGGTCGTCGAGATCGACCCGGAGACGGGGTACTACGAGATCGTCGACTACGCGGCCGTCGACGACTGCGGCGTGCGCCTCCAACCGCAGATCGTCGAGGGCCAGGTCATGGGTGCGACCGCGCAGGCGCTCGGCGCCGTAGTGCACGAGTCGTTCGAGTACGACGAGGAGGGGAATCTCCTGACGCCGAATTTCTACGACTACCACGTGCCGCATGCGCTCGACATGCCGCCGCTTCGCACCGGCTTCATCGAGAGCGCGTCTCCGTTCACGCCGCTCGGCACGAAGGGCATGGGCGAGGGCGGCGGCGCCGGCATCCACGCGGTCTGCGCGGCGCTTCAGGACGCGCTGCGCGGCAACGGCGACGCGATCGTCTACGACAGCTGGAATCCGTACCAGCGCGTGTGGGAGATGCTGAACGCGCCGCGCAAGGTCGCCACCGTGGTCGACGTATGATCGTCGAGGGTGAGCGCGTGTTCGACGCGCCGCGGGCGACGGTGTGGCAGGTGCTGAACGACCCGGCGTCGATGGCGAAGACGATGCCGGGCGTCGAGAGCTTCGACATCCACGACGCGAAGCGCTGGACTGCGAACGTGAAGATCCCGCTCGGCCTCGGCGGCCTGAAGATGAAGGTCGACATGGAGAAGACCGAGGAGCGGGAGCCGGAGTTCGCCGCGATGTCGATCAAAGGTCAGGGCGTCGGCGCGATGATGAACATGCAGACGAAGTTCGACCTGAGCGAAGAGGGCGCGGCGACGAAGATGAAGTGGTCGGCCGACGTGAAGATCGCAGGCCCGGTCGGCTCGATGGGGCAGCGGGTCCTGCAGCCGATCGTCAACCAGCAGGTGCAGCACGTGCTCGGCGCGCTCGACCTCCAGGTGCAGGAAGCGCTCGCGGGCAAGAAGGACTGAGCCCGATGTCGGTGCCGTTCCGCATCGGCGTGATGCAGCTCACAATGGAGCCGCTCGACGAGATGCTTGCGTCGGCGCGGGTGATGGACGAGGTCGGCATGGACACGATCTGGCTCGCGGAGGCGTATCCATGGTGGCGCAAGCACGGCATGGAGGCGCGCTCGTCCACCGTCGTCTCTGCGCTCATGGCCCGGGAGACGACGCGCCTGACGATCGGCTGGGGCATCATCTCGCCGTTCACACGGCATCCCGTGCAGGTCGCGATGGATGCACGCGTCGTGCAGGAGGCGGCACCGGGGCGGTTCATCCTCGGCTTCGGCACGTCGAAGATCTTCCTGAACAACGCAGGGATGCAGACGTCGAAGACGCTCGGGCCGATGCGCGATGCGGTCGAGATCGTGCGCGGCGTGCTCGGCGGCGAGGCGTTCGAGTACACAGGCTCGACCTGGAACGCCGACGTGCCCGCCATGCAGGCCGAGGCGCACGCGCCGCGCGGCGTGCCGCCCGTCTATGTCGCTGCGACCGCGCCGAAGATGCAGCAGCTCGCCGGCGAGATAGGCGACGGCTGCCTCACGCCGTCGATCACGACGCCCGCCTTCGTTCGCTACACGCGCGAGAACGTCGCCGCGGACATCGACATCGGCTGCACGATCGTCGCGTCGATCCACGCGACGGATCGCGACGAAGGCCGTGACGGTGCCCGCGAGATCGCCGGCATGTATCTCGCGAACAAGGTGCAGAACATCCAGGGGTCGGCCGACACGCTGCTCGATCTCGCGGGCATCGAGCAGGACGAGATCCGCCCCGTCGCCGAGGCGATGGAGCAGGGCGGCCGGCTCGCGGCGAAAGCACAGGTCAGCGACGCGCTTCTCGACAAGTGCAAGCCGATCGCAGGCACGCCGAGCGACTGCATCGCGGCGATCGAGGAGTACAAGGACGCCGGCTGCACGCACGTCATGCTGGAGCTGTGGGGCGCAAATCGCCACGAGCAGATCAGGCTCTTCGGCGAGCAAGTTCTGCCGCACGTGCGGTGACCGAGGCATGAAGATCGATCGCGACCGTCTCGTCGACACCGCGAGCCAACTCGTGAACGTGCACAGCTTCACGGGTGACGAGGAGCGGATCGCCGAGCTGATGCTCGCCATCTTCGACGGCATGGGCCTTCAGGTGCAGCGCCAGCAGGTCGAGGACAACCGCGCCAACGCGCTCGGCACGTGGGTGGGAACGGGCGGCGGCGCGTCGCTCATGTTCAACGGTCACCTGGACACGTCGTACTCCGGGCGCGAGCCGTGGCTCCGCAATGTCCCCGGCTTCCAGCCGCAGGCGTTCGAGCGTGATGGGCGGCTGTACGGGCTCGGCATCTCGAACATGAAGGGCGCCCTCGCCTGCTACGTCGAAGCAGTGCGGGCGCTCCAGGACGCAGGCGTCCGTCTGCGCGGCGACGTGCTGATCGCCGCGGTCAGCGGCGAGATCGAGAAGACGCAGTACGGCGACGCGACGGGCGCGGAGTACCGCGGCTATGCGGCGGGCACGCGCTACCTCGTCTCGCACGGTGGCGTCGCCGACATGTGCCTGCTTGGCGAGCCGACGGAAGGCAAGGTCGTGCTCGGCCACTTCGGCGCGCTCTGGCTGCGCATCCGCGTGCAGGGGAACTTCATTCATACGGCGTTCAGCGAGGGGACGCGCGACGCGAACTCGATCCTGCGCATGCACACGCTGATGGACGCGGTGCAGGAGTGGATCCCGACGTGGGAGAACGATCCGGCGAACTCGTACCGTGGCGCGAAGGCGATCGTGAACGTCGGTGCGATCGAGGGTGGCTTCGGCTGGCGCGTGTCGCGCACGCCGCATCACACCGATCTGTTTCTCGACGTGCGCGTGCCGCCGACGAAGGAGATGGGAGTCGCGCGCCGCGAGGTGCTCGAGTGGGTGCGGTGGCTCGGCGAGCGGTATCCGGAGTGGGGCATCGAGGGCGAGGTGTACGTCACGGCGCCCGGCGCTGAGATCGACGAAGGGCACGAGCTCGTCGCCGCGATCGACGTCGCGCACGAGCAGGTCTTCGGGGCGAAGCCCGAGCGCGACGTGACGCGCTGGTTCAGCGACGCCTCCGCCCTCACGCGGTATGGGGTCCCGACGGTCAACTACGGCACGTCGACGGGGCTCATGGACGTCGAGCTCGGCGAGAACCTCGAGATCGACGGGCTCGTGAAGACCGCAGAGATCTACGCGCGGGTTGCGATGGCGGTGTGCGGTGTCGTTTGACGTGTACAGCCTGCCGCCGGGCCTGCCGGTGCCGGAGGACGACGGCGCCGCCGACCATCTCACCGGGCTCGAGCTTCCCGACCTGACGCTCGCGTCCTCGCAGGGCGAGGTGAACGTGTGCGACTTCGCCGTGATCTACATCTATCCGCGCTCCGGCCGGCCCGGTGTGCCGCTGCTCGAGGGTTGGGACGAGACGCCGGGCGCGCGCGGCTGCACACCGCAGTCGTGCGCGTTCCGAGACCTCTACCCGGATCTCGGCGTCCCGGTCGCCGGTCTCTCGGCGCAGTCGCTCGACGACCAGGTCGAGTTCGCGCAGCGGAACCGGATGCCGTTTCCCGTCATCGCCGATCCCGAGCGCGCGCTCGGCGCTGCGCTGCGCCTGCCGACGTTCGAGATCCTCGGCTTCACCCTTTACAAGCGGCTCACGCTCGTTGCCGAGAATGCGCGGATCGTGAAGGTCTTCTATCCCGTCTTCCCACCCGACGCGAACGCCGGCGACGTCCTCGCCTGGTTACGCGCGCGATGAGGCTCGTCACGTACGACGACGGCAAGGTTGGGCGAATCGAGGGCGACGTGATCGTCCGCCTCGACGTGCCGACCATGCGCGAGTACTTCGAGCGCGGCGGCGCCGACGACGCGGGCGAGCGCATCGCACTCGCCGATGCGACTCTGCGCGCGCCGATCGTCCCGAAAAAGTTCTTCCACACGGCCGGCAACTTCCGCGAGCACGAGGAGGAGTCGAAGAACGTCAACTGGTCGCACGAGATCGCGCCGTGGATCGTCTTCTTCCAGAACGTCGACGCGATCGTCGGTCCCGACCAGCCGGTTGTCTACCCCGAGCATCTGACCGAGGAGCTCGACTACGAGCTCGAGCTTGCCGTGATCATCGGCAAGTCCGGCAAGTGGTTCGGCGCCGACGAGGCGATGGACTACGTCGCCGGGTACGTCATCTTCAACGACATCACCGCGCGCGACATCCAGCGGCGCGAGATGCGAAGCGGCGTCTTCTCGTTCTGCAAGGCGATCGACAC
>JANMQZ010000065.1:0-2714 GCA_031370755.1 Actinomycetes bacterium
GTCGGCGGGGAGCCGGGCGTCGGCAAGTCGACGCTCCTTCTCACTGCGTTGCAGGCCATGAGCGCCGACCGGCGCACGCTCCTCATCACGGGCGAGGAGTCGGTCGCTCAGGTGAAGCAGCGCGCGGAGCGCCTCGGCGGCGCCGCGAACGTCGAGATCCTCGCCGAGACCGAGCTCGACACCGTCTGCGAGACGCTGATCACCGAGCGGCCCGAGGTCTGCGTGATCGACTCGGTGCAGACGCTCTACTCCGCCGAGCTCGGCTCCGCGCCCGGCTCGGTCGCGCAGGTGCGCGAGTCCGCGTCGCGGCTGCTGCGCGTCGCGAAGGAGAACGGCGTCGCGACGATCCTCGTCGGGCACGTGACGAAGGACGGCTCCGTCGCCGGCCCACGCGTGCTCGAGCATCTCGTCGACTGCGTGCTCCAGTTCGAGGGCGACCGCTACCGCGCGCACCGCGTGCTGCGCGCCGTGAAGAACCGCTTCGGCTCGACGAACGAGATCGGCGTCTTCGAGATGACCGGCGTGGGGCTCGTCGGCGTGCCCGACCCGTCGGAGGTGTTCGGCCGCACGGTCGACGGCGAGCCCGGCGCCGCCGTCGCCTGCGCGCTCGAAGGCACGCGGCCGATCCTGCTCGAGATCCAGGCGCTCGTCGCACAGAGCGATCTCGCGATGCCAAGGCGCGTCGCGACCGGTGTCGACCCGAAGCGGCTCGCGATGATCGTCGCCGTCCTCGCCCGCCATGCCGGCATCGCGCTCGGCCAGGCCGACGTCTTCGTCAACGTCGCCGGCGGCGTGCGGATCGACGAGCCGGGTGCCGACCTCGCGGTCGCGCTCGCGATCGCCTCGGCGGCCGGACGCCGGCCGGTTCGCGCGCGGACGGCCTGCTTCGGCGAGATCGGCCTCACCGGGCGGCTGCGCGAGGCCACGCAGGCCGACCGGCGCCTCGAGGAGTGCGCCAAGCTCGGGCTCGCGGCCGTCGTCGCCCCGGAAGGCACTCCGAGTCGTGGCACACTGAGGGTCGTGCAGGCGGAGACCCTGCGCCAGGCGATAAAGGCCGGACTCGATGCCGAACGATCCGAAGGAGAAGCCTGAGCGGCTGAGCGCAGAGCTCGGCTTCACGCGCTCGCCCTCCGACGACGACCCGCGCCGCGACCCGAACCTGCTCGCCGCGATCGAGACGATCGCGCCCGGCACGCCGATCCGGCAGGCGGTCGACGACGTCATCCGCTCGCACGAGGGCGCCCTGATCGTGATCGGCGACCCGGCCGAGCTGTCGTTTCTCTACTCGGGCGGCATCCGCCTCGACGCGCCGTTCCGGCCGCAGCTCCTCTACGAGCTCGCGAAGATGGACGGGGCGATCATCGTCGACGCTGCGATCAAACGGCTCGCCTGGGCGAACGTGCAGCTGATGCCCGACTCGACGATCCCGTCGGAGGAGACGGGCACCCGCCACCGCACCGCTGAGCGCGTTGCGAAGCAGACCGGTGCGCTCGTCGTCTCGGTCTCGCAGCAGCGCGAGACGGTCACGGTCTTCGTCGGCCCGGGGCGCTACCAGCTCGACCCGGTCGCCGACGTCCTCGCGAAGACGAATCAGGCGCTCGGGACGCTTGAGACCTACCGGCAGCGGCTCGAGCAGGTGCTGACGCGGCTCACGGCGCTCGAGTTCCAGAACGCCGTCGTCCTCGACGACGTGCTCGTCACGCTTCAGCGCGCCGAGATGACCTCGCGCATGGCCGAGCGGATCAAGCGCGACTGCGTCGAGCTCGGGAGCGAAGGCCGGCTCATCCGCCTCCAGCTGGAGGAGCTTGTGGGCAACGTCCCGGCCGACCGCGACGCGATCGTCCGCGACTACCACGCCGTGTCGGCCGACGCCGAGGCGACGATCGCGCTCGAGGGCCTGCGCGCCCTCCGCTACCAGGATCTGCTCGAGTTCGACCGGCTCGTCGAGCTGCTCGGCTACCCCCGAGGCTCGAGCCCGCTCGACACGTCGGTGCAGCCGCGCGGCTACCGCGTCCTCTCGCACATCCCGCGGGTGCCGGACATGGTCGTCCGCCGGGTCGTCGCCGACTTCGGCTCGCTCGACACGGTCGTCCGGGCCTCACAGCGCGATCTCGAAGCCGTGGAGGGCGTCGGCGCCGTCAGAGCGCGCGAGATCCGGGAGGGGCTGCGGCGGCTCCAGGAGCACAATCTCGTCGACCGCTATCTCCAGCTTTAGGGCAAAAAGCCCAAAACCTTCGCGTTTCCAAGGCTTTTTTGCTAGAATGGCGTTTCTTGGGCCGGCGCCCCTCGCGCCGGCTCTTTTGGCGGAAAAGCGTCGAGCGAGAGGGGAGGACCGGCTTGTACAAGGTCGGCGACAAGGTGGTGTATCCGCACCACGGTGCCGGGACGGTGGTCAAGAAGGAGTCGCGCGAGGTCCTGGGACAGAAGCGCGACTACCTGACGATCAAGATCCTGCACAACGACATGACCGTGCAGGTCCCGTGCGAGAACGCCGACCAGGTCGGCCTCAGGCGGGTCATCGGCGAGAAGGAAGTCGGCGTTGTGCTGAAGGCGCTGACGGGCGGCTCGACCGAAATGCCCAAGAACTGGAACCGCCGCTTCAAGCACAACCGGGACAAGATGAAGACAGGCGACGTGCTGGAGCTTGCCGAGGTTGTGCGCAACCTTTCCCTGCGCGATCACGAGAAGGGTCTCTCGACGGGCGAGAAGCAGAT
>JANMQZ010000071.1:0-8710 GCA_031370755.1 Actinomycetes bacterium
CTCGTGGGCATCCCGGAGGCGGAGAGGCGCGCCAAGGACTACCCACATCAGCTGTCCGGAGGCATGCGGCAGCGCGTGATGATCGGGATCGCGCTCGCCTGTAATCCGAAGCTCTTGATCGCCGACGAGCCGACGACGGCGCTCGACGTGACGATCCAGGCCCAGATCCTCGAGTTGATGACCGACCTCCGCGAGCGGCTCGGCATGTCGATGATGCTCATCACCCACGATCTCGGCGTCGTGGCCGAGATGTGCGACGACGTCGTCGTCATGTACGCAGGGCGCGTGGTCGAGCGTGGCCCGGTCGACGAGGTCTTCGGCACGCCGCAGCATCCGTACACCGAGGCGCTCCTCCAGTCGATCCCGCTGCTCGGCATGACGCAGGCGGAGAAGCTTCGCGTCATCCGCGGCACGGTGCCGAGCCCGCTCGACTGGCCGCAGGGCTGCCGCTTCGAGCCGCGTTGCGACTACGCGTTCGCGAAATGCGCTGAGGAGCATCCGCCGCTCTTCCCGGTCGACCGGCAGGAGTCCGCCTGCTGGCTCTGCGAGCAAGGCCGTCGCGCCGCTGCTCCCGCGTCGGTCGAGGCGCCGTGAGCGACGAGACGTTCCTGCTCGAAGCGCGCGGCGTCAAGAAGTACTTCCCGGTGCGACGGGGGGTGCTGCGCCGCACGGTCGCGCACGTGCAGGCCGTCGACGGTGTCGACCTCCAGGTGCGCGCCGGCGAGACCGTCGGCCTCGTCGGTGAGTCCGGGTGCGGAAAGTCGACGCTCGGACGGACACTGCTGCGTCTGCTCGAGCCGACGGCAGGAGAGATCCTCTTCGAGGGAACCGACCTGACGACGCTGTCGCGCCGCGAGTTGAAGCGTGCGCGCAGCGACATGCAGATCATCTTTCAGGACTCGGTCGGCTCGCTCGACCCGCGCATGAAGGTGCGTGAGCTCGTCGGCGAAGGTCTTGCGGTTCACGGAGTCAAGCGCAGCGCGCGCCGCGCGCGGGTGGAGGAGACGCTGGAGCGCGTGGGCCTGCCGTCGTACACGCTCGGCCGGTACGCGCACCAGTTCAGCGGTGGCCAGCGCCAGCGGATCGGGATTGCGCGCGCGCTCGTGCTGCAGCCGAAGCTGATCGTCGCCGACGAGCCGGTGTCCGCGCTCGACGTGTCGATCCAGTCGCAGGTGCTGAACCTGCTCGTCGAGCTCAAGCAGGACTTCGGGTTGACGTACGTCTTCGTGGCGCACGACCTCGCGGTCGTCGGCTACATCTCCGACCGCATCGCGGTCATGTACCTCGGCAAGATCGTCGAGTTCGCGAACGCGGCCGATCTGTTCGTGAAGCCACTGCATCCGTACACGCAGGCGCTGCTCTCGGCGATCCCGACGCCGGTCGTGGGGGCGAAGCGCAAGCGGATCGTGCTGTCCGGCGACGTCCCGAGCCCGATGAACCCTCCGAGCGGCTGTCGGTTCCGGACGCGGTGCCCGCTTGCGCAGCCGATCTGCGCCGAGGTCGAGCCGCCGCTCGAGCAGCACGGCGACGGCCACCTCGCCGCCTGCCACTTCGCGGGGACGTTGATCCCGGAGCCGTTCAAGAGCCCGCACGGTGCCTGAGCCCGACGTCCGCCTTCTGCACGACCAGCGCGTGCCGATGCGCGACGGCATCTCGCTCTCGGCCGACGTCTACCTGCCGCTCGGCGCGTCGTCGCTGCCGACGATCGTGCAGTGGACGCCGTACGAGTCGACCCGCGAGCGCTTTATCTCGTGGGGCATCTGGTTCGCGCTGCGCGGCTACGCCGCGGTCGTCGTCGACGTGCGCGGCCGGTACGAGTCGGACGGGCACTTCACGGCCTGGGAGTACGACGGGCAGGACGCCCACGACACCGTCACCTGGGCGGCCGGCGAGCAATGGTCGAACGGCCGCGTCGGCACGTGGGGGCGGAGCTACGGCGGGCTCGTGCAGTGGCAGCTCGCGCACCTCGGCCATCCGAATCTCGTCTGCATCGCGCCGCAGGTCATCCACGATGACTACTTCTGGGACGGCTACTGGACGGGCGGCGCGTTCCAGCTCGCGCTGACGCTCGGCGCCGCCGCGCTCTGGTCGAGCGCGATGAGCCTAATCACCGGCCCGAGTGCGCGCGACATCGTGCTGAACGACCGGGTCTTCGGCCACCTGCCGCTCATCGAGCTCGACGAGGTGACGATCGGACGGAAGGTCGACTACTGGCGGCTCTGGTGGGAGCACCAGGAAAACGACGAGTACTGGCACCAGTACCGGCACCGCCCCGAGAAGGTCGACGTGCCGATCTTCCAGCAGGGAGGCTGGTTCGACCCGTACTCGGGGTCGCACCTGCGCAGCTTCGCGCAGATCGGCGAGCGGCTCCCGAACCGCGTGCTGATGGGCCCCTGGTCGCACGAGGAGGACGTCGAGGACTTCCGCGGCGACGTCGACCTGTCGGCAGCGGTGACGGTCATCCGCGACCATGAGCTCGTGTTCTACGACCGCTTTCTCAAGGAGGAGTCGAACGACTGGGATACGCGCCCGGCGCTCGAGCTCTTCGTTCTCGGCGCGAACGAGTGGCGAGGCGAGCACGAGTGGCCGCTCACGCGAACCGAGTTCAGCCCGTGGTACCTCCGCAGCGGCGGCGTCCTCGGCCGCGACGTGCCGCGCTCCGACGAACCGGCCGACCGCTACTCCTACGACCCGGCGGATCCGGTGCCGACGATCGGCGGCGTCAACTCGGTTCTGACGATGACGCAGGGCGCCGAGACGCCGGTCCGGCCCGGGCCGATCGACCAGCGCGACCTCGAGCGGCGCGACTCCATGCTCGTCTACACGAGCGAGCCGCTCGAGCGCGACCTGGAGGTGATCGGCCCGGTCGAGATGGTGCTGTACGCCGCGTCGAGTGCGAAGGACACCGACTTCATCGTGCGCCTGTGCGACGTCCATCCCGACGGGCGCTCGATCTTCGTCACCGAGGGCATCCTCCGCGCGCGCTACCGGAACTCGAACGAGGGCGACTCGACGGAGCTACTCGAGCCGAACGAGGTCGCGGAGTACCGGATCCGCTGCTACCCGGCGGCCATCGTCTTCAAGGAGGGACACCGGGTGCGGCTCGACGTCACGAGCTCGAGCTTCCCGCGCTTCTCGCGGAACCTGAACAACGGCGAGGACGTCGGGACGTCGACGCGGATGGTCGTCGCCGAGCAGACGGTGCTGCACACCGACGTGTATCCGTCGCACGTGCTGCTTCCCGTCATCCCGGGATGAACGCGTTCTTCGACCTGACCGGTCGCACCGCGCTCGTCACCGGGTCGACGCGCGGCCTCGGGCTCTCGTTCGCACGCGCGCTCGCCGGCGCCGGTGCGCGCGTCGCGATCAACGGGCGCACGCGCGAGACGTGCGAGGCTGTGGCCGCCGGGATCGACGGCGCGTTCGCGGCGCCGTTCGACGTCACCGACGAGGCCCCGATCTCGGCCGGCGTCGCCGCCCTGGGCGAGATCGACGTCCTCGTCAACAATGCAGGGATGCAGATGCGGCGCCCGCTCGAGCAGTTCTCGCTCGCGGAGTGGCAGCAGATCATCGAGGTGAACCTAACGAGCGCCTTCCTCGTCGCCCGCGCCGTCGCGCCGCAGATGATCGCGCGCGGGCGCGGCAAGATCGTCAACACCTGCTCGGTGACGAGCGAGGTCGGCCGCGAGACGATCGGTCCGTACACCGCGTCAAAGGGGGCATTGAAGATGCTGACGCGCGCGATGTGCGCGGACTGGGCGCGCCACGGCATCCAGGCGAACGGCATCGGCCCCGGCTACTTCCGCACCGAGTTGAACACCGCGCTCCAGGAGGATCCGGAGTTCGACGCGTGGCTTCGCGCGCGCGTTCCCGCGGGACGCTGGGGCGAGCCGTCGGAGCTCGGCGGCGCCGTCGTCTTCCTCGCGTCGGCCGCGTCCGACTTCGTGAACGGGCAGATCCTCTATGTCGACGGCGGCTTGCTCGCCGTCGTGTAGGAGAAGCTGGCGGGACAGCCTGTTCTGTTTGAGTCACGCACCGTTGGTGGGCGGTACTGGGCTCGAACTAGTGACCCCCAACTTGTCGATTGCGTCGCGCCGCTTGGCGCCTTGGGCTGTTAATCGCCTTCCTGACTTTCGCTCCAATCTTGGGATGTTCGGCGGTCCTGCGGCCGGGCGTGAGGTTGGCCGTGCCCTCAGCGCTCAGGGAGCTTCCTGTTTCTAGCGCAGGGCGCTACGGTCGCGTGGGTGGCTATCCACGCAGAGGAGTTGAGCAGGTTTATCGGGGAGTCTTTCCCCGGCGCGTCGCTACCGCCGCCGCGGTTCGAGGCGCTTCCATTCCTGCGGTTCGAGTTGGGTGGAGAGGTCGGCACTCGTCGGGTGTCGCAACGCCGAAGGAGGGTCGAGCAGGCGGTCTCACGTGCGGTTGTGATCTTCGAAGAAGCGATTCCAAGCGGCCATCGCGGCTGGTTCGATGCCTACCTGGTTCGCTCGTGGTTGGACATCGTCGGAGCTTACGACGCGACGCTGGAGGCCTTGCCGCCTGACGACTTCGGCTGGCGAGTTGCGGACGACGCCCTTCTGCGGCAGCTGCTACCCGCCCCGGCGCGAGACGACGTCGGCGTGAGTGAGGTCGCTGACTTCTGGGGGGAAGGAGAGGGCAACGAAGACGAGTGGCTTTCGCCACGCCGGTTGACCGTGGCGGTCGAGCTCCGAGCGATCGATTACCGAAGCCTGTTCCGCCTCATCGCTAACACGGACATGGGCCTTGAACCTTCGGTCGGATCCATGGTCTACCTCGTCGACAAGACGAGCCCACTCGTACTCTCGATGTACGACGATCGTGGGGCGTGGCTCGTCGCCGCCGAGCCCGACCGCCTTTGGAATCTCTACGAACGCCACGGCGATTGGCTCGTCGATCACTACAGAGCGCTGATGGATATGCAATTTTGATTGCAGATGGCGCGGCTGGCCTGCTCGCCGCGATGCTCTGCTGCGCGCTCGCAACCCAAACAACGGCCGCAGCGACAGACAGAACGTTCATCTTCAACCTGCGGGGCGTCCGCGTCGGCTATGTGTACGCCCAGGACAGCAATAGTTGGATTCACGGCAACAGCGCCGGCGAGTGCTGGGTCGCGACCGACCAGCGCCATCGCCAGTACAACGCCGAGTTTACGCACTCCTCGGTCGGCAGCCTCGTCCGCTTCCGCAACACTAGGACTTGGCGAGCGTGGTACGGGCGTCAGCGCATGGGTACCGCGATCCTACGCACCCCAACGCACGCCGACCTCTTTGCGTCTTCTGGCCGCCGGATCGGATACACCGACGGGCCCGCCCCGCTCGCAGCCGCGTCGGCGCGGCTCCTTCTCGATCCTTCCGGCTGCACCGGGTGACACTTCTGCTTCAAGCCCTGCAATGGGATCGAACTTTGATGATGCTCGCCTGGTGCGCGTGATGACGACGTTGAGTATCCGTCTTTCCGGGTGCGGACGGTTCGAGTCGATCACGGGACCCGCGGTTGCCAGGCAGAAGCCGAGCCATTACGGATCAAGATGTGCTGGTGGCTCCCATCCGCGTTCATCAACCAAACGTCGGCGTGCCGTTGGAAAGCGATCAGTGTCCCGCCCGGCGACCAGGCGGCGTCACGATCCTGCTTTCCAGCGGTCAGCCTCTTCCTCCCGGAGCCGCCTGGATTGACCGTGAAGATTCCGGCGGCGCCCGAGACAGCGATGCGCATGCCGTTCGGGCTCCACGCGGCGGACTTGACGGCGGCTGCGATTCGGAGCAGAGCCGTTCCATCCGGTGCCACGCCGTAGAGCTCGCCGTGGGTGCGCGTGAACAGGATCGTCTGGCCGTCGGGCGACCAGGCGGGTGAGTCGGCAGCACCCTTGATGATGCGGTGCGTGCTCGTTCCCCTGGGTGTCACCAGGTAAAGCCCATCGTCCCGTGTGAAGCAGATCCAGCTCCCGTCGGGCGACCAGGCAGGCGCCCAATCCCAAGACGTCGCTTCGCCGGTGATGTATTTGGGCGATCCTCCAACCGTCGCAACGGCAAGCCCGAACGATGAAACCGGGAGGGCCGACTCTGAAAAGACAATCTGGGTCCCGTCCGGTGACCATGCCGGGCGGATCTGGATCAGTGTCCCCGGCCGCACGTCGGTCGCGCGTCGTTTCGCCGTGCCGTCCGCATTCGCGACGAACACCTTCAGACAATCCCCGCCGCACTCGTGAAGTGCTTGCGCCTCATAGGCGAACCTGGTGCCGTCAGGCGACCAGACCGGACCGCTACCACGCGCGAGGCGCCGCACCCTCGACCCGTCGGCCCTCACCGAATAGATGGAGTCGCCGCGAACAAACAACAACGACTCGACCCTCGGCTCCGCCGGACGGGATCCGATAGCGTGCGCCGCGCCCAGAGAAGCGGTGACAGTCAGTGCAAGGATGCCAGCAACTGAAGACGCCCCGGCGACACGGAAACTGAACCAACTCTTGGGCATCGAAGCGTCCTCTCGCGACAGAGCCGCAGCGCCAGCCTCGCAGACCGCAGGCTCGGCCACAAGACGTACTGCGCGCCCGCCTCGCGGCCGCGCAGTACTCCCGACAACCTACTTCGACGTCGTGGCCGTGTCGTGGCTCGCGCTCGCGCCGATCCTCATAACGGCGCTTTACCCTGTCGACCCCGAGTAGACGATCGCGCCGCCACCCCGGTGGATGTTGGGATCGAAATTGAACAACGAGGTGGTTCCCTCGATCCGCGTCGGCGTTCCGCCGTTAGCGGCGACGCTCCAAAGTGCGAAGCCACTGTCGTCCGAGCGGTCGGAATTGAACGCGATGGCTCTGCTGTTGCTGGACCATGTCAGTTGCGTCTGGAAGAACGGCGCGCCCGCCGAAACAAGGGTGGGTGCTTCAAGCGGCTCACCGTGGCGTCCTACGTGCACTGTCCAGATGTCCGAGCCATCTGAATACGCGATGAACTGTCCGTTGGGCGACCAGGCAAGACCGCACTCGAGCAAGAGACACGTTGTTTGGGAGCCTGCGGGCGCGACCACGGTCTCGCCATCTCCGTTGACGCCGATCGTACGGATCGAGCCATCGCTTGGGCGGACGAAGACGAGCCTTCGCGAGTCGGGTGCCCAGTCAACGTCGATCGCGTCGGTCGCGACAGCAACGCGGATGCCGCCGTTCGGAGGCCGTAGAAGCCGTCGCTCTGGCGTCATCCTGGAATGCCGCGTCCGGCGTCGTTCCGGGACGCTGGCGCAACCGAGCGGCGGCATTCGACCTTAGGACGCGGAGCGTCCTAAGGTCGCCAGCCTCTGGCGTCATTTGAGAACGCTGGTCCAGGCGAGTGCGCTCCTAGCCCGCGACCGAGAGCACGGCCTTGACGATGCCGTCGTAACCGGTGCACCGGCAGAGGTTGCCGGCCAGAGCGATGCGCACCTCCTCCTCGCTCGGCGACGGTGTCGCCGCGAGCAGCGCCGTCGCCGAGATAAGCATGCCTGGCGTGCAGAAGCCGCATTGCACTCCGCCCGCGGCGAGGAATGCCTGCTGCAGCGGAGCGAGCTCGCCGTTCTCCGCCAGCCCCTCCACCGTCGTGACCTCGCGGCCCTCCGCCTGCAGCGCGAGATAGGAGCAGGAGTTCACCGGCCGACCGTCGAGAAGCATCATGCACGCGCCACACTCCGAGTCGTCGCAGCCCTCCTTCGACCCAGTGAGGCCGACCGCGTAACGGACGGCGTCCAGGAGGCTCGTTCCCGGATCGATCTCGACCGGGTAGGCAACGCCGTTAACCGAGAGTGTGGCGGGAACCTTCACGCGGAGCCTCCGTGCGATGCAGTGCTGGCGGGGACGGGGACGTGCTCGCCGCGCGCACGTGCGACGGCGACCTCGATCGCGCGGCGTGCGATCACCGCGGTCATCGCCCGGCGATAGCTCGCGGAGGCGCGCACGTCGGAGATCGGCAGAGCTGCAGCTGCGGCGGCGGCGGCCGCAGCCGCGGTAGCGTCCGCGCCGCCGTCCGAGCCCACAAGCGCTGCCTCGGCTTCGGGCACCCGCCTGATCGTCGGCGCCAGCGCGGTGATCGCGATCCGCCCAGCGGTCACGACGCCTCCGTCGAGAACGACGGCTGCGGTTGCGCCGACGACCGCGATCTCCATCTGGCGGCGGTACTCAAGCCGGAGATAGCAACTGCCCGTGCCGGCCGCTTGCGCCGGCAGCTCGATCCGGATGAGTAGCTCGCCCGGCTCGGCGCTGGTGCGGCCGGGCGCAGTGAACAGCTCCTCGACGGGCACGCTCCGCTCGCCTGTCGCGGAGCGGAGCACCGCGCTCGCTCCCAGACAGATCAGCGGCCCGCCCGTCTCCATCGCGGGCGACGCGTTCATCACGTTGCCGCCGATCGTGCCGTGGGCGCGCGTCGCGTGCGAGCCGACTATGGCGGATGCATCGGCGAGCGCTGTGTAGCGCTGGAGCACGACCGCGCTCGACACGATGTCGGCGTGCGTCGCCAGCGCGCCGAGCTCGAGCCCACCGCCGAGCTCTCGAACCCCCCGCAGCTCCGCGAGCCGATCGATCGCGACGATGCTCTCCGGCAGCGGCGCCTTTCCCTGACGCGCACCGACCACGAGGTCGGTGCCTCCCGCGACCGGGCGGGCGCCGGCCACTAGCGCGGCAATCGCCCCGTCGACGCTCGCCGCGATCGCAAACGACTGCACACTCACG